>JANNWL010000411.1:0-5235 GCA_031414735.1 Burkholderiales bacterium | reverse complement strand
CTACTTCGCGCTGCGCAAGATGCACTTCCTGATGCGCAGCATCGCGCTGGTGTGCTTCCCCGGCGGCTTCGGCACGCTCGACGAACTGTTCGAAACCATGACCCTGGTCCAGACCGGCAAGAGCCGGGCACGACCCATCCTCCTTTTCGGCCGCGCATTCTGGGAAAAGCTCGTCAACTTCGAACACCTGGTCGACACCGGCATGATCAGCGCGGGCGACCTCAAGCTCTTCCACTTCGTCGAGACCGCCGAAGAGGCCTGGGCATTCCTGGCTGACCATTACGGCTTTGACTTGCCCGAGACCACCACCGGCGACCTCGCCGTCGATATCTAGCCCGCCCCATGCAAAAGCAAATCAGCCTCATCGGCGCCCCCACCGACATCGGCGCGGGCGCGCGCGGCGCCAGCATGGGGCCCGAGGCCTTGCGTGTGGCCGGCATCCAGGCCGTGCTGGAAAGCCACGGCCTGACGGTGCATGACCTGGGCAACCTCGCCGGCCCCGCCAACCCCTGGCTGCCGCCCACCGACGGCTACCGCCATCTGGCCGAGGTGGTGGCCTGGAACCGCGCCGTGCACGAGGCCATGTACGGCGAACTGCAACGCGCCCGCCTGCCCATCCTGCTCGGCGGCGACCACTGCCTGGGCGTCGGCAGCATCAGCGCCGTGGCCCGCCATTGCCGCGACGCCGGCAAGAAACTGCGGGTGGTGTGGCTGGACGCCCACGCCGACTTCAACACCAGCACGCTCACGCCCAGCGGCAACATCCACGGCATGCCGGTGGCCTGCCTGTGCGGCCACGGACCCAGGGAACTGATAGAGATCGGCGGCACCGTGCCCGCCATCAGCGCCAAGGTGATCAGGCAGATCGGCATCCGCAGCGTCGACGCCGGCGAGAAACGCTTCGTGCACGAGATGGGGCTGGAAGTCTTCGACATGCGCTACATCGACGAGATGGGCATGCGCCACACGATGGAGCTCGCCCTGGCCACGCTGGACGCGAACACCCACCTGCACGTGAGTTTCGATGTCGACTTCCTCGACCCCGCCATCGCCCCCGGCGTGGGCACCACGGTGCCCGGCGGCCCGACTTACCGCGAGGCCCAGCTGTGCATGGAGATGATCGCCGACACCGGCCGCCTGGCCAGCCTGGACGTGATGGAGCTCAACCCCGCGCTGGACGTGCGCAACAAGACCGCCGAGCTGGCCGTCGACCTGATCGAGAGCCTGTTCGGCAAGAGCACTTTGATGCGCAAGTAGACGCTGGGTACCCGCCCGGATCAGCAGCCTGCGAAATCTGCGCCCGGCAGCCGAGCTTTGGCTTCGGTGTCTTCAGTCGTGCTGCTGCGTGGCATGGCGAGAAGGCTTTGGATCTGCTGCAGCCAGGACAAGCAGTGACAGCAAGAGGCTGACGCTGTACTCACTACCGCCGGAGCCGTGCTCGCCTACAAACCAGCCAAAGCGGTGGTGAATGAGCGCGATACCGCCGGCCGCAATGGAAGCCAGCGCTATCGACGCAGATCGCTGGCGATACCCAAGCGCCAGCATTGTTCCGGCAACCAGCTCGGTCAGCGTGATGGCCCACACGACGGCCAATGGTTGAGGAAATCCGATCCCTCCGAGGAAGGCGGCAAATTGCGGCATCGTTCCGTTGACGATGCGCACCACCGCGTGCGCCATGAACAGCGTCGGTACGCCGACTCGGAGGATGACCAGGCTGGTACGGAGTGTGGGGAACGGGACGTGATAGCGCAGCTGCGCCAGGTCGCCATCACAGGCTGCCTTGAACATTTCTTTCCAGTCGCCGCCAGACATCGCTTGATAACCCGCCCCGCTTGACTTCCACGTCCCCACATCGCCGCTGAAACGGTTGCAGGGCGACGGCAAATTACCTGTCGTTGTCTGCCGTCACGAGCCCCAGCCTGGCCGGATGCGCTATGCAGCATGCTAGGCAGTCCATGCCTGCGGCACCACAGCCCATTGGGGCACTTCCGCTGCCGCCGGCCGTGCCTGTGTGCGCCAGTTGGCTACGAACCTGGGGTGGCCCGCGGGCCCGCAACCGCCAACAACACGGCGCGTGTACCGAGAAGCGGATCAGCCCGCTTCAGCCAGCTCCAGCGGAATCTCTTCAGCCAGGAAGTCAAACACACGGCGCACCAGGCGGTTGCCGCGAATCTCGCGGTGCACAGCCAGCCAGCACGGCAGCGGCGCAATGGCCAACATGGGCAACACGCGTTGAACACCGGGCCAATGCCGCAGGTTGTAGGCCGCCACGAAGCCGATGCCAGCACCCGCAGCCACCAGATGACCGTAGGCCAACTGGTCGTCGCAGCGCACCGCAAACTGTGCCCGCGCGCGGGGCTGGCCCATGTGCGCAAAACCGCGCTCGATGGTGTCGTCCGTGTCGTAGCCAATCAGCCGGTGCTGCGCCAGGTCGGCCGGCTGGCGCAGCGGCGCCGCCTGGCACAAATAGCGGCTGTGCGCCGCTGCAACGATGGGCAGGTCGGCCAGCTTCTTGGCCACCAGCGAGGCTTGAGCAGGCCGCACCATGCGCACTGCGATGTCGGCCTCGCGCCGCAACAGGTTACTTAGCCCGTTTGACGCCACCAGCTCGACCTGGATGCCGGGTTCGCTGGCCAGCAGGCGCGCCAGCACAGCGGGCAGCAGGTAGCTGGCCGCCACCGTACTGGTGGTGATGCGCACGGTGCCGCTGGTGGCGTCGCGCTGACCCGTCAGGGTGCGTTGCAACATCTCGGCGCTGCTTTGCATCTGCAGCGCAGCCTGGGCAATGGCCAGCGCGGCCGCGGTGGGCATGACACCGCGGCCAGTGCGTTCGAACAAGGGCGTGCCCAGCTGGGCTTCCAGCTCGGTGATGTGGCGGCTGAGCGTGGGTTGCTGTGCTTTGAGCGAACGCGCCGCGCCCATCAGGCTGCCAGCCTCCAGCACGGCCAGAAAGCTCTTGACAAGCGCCCAATCGAACGATTCGGGCAAGGTGCGCACTGGGCTTTTAGGCATGCAGAAATGTATAGCTCGTCTGCAGTGCTCATCAGTTGTCAGCACAGTCATTCAACGCCAAAGTTCGAACCCTTGCAGCCGGTGGCGGTTGCTGACAAAGGACATCAGAGTGATTCGTGAAAACCCAAAAACAGTGCTTGTCCTTGGCGCACGCGGACACTTCGGCAAGGCGGCAGTGCACGCCTTCCATGCGGCCGGATGGCGCGTACTGGCCCAGGCGCGACCCCGTGCTGGAGTGGCTCGCGAGCCGGGCCAGATCGACCTGGCCCTGCATCACACACCGGAGCTGGTCACAGCAGCCCGCGGCGCCACGGTGGTGGTCTACGCCGTCAACCCGCCCTACTCTGAATGGGCCACACAGTTGTTGCCGTTGGCCCGCGCCGGCATGGCGGTGGCCGAGGCGCTCGGCGCGACCTTCATGCTGCCCGGCAACGTCTACGCCTACGGCAAAGCGATGCCCGCGCTGCTGAGCGAAGGCACCCCGGAAGCGCCCAGCGATGACAAGGGCCAATTGCGGCAACAACTCGAGGCCGAACTTGCTGAACGGGGCGCGCGGGGCACGCTGAAGAGCGTCGTTGTCCGGGCCGGCGATTTCTTTGGGCCCGAAACAGGCACGTGGATCGATCTGATGATTGCAAAGCAGCTGCTGCGAGGCAAAGCAAAGCTCACCTATCCCGGCCCCTTGCAGGTGCCGCATGCGTGGGCCTACCTGCCTGACCTGGCACACACCTTCGTGGCAGTGGCGGGCACCCAGGGCCTGCCGCTGCACAGCCGCTGGCACTTCGAGGGACACACGCTGTGCGGCGCAGAACTGCTTTCGGGCTTGGAGCAAGCGGCGCGGGACATGGGCTTGCTCGGGGCCGATGCGCATGCAGTGCACGCCCAAATGAGCTGGCTGCCGGTGCGCGCCATCGGTCTGGTGCTGCCGTTTTTCCGCGACTTGGCGCGCATGCGCTACCTCTACCAGGTGCCGCACTCGCTGGACGGCCGCGCCCTGCGCGCCCAGTTTGGCCCGCTGACCCACACGCCGTTGCCTGAAGCGCTGCGCTCGACGCTGCAATTCCTGGCCGCACGCAGTGCCCCACAGAACGCCGCGGGGCTGCAAGAACCGGGACTGCGAAAACAGTAGTCAGACCGTTTCATCGGTTGCGACGAGGAACCGGGGCGGGTGGGCAGTCCAACGCAGGCGCATCCGTTCTTGACCAGATCAGCCGCTCAGGGTGCGCTCATCGCTTTGCTGAAGTCCTCGACGACCGACGGCTCCCAGTTTCGCCGCTCTGGCTGTCCGAGGCCCATGGGCTTCTTGCTCACGAGCTCGATCGTGTACGCCGGCGCGCTGGGCGTGGTCGGCGTGATGAAAAACGCAACCACCTTTCCTGGGGGTGCAGCGCCCACCCTTTACTTGATGGTGCCCGATGGTTTGTGGCTTTCAACGACCGTCATTCCCGTGCCCATGGCCTTCAACGCCGCGCTCCAAACCTTGTCATAGGTGGGGCCGCCCGTGGTCTTGAACGTGACTGCACCCGATGCGCCGCGTTGAAGCTCATCTTCACTGACGGTCAATACGGCGCATCCGTTCAGCCCCACCAACAGCAGCAGCAGGCTCAATCTCGTTCTGACGGCCAGGCTCGATCCAGCCGCGTCCCCGTGCGGCATCACTTGGTGGCCCCTGTGGGCTGCGGCTGCGCACCTTTGCATCTGAAGTACACGATGCGTCCTGCAAAGCCCGTGCATTGCACGGCCACGCCCATGAAAGTGGCCGGCGCATCGTCGGTTTGTGATTCACCCAGGACGGCGTATTTGTCTTCTCCGCCGCAGGCCTGCGCGGCAGCCGCGAGCGCGGTCTCTTTGCGCTGCTGAACCATCGGCGGCATGCCTGCGCCACAGTACCTGACCTCTCCAGTGGCGCCCTTTGCAACGCCTGAGCTGTTTTCGTATTGCGAGTAGATGTAGGCCTTCTGTGCCGATGTATTGAAGACCGGATTCGACGCGCCCCCTGCACAACCCGCAAGTAGAAAAGTGCCCATCAGGGCCAGGGCGAAGCCGGTTTCATTCACGTTTCAACTCTCGTTCATTGCAGGACAGGGGCGTCGCTCGGGCCTTTGCGCCGCGACCAACGGCAAGCACGCCGAGAGTAGGCAGACCCTTGCCCCGCCGCCAGTGCCCATTCGGGCAGCCTCGAAGCCGCCGGCTGTGTGACCTGCCCCAAGGTGCTGTTCAAGC
>JANNWL010000410.1:0-5296 GCA_031414735.1 Burkholderiales bacterium | reverse complement strand
GCGACGTCGATCAGCAGGTCCACCAGATGGTCTTCCAGCAGGTTGACCTCGTCGATGTACAGAAAGCCCCGGTTGGCGCGCGCCAGCAGGCCGGGTTCGAAGGCCTTCACGCCCTGCGACAAGGCGCGCTCCAGGTCCAGCGCGCCAACGACGCGGTCTTCGGTGGCGCCCAGCGGCAGGTCCACCACAGGCACGGGCACAAGCTCGGTCTTGGGCTTCTTGCCGCCCTTCAGCGTGGGGCACTGCTCACAGGCCGAGCCGCTGCCCTCGGGCGCGCAGCGGTAGCGGCAACCCACGACGGCGCGCATGGGCGGCAGCAGGGCCGCCAGCGCACGCACGGCAGTGGACTTGCCGGTGCCGCGGTCGCCGAACACCAGCACGCCGCCCACGCTGGGGTCCACTGCGGCGATCAGGATCGCCAGCTTCATCTCGTCCTGCCCGACGATGGCGGAGAACGGAAAGGTGAATGACATCGATGGACTCTCTTGGGGTCTTCAGGGGGCTCGATCGCCGGCTCAATCAGCCCGCACGCCGTCTTCGGGCTCTGACTGGGCGATGCGCCTGCGCGCCCGGCGCACGGCCACGATGGCCAGCGCTGCGACCACCGGCACGGCCACTCCCACGACAAGATCGCTGTTGAGCGCCAGGCCACCTGCCTTCAAGGCCTTGGTGATGTAGCCCAGCAGGCCCGCCACGTAGTAGACGATGGCCGCGATCGACAGGCCCTCGACCGTTTGCTGCAGGCGCAGTTGCAAGCGCGCACGCCGGTTCATCGAGGCCAGCAGGTCCTGGTTCTGGCGCTCGCGCGCGATGCCCACCCGCGTGGCCAGCAAGCCGCTGGCCTGGGCGACGCGCTCCGACAAGTCATGCAGGCGTTGCGACACGGTGTGGCAGGTCGTCACGGCCGGCGTGAATCGGCGCGTCATGAACTCGGCAATCGTCTGCAGGCCGGGAATGCGCAGCTCGCGCAGTTCTTCGATGCGCGTGCACACCAGCTCGCTGTAGGCGCGGCAGGCGCCAAAGCGGAACTGGCTGGCCGACAGACCGCTTTCGACTTCTGCGGCCAGCCGCGTCAGCTCGTGCAGCAGCGCCTCTTCACGGCCGTCCTCGCGGGCGATGCCATCGGTCAGTTCGGCCAGGGCCTGTTCGATGGCCACGATGCGCGGCGACTGTCGCCGCGCAATGGGCAGCGCCAGCAGGGCCAGCATGCGGTAGGCGTCGATCTCGAACAGGCGCTGCAGCAGCCGGCCGACCTGGTGCGGCGTGAAACCGTCGTCCAGCAGCACAAAGCGGCCACAGCCGTCGGCGTGGATGCGGAAGTCGGTAAACGCAAATCCGCTGCCCGCGCCGACGACCGCACCGACAGGAGTGTTGCCGTCAAAAAACTCGGCCAGCGCCGCTGCGTCGGGCGGCGCGCCGGTGCCCTTGAGCAGCACGGCATGGGCCGCTGCGACCGTGCGCCCAGGCACGCTTTGCAACCACCCTGCGGGCAGGCCCGCCGCTGCGGTGTCGATGAAGGGCTTGTCTGGGCTGCCGCTGGCAAAGAAGGTGTAGCTGGAAAACTCGCCGTGCCGTTCCCACTTCATTCGCCCCGCCCCCAGGGTGACGATGAACTGGGTCGCGCCAGCCGCTGGGGGCGGCAGGTCGAAGCGGGCGCACAGGCGCGCCAGGTGCTGACGCTCGAGTTCACGCTCATCGGCGCTGATCAGCACGGCGACGTAGGTGGCCCGCGCCGGGGTGTTCAGCGGCTCGGGCGGACGGGCATGGACTTCGTCGGCCAGAACCAGTCGCTCAGGGTGATCGGGCGGCAGGAAAGGCATGGTCAGGGCGGCGCAACGGCGCGGAGGAGAAAGCAACAGCTCAGGCGGCGCGGAGTATGCACTGAGGCTCAGAACGCGCCCCGCAAGACGGCCCCCAGGCGGGCCCCGATATGACGTGAACAATTTCATAGGACAATACAGCCTTCGAGCTGAGCGGGGCGACCCCCCGGCCCCCACCCGCCATGACCACCCGCCGCACGCCCCCCGTTCCCACTGGTTCCGCCGGCCCCAAGCTGCGCCAGACCCAGGCCGAATACACCGCCGCACGGCCGAACGCCGAGCCCGGTGTGAAGCCCATGATGTCGAGTTCGAAGATGTACGTGTGCATTCGCTGCCACGCCAACTTCAAGACCGGCGACGGCAAGCCTGACCCGCGGTTGCGTGGACTGGGCCGCTGCAACACCTGCCTGGGCGTCACCGTCACCACCCCCTGAGTTGCCAGCGCCGCGCACCCGGGCGGCTGACCTTCGCGTCAGCGCAAGGCTGCCATTGCGGCCACCTGTTCGGCGATCGCCAGGGATGACGTGAGGCCCGGCGATTCGATGCCGAACAGGTTCACCAGACCCGACAGCCCGTGCTGCATCGGCCCGTCGATACGAAAGTCCGGGGCCGGCTCTTTCGGGCCATAGATCTTGGGCCGCACACCGCTGTAGGCAGGCTGCAGCGCCCCCGAGGGCAACCCCGGCCAGAAGCGCCGAATGGCCTGCTCGAAGCCGACAGCGCGCGCCGGGTCGACGGCGAAATCGATGTCTGCCGGGTCGTCCACGTCCAGCCATTCCAGGTCGGGCCCGAAACGCACCTGTCCCGCCAGGTCCAAGGTCACGTGCACACCCAGCCAGGCATCCACCGGGGCCGGGTAGATCAAGCGCGAAAACGGCGCCGCGCCTGTCAGGCTGAAGTAGCTGCCTTTGGCGTAGTGCGGCTGGGGCACGTGCCTCGGGTCCAGCCCGGCAAAGCGCCGCGCCAGTGCGCAGGCCTGCAAGCCGGCGGCGTTGATGACCCAATCGGCCTGCAGCTCGAAGTCGCCGTCGGCGGATGCGACCTCGACCTGCGCGGGCCTTCCTGGCAAAAAGCGGGCTGCGGTGACCGTCGACTTCAGCGCGACGGCGCCGCCCACGCGTTCCAGATCGCCCTGCAGCGCCAACATCAGCCCGTGGCTGTCGACGATGCCTGTGCTCGGCGACCACAGGGCCGCAGTGCAACTCAATGCCGGCTCCATCTCGATGGCCTGGGCGCTGCTGAACCAGGCCAGCGGCACGCCATTGGCGGCGGCGCGCGCTTGCAGGCCTTGCAACGCGGCATGCTGGTCGGCGTCCGTCGCCACGACCAGCTTGCCGCACGCCGAATGCGCCACGCCATGGGACTCGCAGAATTCATACAGCAGCGCCCTGCCCCGCGTGCACAGCGCCGCCTTGGCCGACCCCGGCAGGTAGTACAGGCCGGAGTGGATGACTTCGCTGCTGCGCGAGCTGACGCCCTGGCCGATGCCATCGGCGCTTTCCACGACCACGGTTTCGCGCCCGGCTGCTGCCAAGGCCCGGCCGATGGCCAGGCCCACGACCCCGGCACCGATGACCAGAGCGTCGATTCGATCCATGCGAAAACCCCTTCGTTGAACAGCCCGCGTCGGCGACGAGCCTGCGCCTGGCATCGCAATACAAGCCTGCGCCCGGGGACTTCAAGCAATAATTTCCGCCATGGAAACCCCTGGCAATCTATTTTGCGTCGCCGCGCCCAGCGGTGCTGGCAAGTCCAGCCTGGTCAAGGCATTGCTCGAACTGGACTCGCATCTCGCCGTGTCGGTCTCGCACACCACGCGCGCGCCGCGCGGCCAGGAACAGCATGGCCGCGAGTACAGTTTCATCGACGAGGCCGCCTTCCGCGCCAAGGCCGAGCGCGGCGAGTTCTTCGAGTGGGCGCAAGTGCACGGCCACCTGTACGGCACCTCGCGCATCGCCATCGAAGAGCGGCTGATGGGTGGCGAGGATGTGGTGCTGGAAATCGACTGGCAGGGCGCGCTGCAGATCAAGCAACTCTTCCCCCATGCCGTGCTGATCTTCATCCTGCCGCCGGGCTGGGACGAGCTGCAGCAGCGGCTGCAGCGCCGCGGCGAGGACGGCCCCGAGGTCATCGCCCAGCGCATGGTCAACGCCCGCGTGGAGGTGGCGCAAGCCCGGCACTTCGACTTTGTTATCATCAACTCCCTTTTCGAGACGGCGCTTTTCGACCTGAAGACGGTCGTCCACTCCCAGCGCTTGAAGTACGCCGCCCAGGCACGCAACCGGTCCCAGGTGTTTGCTGCCCTGGGTCTGATCTGACAACCGCCCGCATTTGAGGAAATCTTCCATGGCCCGCATCACCGTAGAAGACTGTCTCGCCCGCATCCCCAACCGCTTCCAGCTGGTGCTGGCCGCGACCTACCGCGCGCGCATGCTCAGCCAGGGCCACGCGCCCAAGGTCGAGACCAAGAACAAGCCCGGCGTGACCGCCCTGCGCGAGATCGCCGCCGGCGAAGTCGGCATCGAGATGCTGCGCAAAGTGCCGGTCTGACCTGCCCCTTGCTGATTGCCCTCACGGGCGCCAGGCCTCGCGGCATGGCGCCCGTTTTGTTTGCCGGCCGGCTTGGCGTTGCAGGGCCATCACCGCCGCCCTGCCCTGGTGGCTGGCAGCTGCGCTAAATTCGACCCATGGGCCTGCGTTCACTAGCTGCCGAATTGCTGCCTGCCGCGCTGCAGGGGCTGCAGCGCGCCGCACCCACGGCGGCCGCCGCGACGGCCGAGGTGTCGACCTTCGCCGGCCTGACCGAGAAGCTGGGTTACCTCTCCAAGGCCGACCTCAAATTGGTGCGCGAGGCTTACAAGTTCGCCGACGAAGCCCACCTGGGCCAACTGCGTGCAACCGGCCAGCCTTACATCACCCACCCCATCGCCGTGGCCGCGCTGTGCGCCGACTGGAAGCTCGACGCGCAAGCCCTCATGGCGGCGCTGATGCACGACACCATCGAGGACCAGGGCGTCACCAAGACCGAACTCATCGAGAAGTTCGGCGTGCCCACAGCCGACCTGGTGGACGGGCTGACCAAGCTCGACAAGCTGCAGTTCAACACGCGCGAAGAAAGCCAGGCCGAGAGCTTCCGCAAGATGCTGCTGGCGATGGCGCGCGACGTGCGCGTGATCCTCATCAAGCTGGCCGACCGCCTGCACAACATGCGCACCATGCAGGCCATGGCGCCGGAACGCCGCCAGCGCATCGCGCGCGAGACGCTGGACATCTACGCCCCCATCGCCCACCGCCTGGGCCTGAACCAGACCTACCGCGAACTGCAGGAGCTGTCCTTCCAGCGCCTGAACCCGTGGCGCCATGCTGCGCTGGCCAAGGCCGTGGGCCGGGCGCGCGGCCACCGCCGCGACATCGTCGAGCGCGTGCAGAAGGATGTCGAGCGTGCTTTCGGGCAGCACAAGATCAAGGTGCAGGTG
>JANNWL010000409.1:0-11774 GCA_031414735.1 Burkholderiales bacterium | reverse complement strand
CACGCCCTGGGGCAATGAATCGGACTACTGGGACAGCGAGAGCCTGACGGCAGACATCGTGGGTCAGTGGGTGCAGGTGGCGCTGCGCCTCAAGGGGTATGCAGCGCTGCAGGCCTACGACCTGATCAACGAGCCCGTGGTGCCGGGCGCCAGCCGCGAGAGTGGCCTGGTGCAATGGCACGCGCTGGCAAATCGGATTGCCCACGAGATTCGCGCCGCGGACCCCGACACGCCGCTGATGGTCGAACCCGTGCCGTGGGCGTTGCCGGGCTCCTTCTGGCAGGCCGAGCCGCTGGCCCTGCCGGGCGTCGTTTACAGCTTTCATTTGTACGCGCCGCATGAGTTCACGCACCAGGGGCTGCCCGGCCATCCCGAAGCGCGGACCTATCCGGGCGCCGGCTGGAACAAAGCGCGTCTGGCGCAGGAAATGCTTGAGGCCCGCAAGTTCGCCAGTGCGCACAAGGTACCGATGTTTGTCGGCGAGTTTTCTTGTGTGCGCTGGGCGCCCTCGGGCAGCTGTCCGCGTTACCTGATCGACGCGCTGTCCTTGTTCGAAGCCCAGGGCTGGGGCTGGGCCTATCACTGCTGGCGTTGCTACCAGGGCTGGGACGCCGAAGTGCCTTCGCAGGTGCCGCGGGAGCAGCGCTCAGGCTTGCTGCCGGTGCATCGGCGCGCCGACAACGCCACGGTGCAACTGCTGAAAGACGCGATGCAACTCAATCGCAATGGTCAACGCGGGCAAGCTTCGACAACGACCAGGTGACGGCGTCTCGATGCGGTCTGGGCAAGACGATGTCGCCGCGCCGCATCACTTCGTGCCTGGCGATTCCGACCCGGCGCGCCGCCAGACCGTGAAGGCCGCCAGTTGTCCCGTCGATGTGAAGTTCCCGGCCTTCACGTAGGCGCCGATATCACCCCGGGTGTCAAAGGTTTCCGGCTTGGAGGTGATGACGATGTCTGGCACCGAGAGCGTGCGCAGGCAGTCCTGCGAGGCATTGGCGATCGACTGCACGCCAGGCAGATCGGCGCACGCCACCGCCCCTTGCTTGCTCGTCAGCTCAGCCAGGTAGTCGAACTCGCCGGGCACCGCGTAGTGGTGTGCGCCCACTGTGCCCGCCGCCCACCAGACACGCTGACCCTGCGCAAGGCTTTGCTTGGCCAGTGCCGCTGCCGCGCGGTAGTCGTCCTTCTCATGCCGCTGCGCAAAACGCAGCGAGAGCGACGAGGCCACCAGAGACAGCAGGCAGGCGACGGCGATCGCCCAGCGCAACACCCGGCCACGACGATGGCCGAGGCCGAACAGCGTGACCAGACCCATGGCCAGCAGCAGGTTCAACAGCGGAAGCGCGGCGATCAAGTGCCTGCCGAGCACGCGCCAATGCATCGCGAAGCCCGAGGCGATGACAACCACCACCGGGACCAGTCCGAACAGACCCACGGCGAGCAGTCCGCCCAGGCCGATGCGCTGCCTGGCCGCCTTCAGACCCACACCCAGGGTGACGAGCGTGACAACAGTGGCAGCCACCAGCCAGACCGAGTAGGAACCCAATGCCGACAGGCCGCGGACTCGCAGATCAAGACGGCTGGGGCCCAGGCCCGACAGACCCAGCAGTTCATACACGGCAAACCCCACGGTTGCAGGCGTCGACGTTGCAAGTCGGGATGCGCCCTGCCCCTGCAGCAAGCTGCCCAGGTAGTAGCTTGCGAGCCCGGCCATGGCGACGATGAAGAGGCCCAGCAGCAGCAAGCTCGCGGCGCCCATCAGCGGTCGCCAACTTGAATGCCGCCAGTGATGCAGCGCTCCATAGAGGCAAGCTGCAAGAACCCAGAACACGCCCAGCATGCTGGCGCCGGCCAACAGGATGCTGCCGACAACAAACAGCGCCAGGAACAGGGCGTGCCGTCGGTCCGCGTTGGCAGCGGGCAGGTGCAGATGCAGATGCAGCAGGTAGGCCAGCATCATCTGGGCGCCGGCCAGCATCAGGATGTAGGGCCGCGCTTCGTTGGCGTATTGCCAAACCATGGGGTGCAGCGCGCCCAGGGTGAGCACCATGGCGCTGAGCTTGGCCGGGTAGGGCCGCAAGGCCCAGTACAGCGCCAATTGGCCGGCAACGAACACCGGCAGATTGGCCAGCCGCATCAGGAATTCGCCACGCGGTACCAGTTGCTCCCACAGGTAAAAGTGCAGGAAGTGCAGCGGCGTCTGCGAACCGCTAGGCACCATCAGCAGGTCGAAGAAGGCCTTGATCGACGGCGTTTGTGCGAAGTGCGCTGTCCAGAACTCGTCGATCCACAGGCTTTCGTTGCTGATGGCAACAAGCATGACCGCGGCCTGGACCAGCGCAAAGGCAGCGGCCTGCCAGGTGATCAACGGCCCGTCACGGCGCCAGGCAGTCATAGGGGGCTGGTCACGGGCTGTGGGGGGCCCGTCGGAAGACCATGAACTTGCTCGCCAGGTAGGTGGTCAACGTGTACGGCGGAATGCCCAGAGCCTGCGCCAGGTAGTCGTTCAGGCCGGCCCAGTGAATCGCGAGAAGCACGGTGACCAGGTTCATGGCGTAGGCCACCGCGGCCACGACGAGGAACTTGGCGAGTGCGGGCAGCTGCGGTCCGCGGTAGTTGAAGGTCCAGCGACTGTTCAAGGCAAAGCTCGTGCACAGACCGCAGGCGTAGCCCACCGCGTTGGCGAGCACATCGCTGGCCTGAAAGAACCACTTGCAGGCGTAGATCACCAGCAGGCCGACCAGCATGTTGACCATGCCGACACTCAGGAAGCGGCCCAGTTCGGGCACTCTCCAGCGGTTCACTTGACGGCGCGGACGAAATACTGCCCCCCCAGCGGCAACCAGGCCAACACGCCTTCAAGCGGCCGCAGCGCACGCAGGAAGTGCGGGAAGAACACGCGGTAGCTCGTGCGGGCACTGGCAAACCCGGCAGTCAAAAGCCGCCGCTTCATTTCATGCCCGCGAATCAGGTGCGCGTTCTCGTCGAACGGGCAGTTGTTGACGACGCGCACTGTCAGCGGGTTGAAGGGGTTGTGTTCAAAGATGAACAAACTGCCGCCGGGTCTGACCACCCGCCGCAATTCTTGCAGCAGCGCCCGGTGGTCGGCGTGGTTGATATGGTGGAACACGCACATCGCGTAGGCAATATCGAAGTGATCGTTCGGGAACGGGATGCGGGCACCGTCGAAACGAACGTAATGCGCCATGTCACCGAAACGCTTCTGTGCGACTTCAAGGCTGCGCTGCGACAGGTCCAGGCAAGTGAGCTCGGCCCCCGGGAGGTGTTTTCGCACGTAGGGCACGGAGTTGCCAATGCCCGCGCCAAAGTCGAGAACGCGGCTGACGGCCGCCATGGCGCGCGACGCCGCGCCGCACTCGCGGGCGATGTCGATGATCTTGTACTCGGAGAAGTACTCGGGGCCTTCGCCCGACACCGCGATGCCCGCCGTCAGGCTGGCGTGGTACTCGTCGGCGAACTTGTCGAACTCTGCTTCGTTC
This sequence comes from Burkholderiales bacterium, assembly GCA_031414735.1. Lineage (GTDB taxonomy): Bacteria > Pseudomonadota > Gammaproteobacteria > Burkholderiales > Burkholderiaceae_C > Rubrivivax. Next base: position 8,271 of record JANNWL010000409.1, on the reverse strand, counting down.
ATGTCGTGGATCCCCGAGCGGCGGCGTTGCCGCAATGGCTGGAAGGCTCGCGATGCAGACCGGCAGCCTCGGACCCTGTCATGACGCCGAGCCCCCCGAGCCGCGCAAGAACACGAGCCGTTCTGCCCGCATGATCTGGGCGATGCCCAAGGGCAGCCGCTTGCACGGCACGCGCTTGTAGTCTGAACTCACGACCGAGCGAAACTGGACCCGCCGCGAGTACAGGTTTGACAACCGGTTTGCACTGCGCACGACCCGCGGCGCTCGGCGCGCAACGCGGCCGAAGATGGCGACGATTTCGGCAATCGTTGTCGGGCATTCCGAGGCAATGATCCGGGTGGCCGCATCGGGACATGGCCGTGTGCTGCGGAGCAATCCGATGATCGCCAGCGCGGCGTCGTCGGCGTCGATGTAGTCGCGGATGGTGTCGTAAGGCACGTAGATTTGTATGGGCTGGTTGCGCAGGATGCAGCGTGCCATGTGGCCCAGCAGCCCCTGCTTCTTGCCCGTGGCCTGGCCCGGGCCATACAACGTGGAGATGCGCGCGATCAGCGCCTTGGTGCCGGGGTTGGCCGTGACGAAGCCGCGCACCAGGTCTTCCTGTTTCAGCTTGATTTCGGCGTAGGCCGTGGTCGGCGCGGGTGCCGTGTCTTCGGTGATGACTTCGTCGGAGGCGCCCGCGTAGATGGCGCCCGCCGAGCTGGCGAATGACAGGCTGCCCGACCGGGCCATCAAGCCCGCATCGGCTTGCAGCAGCTCCAGCAGCAGGGCCAAGGCCTGCGTCTCCGGCGCCAGCACGCTGGCTTGGCTGCTCATGGTGCCGACACCGGCGGCCCAATGGATCTCCCAGCGCTCAGCCGTGCTGGCGCGCAGCGCAAAGGCTTGCACCGCGGCCCGCACCTGCTGCGGCAGCTCGGCGTCGTTGTTCCAGGCGAATGCCTGTGGCGGACAAAACAACTCGGTGCCGTCGTCGCGCAAGGCCCGCGACAGGGCCGAACCCAGCAGGCCGGTTCGGCCAAGCACCCAGGCGATCGTCACTCGACAAGCTCCTGTCGGGTCGGCTTGGTGCTGACGACGTACAGCGGCTTGCCCATCACGATGCCCATGGTCACCGCAAGGTACTCGGCAATCACGCCCAAGGACGCCAGGATGCTGCCGGAGAAGAAGGCCACCACGATCAACAGCGAGGTCCAGCCTTGAACCGGCATCTGGCCATAGAACTTTGCGTGCAGCGCATAGACGGCCACGACGAGGGCCAGCACGATCGACAGCAGACCCATGACCGTGATCAAGCGCAAAGGTCGCGTGCCTGTGGTGAGGATCAGCCGCCAGAAATGCCCGATCAGCTTCAGGTAGGAATACCCCGAGGGACGGTCCATCTCGTTCCTCAGCGCCACCGGGCAATGCCCGATGCGACCGGTGATCCAGAACAGCCCGACGTCAAGGTAGACACCGTTGCCACAGTAGGCCGCCAGTGTCCTGGCGATTTCACCGTCGACGAGGCGAAAACTGTTGAACTTGCCCACAGTGCGGTTGCCGAGCAAGCGGTTGCTGATGACCTTGGCCGTGCCACTGGCCAGGTTGCGCAACCAGCCATGCGGTGGCGCATTGGTCGGCTGCGCGTAGACGAGTTGCAGCGACGCACCCAGGGCGCGGTCGAGCATGTCGCCGATGTGCTGCGGGTTCTGTTGCCCGTCTTCGTCCAGGGTGACCACCCAGTCGCCCGTGGCGCTGGCCATGCCTGCCAGCGTGGCCGCGTGCTGGCCGTAGTTCTTCGACAGCCACACTGGCTGCACGAAGGGGTATTCGGCGTCCAGTGCTTCCAGTGTCTGGTCGGATTGATTGGGACCGCAATCGTGCACCAGCAGGACTTCACACACCTTGTAGGTGTGGCCGCGGGCGGTGGTCTGGGTCTGGGTCAAGGGCGCGATCTCGCGCATCAGCGCCGGCAAGGTGCGCTCGCCCGCATAGACCGGGATGACGATCGAGACTCGGCAGGGGGGAGATGGATTCATCGACAGCGGCCCGTTGGATGGCCCGGAGGGTGGGTCATGGCAGTGGTTGACGCACCGGGTTGGCGGGGTCCCGGCGGCGTTTGCCAGATTGTTTCGGCAGGTACTGCTCGAGCAGTTCTTCGTACTGGCCCAGAACATTCAACCAGGTGAAGTCCGAGCGGAATCTAAGCTGCCCATGGGCTTGCATCCGGTTCAGCCTCTCGGCGCCTGAGAGCACCTTGTCCATCTGGTCAGACAGTGACTTCGCCGTCGTGAAATAGGCCGCCGCGTCGCCCGCCACCCACCGGTTGAACCGATTGTCGTGGGCGAACACCGGGTTGCCAGCGCCCAGGGCTTCGACCAGGGACGGGTTGGTTCCCCCCACCTGGTGGCCGTGCACGTAGGCTGCGCTGTGGAAACGCAAGGCCTGCACCACGGGCTTCTCGTAGATGGCACCGACAAACCTGACCTCGTGGCTGGCCGCAGCCCGAATCGCCCGGTGGTAGTCGTTGTGGTTCTCGTAGCTGCCGAGCACCGCGAGCAGGTAGCCGCGCGGCTTGGCCGAGAACCCCTGCACCACCTCGAGCACCGAATTTTCCGGCTCCGCACGCGCCACCACGGTCAAGAACTTGCCAGGAGCGAAACCCAGCGCCTGCACCGGCTCCACGGGCGCTTCGGTGACGGGTTCTGCACCGTAAGGAATGGTGGTGATCTTGCTCGCCACCACCCGGGTCTGCAGATGGGCCTTGATTTGCGGGTGGTCGGCCACCAGGTGGTCGCCCAGCCAGCAACCTGCACGCTCGTTGATCCAGAACCAGGTCTTGGCAAGGGGGCCCCACTTGGCGCGCTTCCACTCGATGCCGTCCATGTTGATCAGGTTCGGGATGCCCTGGGCCCGCAGCCTGGCGCAGAACACCGCTGTGTTGTAGCCCAATGTCAGGCACAGATCGCGGTGCCTGGCGGCATGCGCAGTCGCCTTCCAGTCAAACATCACCGTGCCCTTGGGCCCTGACAAGGCCGTGGGGATGCGCACGCGCTCCACGCCTTGCCAGGTGTCCTCGAACGTCGGCCCAGAGCCCACTTCCTGGCAATAGACGACAACACGCCAGCCCTTTTTTACAAGGTGGAGGGCCAGGTGCTCGGCAAAGGTCTCAAACCCGCCATGGGCTGCTGGCACGCCGCGCACACCGAGAATCCGCAGGACTCTTTGCATGTCAGCTCGCCGCCTGCAGCGCCCGCTGGTAGCAGGCCAGGGACTGCGCGCCCAGGCGGGTCCAGTCGTTGTGCTCCGTCACCGCGCGCAGGCCCGCCTGGGCGACTTCGGCGCAGTGGCTCGGCCGGTCCAGAATTTCGACAATTCGTCGTGCCAGCTGCGTCGGGTCGCCGCTTCTGAAAACAAACCCGGTGCGCTCGTCACGAACGGCCTCGAGCAGTCCTTCGATGTCGGAGACGAGAACCGGGCTGCCGTGACTCATGGCCAACAAGACCGCCCCGCTCTGGTAGATGCGCAGGTAGGGCAACACCACGAGGTCCGCGCAGCGAAAGAAGTACGCCACCTCCTCGTCCGGGATGTAGCGGATGTGCAGGCTGCAATGCGCCGCCAAGCCGTGGCTTTCAATGATCTCGGCGTACCTGGAGAAGTCGGTCTTCCAGACGCGACCACCGATCAGCAGGTGCAGGCGCCCATCCTTCTGCCGGGCCAGGGCGAAGCCCTTCAGCAACACGTCGAGCCCCTTGACATCCTTGATCTGACCGAAGAAGACGAGCACACGCTTCTCGTCGCCAATGCCGAAGTGCGTCCTGGCCATTTGCCGGGTGACATTGGCAGGCACGCTGGCGATGTAGTTGCCATGCGGGATGACGTCGATCTTGTCTTGCGCGATGCCAATTTCCTGCACCAGTTCGCGCTGGGCGACCAAGCTGTGGGCGATGACACGGTGCGCGGTGCGGTAGACCCAGCGCACCAGCAAGGGACGCGACAGCCCTTCCTTGAAGGCCTCGACGTCGTGGGCCGTGATGACCACCTGCAGACCCAGGAGGCGGGCCCACAAAACGTTGAAGCACTCCTTCGCGCCGACTTGGAAGAAGTGCAGGTGGACGACCCGGTGGCCGTGGCGGCGCGCGGCTGACAAGGCATTCAGACTGCCCCACAGGAAGCGCAGACCGCGCACCCATGCCGGGCTTGCGCCGTAAATGCCGCGGTAGGGACGCTCGATCGGAAAGCCCTCATTCCCGCTCACCACCGTCTTCTCGCAGGTGAAGAGAGTGGCTGCAGCGCCCGCGTTCACGATGCCCTGGCAGAGCGAGAAGTCATAGAAGTTCATGCCGCCATGGCCACCCACCGGTTCAATGACAGCGACTTTGACGTTCATCACGATGCGCTGCCAACAAGCCCGTGCCGACGCGACAGCCCGCTGCGCGCCGGCAGCCTGGTCGGTTGCGTCAGCACCGGCGCGCCGCGAGCGCTCAGGTAGACCAGGGCACCCGCAAGGGCGATGACGACGATGCCGTAGTCGGACATCAGGTGCGGCTCGGTGATCGAAGCCGCAAGGAACCGGATCATCATCACGGCACCTGCGGCACCGACCACACGTGTCCACGCCGAATCGGAGCACTTCGCCGAGCGGCGTCCGATCGCGGCAATCGCGCCCATCACGAGCAAAAAGAAAAACAGCGCAGGCAGCCCCATCTTGCCGGCCATGTAGAGGTAGCCGTTGTGCACATAGCGGTTCAACTCGGGGTTCGGCGCCGAGCCGCGGGCGCCCTTGTAGTCGGCACCCAGGCCGACGCCCACCAAGGGATGTTGCTGGATGTGCGGCAGCATGGCTTCCATCTCCCAGAAACGCCACTGTGCCGAGTAGCCATGATTGATCTCTTCGCCAATGCTGGTCATGCGGAAGTACACGGCTGCAAACGAGTCGGGCTTCAGCCACAGGCCGACGCCCGAGCCGACCAGCACGACGAGAGCCAGCGAGCACAGGAACAGGGGCAGCTTCTTCGCGTTCAACCACCACACAACCACCAGCATGCAAACAAAGACGACGGCGTACGTCGTGCGGCCGTAGGTCAACACGATGCCGACGAACAACAAGCCGCCGACCAGGAAGAACAGCCCTCGGTGCATGAGGCCCAGCACCTGGGCACCCAAGATCAGCAGCAGCGAAAACACCATGACATTGAGTCCGAGCGTGTTGGCCCGCGTGGTGCCGTCGTGCTGGCTGCCCAAGGTCTCGAGTGCACTGATGCCGTGGGCGCCGAACACGGGGATGTTGAAGGCACCTTGAAGCACCTGGCCGGCTGCAAACAGGCAACCCAGCACCACAAAGCTCACCACAAACCGCTTCTGCCGATCGCGCTGCCGCAGGATGACCACGGCGATCGGCAGGACGGCCAGATAGAGAAGGTCCCGCGTCTCACCCAGGACATGGGCCGGGTTGATGCCGCGAACGGTCAAGGAAAGCACCAGGGCCAGTGCAAAGCAGACACCGAAGAGGGCCAGCGACACGCCCAGCCAGCGGGCCCCCGCGACCGGCGCGACCGGCGCGATCGCGGTCTGTTGGCGCTGCGTCGCAAGCGTCCACAAGGCATAGCCCGCCAGCATCGCCAGCGTGGCATCGGCGGCCGCCAGCGCGCCGCCAAAGACAGGGATGCGCGGTACCAGGGCGGGGTGGATCAATCCGCAGACCAGCCCCACACAGACTGTCAGCGTGTACTCCGGCCGCACGAATACCAGGGTTGCAATGGCCGGCACCAGCAGCAGCGCGAAGATGAACGAGCCGGGAAGAACTGCCGACACCAGCCCAAGAAAAATGGCGAGGCCGAAGACGGCCACGCCCAGACCGACGGATCCAGCCCGGGGCGCACGCCATCGAAGCTGGGCCCTGGCCATGGTTCAGGGCGCCAACTCACCGAAAACGCGTGCCCGCGCCTTCGCAGGCAGTGCCGCCGCCATGTCGGCAATGAAGCCCGATTGCAGGCGGTGGGCCTGCGCCGTGTCGGTGTCGATGCTGGACACGCGTACTAGCATGCCGTCGGCAATGATGCCGCGCACGCCATAGCGCAGTTGCGCCAGCTTTTGTTCCACCCCGGTGGTCGCAATCTTGTCGCCCACCACCACCCAGTAGGTGATGGGTTCGTTGCGCCCCCCCAGCTTGGCCACCAGGGTGCGAACACCAATGCTGCCTTCGGCAAGCGGTTGAACGCGGGTCTCGTTGAAAGTGATCGCAAAGCCCTGTGCCGGGTAGCAGGCTTCGGGCCGGTGTGCAGCGGTGCCGTCGTACTGATCGCCCCCGTAGGCCACGGAGAGCATGATTCGGTCGCCGACCGGGTTGATGTAGGTGCGTGACAGCACCTGGTTGTAAATGGCGTCCAGCGCGGCCTGAACGTCCGGCGGCGGGAGGATGATGGGCCAGCTGGTGTCGACCTGCCATGGGCCGAACTGCTTGGGAAAGAGGACTTCCAAGTCGGGCTTGCCAAGCTGGTCTGCCAGGTAGACCGTGGGCCGGCCGTAGTAGCTCAGGGTGGCGCCGGAGACCATCAGTGCGGTCACGAAGAGGGCGCGTCGTCGTGCGCTGTTCATGTGTGGCCGCTGGCGCTGGGGAAGGCCGTGCGCAGAAGCTTGTCGGTCAGCAGGATCAGCGTCAGCCCGACCAGAAACAGCACCATGCCGGCGAAGCTATGGACAAAGCCCTGTCCGGCCTCGTCGCCGAAGTGGTAGGTGACCAGCACCAGGATCATCACCCGGACGATGTTGGCTGCGAACGCGATCGGGATGATCAGTATCGCCAGGAGCACGTTGCGCACCGCCGAGGTGTAGCGCATCAGGTTCATGTACAGCAGGCCCAGGGCCTCGAGCGTGAACAACGAGTTCAGGCCGGCGCAGGCGACAGCCACCAAGAGCTGGTACTGCCCCACGCTCAGCATCACGCCGGCCCGCGCGACCGGGTAGCCCATGGCGTACAACAGCTCGGCGGCCACCGCCGACACGGCGGCCTTGAGCGGAGCGGTCAAGGACCCCACCACCGAGCTGGGCAGGGGCACGACGAACAACAGGAAGAACAAGGGAAACCAGATCAGCCTAACGGCGCGCCGCCCCAGGAACAGAAGCAGTACCCCGATCACCACAAAGTGTTGGGAGAGCACCTCCAACACCAGCATGCCCTGCGTGCGGCCGAGCGCATACATCAGCACGCCGCTGCCCAGAAGAGCGCTTCCCAGCGCCTTGTCGGGTTGCACCGACAAGGCCGCCAGGGCATGGCGCTGGCCGTAGAGCAGCCACAGGCCGAGCGCCAGGATGATCGGGCCGTGGCCTTGTTCATCGCTGGGCCAGACGGTCCGGGCCAGGTTGAGGTAGCTCGGCGCGTAGAGCGCGGCAAAGCCGATCAGCAGCAGCAGTGCGGCCAGGCGGTCCAGCGCAGGCGGCAGGATGGCCTGCGCTGTCCCCTTCGCCGCGATCTGCGCTGTCGTCCGGGGCTCACTCACCAGGCCACCTTCCGTCTCATGTCCGGTGGCTGTTGACGACGACGCCTGCCAGCCTGATGGGATCCTCCGCCAGCTGGCTGGACATGTGTTCGACGGCGTCGATGCGCGACACGTCCTTGCGCGCGAGCATCAGTGAAGCGCCGCACCGCTCAGCGATCACCGCGGCATCGGCACCGTACTCGGCGGCCGGCGTATCCACCACCACGTAGTCGTACTGGGCCGTCAACTCGCTCAACAGCAAGCCGAAAGCCGGGCGCTCCACCAACTCCAGCGGATTCGGCGGCGTGCCGCCCACCGGCAGCAGGAACAGGCCAGGAACACCGGGCACCGGTTGAGCCACCGAAGTGTTCGGCGCGCGGCCCGACAAGATGCCGGCCAGACCCACAGCGTTGGCGAGCTGGAACACGTCATGCTGGCGCGGGCCCCGCATGTCGGCGTCGATCAGCAAGGTGCGTCCGCCCAGTTGCGCCAGGCTGACCGCCAGGTTGGCGGCAAAGAAGGTCTTGCCGTCTCCGGCGTTGGGGCTGACCACGGCCAGAGCCCGCCGCGGGCCGGACCGTTCGTTGAACACGCGCTTCATCACCTGGCTGCGAATCGCGCGGAACGATTCGGCTGCGGGCGAGAAGGGCTCGTTCAAGGCCACCAGTTCGGGGCTGAGCTTGCGCTGCTCCTGGCCGGCAATCGGGTAGTGATACTGTTTTGCCAGCGCGAACAACACATCGTCGGTGGTGGCAAGTCCCAGCTCGATGGCGGCCTCGCCGAAGCGCACACCGGTCTTGCGCTGCTGTGCAAGGAT
>JANNWL010000408.1:0-2335 GCA_031414735.1 Burkholderiales bacterium | reverse complement strand
GTGCGCGAAATGGTCGAGAGCGACTACAACGCCGCCAAGCGCGACAGCCTGGTGAAGCTGGCGGGGTTCCAGGCCTACGACCATCACGAGTGAGCCGGTGCAGCCCGATTCCCGCATTTACATCGCCGGCCACCGCGGCCTCGTCGGCAGCGCCATCGTGCGCCGGCTGCAGGCCGACGGCCACACCGCGCTCATCACGCGCACGCATGCCGAGCTGGACCTGACGGACGAATATGCCACGCGCGCCTTCTTCCAGGAACACAAGCCCGACTACGTATTCCTGGCTGCGGCCAAGGTCGGCGGCATCGTGGCCAACAACAGCTACCCGGCCGAGTTCATCCGCGACAACCTGGCGATCCAGACGAATGTGATCCACGCTGCGCATGCCGCCGGCGTGCAGCGCCTGCTGTTCCTGGGCAGCAGCTGCATCTACCCCAAGCTGGCGCCGCAGCCGATGCCCGAAAGCTGCCTGCTGACGGGCCCGCTGGAGCCCACCAACCGGCCTTACGCGCTGGCCAAGATCGCCGGCATCGAGATGTGCTGGAGCTACAACCGCCAGTACGGCACCCGGTACCTGGCAGCCATGCCCACCAACCTGTACGGTCCGGGCGACAACTACCACCCCATGAACAGCCACGTCATCCCGGCGCTGCTGCGCAAGTTCCACGAGGCCAAGGTGCGCGGCGACGCCAGCGTCACCGTGTGGGGCACCGGAACGCCGCGGCGTGAATTTCTCTACAGCGACGACATGGCCGACGCCTGCGTCTTCCTGATGAACCTGCCCGACGACCGTTACGGTGCCCTGCTGGGCAGTGACGAAACGGTGAGCGGCCGCTTCGAGCCGCCGCTGGTGAACATCGGCGTGGGCGAAGACGTGACCATCGCCGAACTGGCCGCCACCGTGGCCGCCGTGGTGGGCTACACAGGCGGCATCGTCTACGACACGCGCAAGCCCGACGGCACGCCACGCAAGCTGATGGACGTGGGGTTGATCAACCGCGCCGGCTGGAAGGCCAGCACCCCGTTGGAATCCGGGCTGCGCAACGCCTACGCCGAGTTCGCGGCGCAACACGCCGGCTGACTTGCCGGCCGCCTCAGCGCGGCACGGCGTGCTGGCGTATCCATTCGGCAAACTGGGCTTCGTCCACTTCGCCAGCGGCTACCGCCAGCATGGTCAGCGTGGCATCGGCCTGCGTTGCCACCAGTCGGTGGCCGTTGATCGCCAGGAACAAGCCGACTGCCAGGAACGCAGCCCGCTTGTTGCCATCGACGAAGGCGTGGTTTTTGGCCACCCCCACGCCGTAGCAGGCGGCCAAGTCTGCCAGCGTCGGCTCGCCATACGCTGCCAGGTTCAGCGGTCGGGCCAGCGCCGAGTCAAGCAGACCTTCGTCGCGCATGCCCGTCGCACCGCCGTGTTCGGCCAGGCTCTCGTCGTGCAGCGCCAGCAACGCCGCCTTGTCGATCCAGCGCCAGGGGGTCACTTGGCCAGCTGCCTGAAGGTGTCGCGGTACTCGCGCATGAAGTCGCGGCCGAGCGCGACTTGTTCATCCACCGTCGGGTCGAACGGCGTCAAGGTCACCCCGCCCGGCGTGTCGGTGACGAACAACGTGTCGCCCTTCTCCAGCTTCAGCCGGGCCAGGATTTCCTTGGGCAGGATGACGCCCACGGAATTGCCGATCTGGGTGAGTTTGAGGGTGGTCATGGGGAAGTCTCCGTTATAACGGATGTAATCCTAAGTCGCGTGGACTGGATCGGCAAGCTCGGCTTGCACGCACATGGCGCCGATGCACGGGCCCGCCGAACCGCCCATCCGCGCCAGCGCCGACGCGCGGACCTCCCCGCCGCTCAGCCCGCGAGGTACCGGTCGCCGTCCACGGTAGAGGCCATCTCGGCATTGAAGACCGCGGGCAGCGCCGAGGCCGCGTTGCCCAAGACCTGGGCGTGCAGACCGCATTCGGCCAGCGCCGCATCCAGCTTGGCGCGGCCCGAGTCCATCAGGCAAGCAGTCCCAGGCCGTGCGCCAAAGCCTGGCGCTGCACCGGCCCGGGCACGGGTTGCAGCCGCGGGCAGAACAGGACCACATCGATGCGCTCACCGTCAAACTCCGGTGTGGCGTGCAGTGGGGACTGTTGGCGGGTGCTCAAGCGCATGCGGTCCAGTGTGCCGCAGCCAGCGCCAGGAACGGCTGCTCGTACCCTTCGACACCTGCCGCGTGGTGCGGCGCAACGCGGGCTACATCCGCATCGACCGCCTCGCCCGCGCCAGCCTGCTTGCTGCCAGCGCCGACCGCGCCTGATGCCCTGAAGGCGACAACCGGCATCGCCAACAAAACTTT
>JANNWL010000407.1:0-10708 GCA_031414735.1 Burkholderiales bacterium | reverse complement strand
GCGCTGACCGACCCTGGCGCTACGGTGGCACGGCACGCAGGGCCGGCAATGCCGGCAGAGGCTGCACCGCCTTGGCTTCTGAGGCCCGTGCCGCGACCCGGTCGGCCACGCGCTTCTTGTCGGCCTCGACGTCGGCCTGCCTTTGAGCCGCCGCCTGCGCCCGCCGAGCCGCGTCAGCCTCGCGGGCGGGCTCGTCACTGGCCCGCGGCGTGACCGCCGCAGAGGCTGGCCGGGACGGTGGTACGGGCTGGCGCAACTTCAGCACCGGCGCCGGCATCCTGGCCGAGCGATCAGCCGCAGCCTGCTGCCTGGCGGCCACGGTGCGCCTGCGCTCCTGCGCCCGTTGCTGGCGTTCCTGGTCGGCGAGGCTCAGCTCGCGTTCACGCAGCGGGGCCAGGGCATCCCGCCGGCGGGCACGCGCATCGGCCAGGCAGCCGGTGGTCGCGAATTTCTGCATGCAGGCTTGCTCTTCCTGGTCGAAGCGCTGCGTGATGGCCTGGCGTTCGCCGGCCAGCCGTGCACGTTCATCGGCCGCCGGCGCACCTGCGACCATGCCGCTCAACGCCAGGGTTGCTGCCAGCCAGGCCTTCATGTCAGTGCGGTATCCACGTCGCGCCGCGCCAGCGCCAGAAACTCGGCGGACTGCATCTCGCGCAGTCTCGACACGGTGCGCGGAAACTCGTGGGCCATGGGGCCTTCGGTGTAGAGCTGGTCAGGCTGCACCTCGGCCGACAGGATGAGCTTGACGCGGCGGTCATAGAGCACGTCGACCAACCAGGTGAAGCGTCTGGCCTCGCTGGCCAGGCGCGGCGACATCTGCGGCACGCCTGACAACAGCACGGTATGGAAGCGCGCGGCAATCTCGAGGTAGTCGTTCTGCGAACGCGGCCCACCGCACAGCGTGCGGAAATCGAACCACACCACACCGCCGGCGCGCCGCTTGGCTTGCAACGTGCGGTGCTCGATCTGCATCGCCGGATCGTCGTCGTGCGCCTCGGCCAGGCGGTCGAAGGCGTGCTTCAGGGCCAGGTCGGCGTCGTCACCCAGCGGGCAGTGGTACATCGCCACTTGTTGCAGGGTGATCTGCCGGTAGTCGGTGCCGCCGTCGACGTTGATGACCTCAAGATGCCTCTTCAGCAGTTCGATGGCCGGCAGGATGCGGTCGCGGTGCAGGCCGTGGGGGTACAGCGCGTCGGGGTGGAAGTTGCTGGTCGTGACGATGCTCACCCGGTTGGCGAAGAGCGCCGCCAGCAGCCGGTGCAAGATCATGGCGTCGGTGACGTCGGAGACATGAAACTCGTCGAAGCAGATCAGCCTGAAGCGCCGCGCGATACGCCGACCCAGCTCGTCCAGCGGGTTGACGACGCCCTTGAGTTCCTGCAGTTCGCGGTGCACTTCGCGCATGAACTCGTGGAAGTGCAGCCGCGTCTTTCGCTTCAGCGGCACGGCCTGGTAGAAGCAGTCCATGAGGAAGCTCTTGCCGCGGCCCACACCGCCATGCATGTACACGCCGCGCGGGATGGGCGGGCGTATCAGCAGCTTGGTGATGGCGTTGCGGCGGCGGGCCTTGTAGTCGGCCCACTCGCGCGCGCAGCGCTCCAGCGAGTCCACGGCGCGCAACTGCGCTGGGTCACTTTGGTAGCCGCGCTCGGCAAGAAGGGCGGCGTACAGAACGTGCACGCCCACCCCGGCCCATGCGGGACGGCTCAGCGCGGCCTCGGTGTCACGGTCGGCTGAATTCGTCGACATCAAGCCGGCGGCGCTGGGCTGGTTGCAGGCTGCGTCGGCGTGTCCACTTGAATGCGGTTGCGTCCAGCCCTCTTGGCTTCGTACAACAGCGCGTCGGCCCGGGCAACGGCTTGGTCGAAGCTCTCGCCGGCCTTGACGGTCACTACGCCGCCGCTGATCGTGACGCGCAGACCGGCAGCCATCGCTTCCCAGTCGAAACCCTGGACCCGGCGGCGCAGCCGTTCGGCCACCAACAGCGCTTCAGGCAGCGCCGTGTCGGACAGCAACGCGGTGAACTCCTCGCCGCCAAAGCGACCGATCCGGTCGCGGTCACGCAGCACCTGGCCCATCAGCTTCGCCGACTGGCGCAACACGGCGTCGCCCACACCGTGCGAGTAGCGGTCGTTGACTTGCTTGAAGTGGTCCAGGTCCAGCATCAACAGCACCAAGCCGCGGCCTGAGGCCAGCAGCACCCCGTAGTCCTGCTCCAACTGGCGGCGGTTGCCCACCCCCGTGAGCGGATCGGTCAACGCCAGGTCGCTCAGCCGCTGGAAGGTCTGCGACAGGCCAGCGTTGCGCTGCTGCAGTTCCGAGATGCGCAGGCTCATCGCCTGCGCAGACACGGTTGCCGTCAAGTCGGCGACGCGGGCGTCGTAAGCGGCGTGTTCGTTGCTGACCACGCGGGCGTGGTACTGCTTGAACAGGGCCAGGGCGGCAACGACATCGCCGCGGGCTTCGGCCAGGCGGCTGGCCTGCAGCAACTCGCCGGACAGCCGCGGCCCGGCGGTCGGGGCCGGGGCAGCGGCCGCTGCAGCTTGGGCTTGAAGCGCCCAGTGGTGGGCCTGCTCTGGCCGACCCAGCTGCAGCTCAAGTGCAGCCAACTCAAGGCGGTCGCTGACCGTCGCACGCGGCTCTGGTGCGGCGGGGTCTGCAAACAGCTCGCGCAGCAGCGCGCGGGATTCCTCCAAGCGCCCGGCCCGGTGCAACAGCGGGCCCAGAGCCTGGCACATCGACGTGCGCGTGTGGGCCAAGCCGGCGGCTTGCACATCGGCTTCAAAGGCGGGCCGGTGAGCCAATGCCTCGTCGACCAAGAGCGCTGCGGCAGCCGGGTCCACAGGCTGCAACAGATCAAGTGCTGCCACGGCACTGTTGAAAAAATTGATCCGCGTGCGCACCCGCACAGCCACGTTCGGAAAATCTGCGGCCAGGTCCGCAGCCTGCCGCAACACGCCCAGCGCCTGGATCGGCATGCCCATTGCTTCGTACGTGAGGCCGATCGACGTCAGCAGCGACGGCTGTTCTTCGAGCGGAACACTTTCCTGTATGAGTTCAAGTGCACGGTTGACAGCCGCGATGGCCTGAGCGGGCTGCTCCTGCAGTGCCAAGGGCCATGCCCGCACCACCCAGGCGGCGGCTTGAAGCCGCGCGTTGGGCAGGTCACCACGGCTGGCGGCGGCATGGGCGCGGTCGGCCCAGGTCACCGCTTGCTCAGGGTCCTGCAAGCTGGGATAGATCTTCGCCATGACCAAGGCCGACTCGGCCATCTTGGTGACGTCGTTTGCCAGCACAGCGTCGGTGTACAACGCCTCGGCAAGGCGCAGCGCCGTTGCCGGGTCGCCCTCGTTGCCGGCCTGGCGCGCAGCCAGCAGGCGTTGGTCCAGGTCCGTGCCGTGGCGTGTTGCCATGCTCAGGTCACCGGCATCTCGCCGACCACCCGGTTGCGTCCGAGCCGCTTGGCTTCGTACAGCATCCGGTCGGCGCGCGCCGCGGCTTGTTCGAAGCGTTCGGCTCGAAGCACGCCCACCATCCCGGCGCTGATCGTCACCGCCAGGCCCACCGCCAGTGCCGACCAGTCGATGGCGGCAACGCGGTGCCGAAGCCGCTCTACCACCACCGCGCCGGCGGCCGGGTCCAGGTCGGCCAGCAGCAGGGTGAATTCCTCGCCACCGTAGCGTCCCAAACGGTCGAGCGTGCGCATGCCCACTTGAAGCGACGAAGCCACGCGCCGCAGCACGGCGTCACCAACGGCATGCGAATGGGTGTCGTTGACAGCCTTGAAGTGGTCGAGATCGATCATCACCAAGACACAGCGCTGACCCTGGTTCTGCATGTCGGCGAAAGCCTCTTCAATCGCGCGGCGGTTGAGCAGGCCGGTGAGGCCATCGGTTCGGGCCAGGCGGCTGATGTCCTGCACGCTGCGCGCCAGGTCAGCGTTGTGCTCGCGCAAGTCGGCGTTCTGCAAACGCAGTGTCTGGGCCGATAACTGGCGCGTCAGGCCCGCAACCTGCGCGTCGAGCAGGGCCTGCATGTTTCGAACCACGCGCTGGTGGAACTGCGCCAGCAGCGCCACGGCCTCCTCGTGATGCCCCCGCAGGCGTTCCACACGCCAAAGGTCATGCAGTCCCGGCAGCGGCCGCAAGCCAGCCGGGCCACGGGCGTCGCGTTCCAGCCGAATGCGGGCCTGAGCCGCGCTGGCCCGTGCCGCCACGTGGTCGCCCATGCCAGCTTGCGCCAGACCCAACTCCAGCCAGGCCGCACCCTGCGCGGCCACTGCATGCTGGGCCTCTTCATCGACGGCCGCTTGCAGATGATTTAGCGCGGCCGCGAATTCAAGGCGCCGCACCAGCAGCCCGCCCAGCACAAAGTGACTGCGAAAACGCAACCAACCTGCGGGCAGGGTGCTGGCCACCTGGCTCACCTCATGCTCGAGCGCCAGCATCTCGCCCAGCTGCTGCTGCGCCGCTGCCGGGTCGATTTCGCACACGTCGTCGTAGGCGCGCAATCCGGACTCGATCAGGTTCAGGCGTGAGACGACCAATGGGGTGTCGCGACCACCCGCACGGTCAGCCTCGGCAGCGGCGCGCCACGCCCCTACAGCGTGATGCCACAGGCCCAAACCCCGGTAGGTGATGGCCACGCCGAAGTAGACGGTGCGGCGTGCTTCGGCCGGCAGGCTGTCGTCGAGGCGTTCCAGCGCCGCATTCACAGCAGCGATGGCGGCGTCGGTGTGGTCCTGGCGCGCGCGTACCGCCGCCGCCACCACCCAACCCGCTGCCAACAGCGCCGTCAGCTGGCCTTGCGACGCAGTAGCACGCACGCGTTCGCACCACTGCTCAGCCGGCTCAAGCAGGTCGGCATTGAACAGGGCTTTGGCCACGGCCAATGCCGCCTCTGCCGCCACCTCCGCATGGCCGCTTGCTTGCGCGCTGTGGTGCAGTGCGGCGCCGTCGGACTGGGTCTGCGTCCATTGGCTGGCAGCCAACAGCGCTTGCACCGCAAGCAATCGCCCGTGCCAATCCTCGGCGCCACGATCAGCCTCGGGCGAGCTTCCGACGGGTTCTCCAGCGTCCATCGGCACAAATGCTCGATGTCAGAAATTCAAGGTGCGCTTGCCTACTGCCAGCGCGGCTTCCTTGGTCGCTTCGCTCAGCGACGGGTGGGCATGGCAGATGCGGGCCAGGTCTTCGGCGCTGGCGCGAAACTCCATCGCCACCACGCATTCGGCAATCAGCTCACTTGCCATGGGCCCGACGATATGGACACCCAGGATCTCGTCGCTGGCGGCGTCGGCCAGCATCTTCACCATGCCCGTGGTGTCGCCCAGCGCGCGCGCGCGGCCGTTGGCCATGAAGGGGAAGGTGCCCGACTTGTAGGCGCGCCCGGCGGCCTTGAGTTGCTGTTCGGTCTGGCCCACCCAAGCGATTTCCGGGCTGGTGTAGATGACCCAGGGGATGGTGTTGAAGTTGACATGGCCATGCTGCCCGGCGATGCGCTCGGCCACCGCCACGCCTTCTTCCTCGGCCTTGTGCGCCAGCATCGGGCCGCGCACCACGTCGCCCACCGCCCACACGCCGGGCAGGTTGGTGCGGCAGTCGTCGTCGACCACGATGGCGCCGCGCTCGTCGAGCTTGAGTCCCACCGCTTCGCCGTTCAAGCCGACGGTGTTGGCAACGCGGCCGATGCTGACGATGAGCTTGTCCACCGCCAGCGTCTGCGCCGCGCCCTGGGCATCGGTGTAGGCCAAAGTCACGCCCTTCTTGTCGGCCTTGACGGCGCCCACCTTCACACCGAGTTCGATCTTCAGGCCCTGCTTGACGAAGGCCTTGTGCGCTTCCTTGGCGATCTGGTCGTCGACCACGCCCAGGAACGTGGGCAGAGCTTCGAGCACGGTGACCTCGGCGCCCAGGCGCCGCCACACCGAGCCCATCTCCAGGCCGATGACGCCGGCGCCAATCAGGCACAGCTTGGCCGGCACCGCGGGGATGCGCAGCGCGCCGTCGTTGCTGAGCACCGTGACTTCGTCGAAAGGCGTGCCCGGCAGCGCGCGCGGCGTCGAGCCGGTGGCCACGATGACGTGCTTGGCGACCAGCGTTTCGTCACCCACGGCCACTTCATAACCGCCATCAACCGCGGCCACAAACGAACCGCGGCCGTGGAAGAAGCTGACCTTGTTCTTCTTGAACAGGTACAGGATGCCGTCGTTGTTCTGCTTGACCACGGTGTCCTTGCGGCCGAGCATTTTCTTCACGTCGATGCTCAGGTCCTTCAGGCCGATGCCGTGGTCGGCAAAGGCGTGGCCGGCGTGCTCGAAGTGCTCGCTGCTCTGCAACAGCGCCTTGCTCGGAATACAGCCGACGTTGGTACAGGTGCCGCCGGGTGCCGGGCCGCCCTTGTCGTTTTTCCACTCGTCGATGCAGGCCGTGTTGAAACCCAGCTGCGCGGCACGGATGGCAGCGATGTAGCCGCCGGGGCCGCCGCCGATGACGACGACATCAAAACTCTTTGCCATGGTGCTGCCCGCCTTAAATGTCGAACAACAGGCGAGCCGGATCTTCCAGCGCGTCCTTCATGGCCACCAGGCCGAGCACGGCTTCGCGGCCGTCGATGATGCGGTGGTCGTAGCTCATGGCCAGGTAGTTGATGGGCCGCACCACGACCACGCCGTTCTCGACCACGGCGCGGTCCTTGGTGGCATGCACGCCCAGGATGGCGCTTTGCGGCGGGTTGATGATGGGCGTGGACAGCATGGAGCCGAAGACGCCGCCGTTGCTGATGGAGAAGGTGCCGCCGGTCAGATCGTCCATGCTGAGCTTGCCGTCGCGCGCCTTGGCACCGAACTCGGCGATCTTCTTCTCGATGTCGGCAAAGCTCATCTGGTCGGCATTGCGCAGGATGGGCACGACCAGGCCGCGCGGCGAGCCGACGGCGATGCCGATGTCGAAGTAGCCGTGGTAAACGATGTCGTTGCCGTCGATCGACGCGTTGAGCACCGGGTACTTCTTCAGTGCGGCGACGGCGGCTTTCACGAAGAAGCTCATGAAGCCGACCTTGACGCCATGCTCCTTCTCGAACTTTTCCTGAAAGCGCTTGCGCATGTCCATCACCGGGGCCATGTTGACCTCATTGAAGGTGGTCAGGATGGCGTTGGTGGACTGCGACTGCAGCAGCCGCTCGGCCACGCGCGCGCGCAGCCGCGACATGGGAACGCGCTGCTCGGGGCGGTCGCCCAGGTGCGCGCCCACCGGTGCGGCCACGGGCGGCAGCGGTCGGGCCACCGCGGCCGCCGCGGCAACAACCACCGGCGCCGCAGCGGGCGCCGGCGCCTTGGGCGTGGCCAGCGCAGCCAACACGTCGCCCTTGAGGACGCGGCCGTCCTTGCCGGTGCCCGGCACCGAGCCTGTCGCCAGCTGGTTGTCGGCCATCAGCTTGGCGGCGGCCGGCATGGCCACATCACCCTTGCCTGCCACAGCGGCGGCCACTGGCGCCGATGCGGCAGCGCTGGGTGCGACCGCCGGAGCAGCCGCGGCTGCGCCAGCCTTGGCTGCGGTGTCAATGCGCGCGATGAGCTGTTCAGCCATCACCGTGGCACCGTCGGCCACCACCAGTTCGACCAGCACACCCGCAGCCGGCGCGGGCACTTCGAGCACGACCTTGTCGGTCTCGACCTCGATGAGGATCTCGTCGATGGCCACGGCATCGCCGGGCTTCTTCTTCCATTGCAGCAACGTGGCCTCGGCCACGGATTCGGAGAGCTGCGGAACCTTGACTTCAACTATTGACATGGCTTGTCTCTGGTCTGTTTTGTTTACTTGGTGAGGACGAAGCCCTTGAGCTTGCCGAAGGCCTGGTCGAGCAAGGCCTTCAGCTGCTCTTGGTGCAGGTGCGAATAGCCCACGGCGGGCGACGCCGACGCGGGCCGCCCGGCATAGCCGAGCTTCTGGCCTTCCAGCATGTTTTCGTGAACGTAGTGCTGCACGAAAAACCAGGCGCCCTGGTTCTGCGGCTCGTCCTGGCACCACACCACCTCGGTGGCGTTGGGGAAGCGCTTCATCTCGGTCGCAAACGCCTTGTGCGGGAAGGGGTAGAGCTGCTCGACGCGGATGATGGCCACGTCCCAGGCCTTCTTTTCATCGCGCTTCTTGATCAGGTCGTAGGCGACCTTGCCCGAACAGCAAATCACCCGCTTGACCTTGTCGCCTTCGATCTCGGTGCGCTGCGGCCCGATCACGGTGCGGAACTCACCCTTGGTGAATTCAGTCAGCGGCGAAGTGGCGTCCTTGGCGCGCAGCAAGCTCTTGGGCGTGAAGATGACCAAGGGCTTGCGGAACTGGCGCACCATCTGCCGGCGCAGCAGGTGGAAGATCTGGCTGGCGCTGGTGGGTTGCACCACCTGCATGTTGTTGTCAGCGGCCAGCTGCATGAATCGCTCCAGGCGTGCCGAGCTGTGTTCGGGGCCCTGGCCTTCGTAGCCGTGCGGCAGCATCAGGGTCAGGCCGTTGACGCGGCCCCACTTCACTTCGCCGCTGGCGATGAACTGGTCGATCACCACCTGCGCGCCGTTGACGAAGTCACCGAATTGCGCTTCCCAGATCACCAAGGTGTTGGGCTCGGCGCTGGAGTAGCCGTACTCGAAGCCCAGCACCGCTTCTTCCGACAGCAGCGAGTCGATCACGGTGAAGGGCGCCTGCCCGTCGGCCACGTTTTGCAGCGGGATGTAGGTACCGGTGTCCCACTTCTCGCGGTTCTGGTCGTGCAGCACCGCATGGCGGTGCACAAAGGTGCCGCGGCCGCAGTCTTCGCCGCTCAGCCGCACCGCATAACCGCTGGCCACCAGCGAAGCGTAGGCCATCGTTTCGCCCATGCCCCAGTCGACGTTGATCTCGCCGCGGCCCATGGCGGCGCGGTCGGCGATGACCTTTTCCACCAGGCTGTGGACCTTGAAGTTGCTGGGGATGGTGGTGAGCTTCTCGGCCAGGCGCTTGATCTCGGCCAAGGGCAGCGCAGTGTCGGCTGCATCGGTCCACTTCTTGCCCAGGAAGGGGGCCCAGTCGACCGCGTAATTGCTCTTGAAGTTGGTCAGCACCGGGTCCACCGTGTGGCGGCCTTCATCCATGGCTGAACGGAACGCCTTGACGTATTCATCGGGCCCTTCAGCAGGCAGCACGCCCTGAGCCACCAGCTTCTCGCCGTACAGTTTGCGCGTACCCGGGTGCTTGGCGATCACCTTGTACATCAGCGGCTGGGTCAGCGAGGGGGTGTCCTGCTCGTTGTGGCCCAGCTTGCGGAAGCAGATGATGTCGACCACCACGTCCTTCTTGAACTGCTGGCGGTAGTCCATCGCCAAGCGGGTGCACAAGACCACGGCTTCGGGGTCGTCGCCGTTGACGTGCAGCACCGGGGCTTCGATCATCTTGACCACGTCGGAGCAATACAGCGTGGAGCGTGAGTCGCGCGGGTCGCTGGTCGTGAAGCCGATCTGGTTGTTGACCACCAGGTGCACCGTGCCACCGGTGTAGTAGCCGCGCGTCTGGGCCAGCGCCAGCGTTTCCATCACCACGCCTTGGCCGGCAAAAGCTGCGTCGCCGTGCACCAGCACCGGCAGCACCTGGGCGCCGGTCTTGTCGCCGCGGCGGTCCATGCGCGCCTTGACGCTGCCTTCCACCACGGGGTTGACGATCTCCAGGTGGCTGGGGTTGAAGGCCAGGCTCAGGTGCACCGCGCCGCCGGGCGTGGTGATGTCGCTGGAAAAGCCTTGGTGGTACTTGACGTCGCCCGCCGGCAGGTCTTCCTTGGCGGTGTGGTCGAACTCGGCAAACAGGTCGGCCGGCATCTTGCCCAGCGTGTTGACCAGCACGTTCAATCGGCCGCGGTGGGCCATGCCGATGACGATTTCTTGCACGCCCGACGCGCCAGCGCGCTGCACCAGTTCGTCCATGCTGGCGATGAAGCTCTCGCTGCCTTCCAGGCTGAAGCGCTTCTGGCCCACGTACTTGGTGTGCAGGTAGCGCTCCAGCCCTTCGGACGCCGTCAAACGGTCCAGGATGTGCTTTTTCTCGTCGGCCGAGAAGCTGGGCTTGCTGCGGATACCTTCCAGGCGTTCTTGCCACCAACGCTTCTCTGTCGGGTCGGTGCAGTGCATGAACTCGGCACCCACGGTGCCGCAATAGGTCTCGCGCAGCGCTTGCACGATCTCGCGCAGCGTCATGTTTTCGGCCTTGCCAAAATACGTGTTGGCGGCCGAGAAGGTGATGTCCATGTCGGACTCGGTCAGGTCATAAAAACCGGGCTCGAGTTCAGGAATCTTGGGGCGTTCGGTGCGCTTGAGTGGGTCCAGGTCGGCCCAGCGGCTGCCCAAAAAACGGTAGGCCGCGATCAGCGACTGAACGTGCACCTGCTTGCGCGCCACGGCCAGGTCGGCTTCGCTGGCCTTGAGCGCAAAGGCGTTGGCCTTGGCGCGCTGGGCAAAGCTTTCAACGACGGGGGCGTGGGCGACATCGCGCGCATCACTGCCATCGGTGGCGGGCACGTGCTGCAGGTTGTCGAAGTAGGTGCGCCAGTTGTCGGGCACGCTGCCGGGGTTGTCGAGGTAAGCCTCGTACAACTCTTCGACATAAGGGGCGTTGCCGCCGAACAGGTACGAGCTGGACCTGTGTTGTTGCATCATCTTTCGCTCACCTTATGCGCCGGTCTGCGGCGCTCT
>JANNWL010000406.1:0-7825 GCA_031414735.1 Burkholderiales bacterium | reverse complement strand
GGCGCGCTCGGCCGGCAAGGCATCGGCCAGCAGCGCCAGGCTCTGGTCGCTGTGGCAGGCCAGCACGACGTCGTCGAAGCGCTCTTCGCCCTGGTCGGTGGCCAGCAGTACACCGCCGCTGCCGCCCCGACCGTTGCCTGCAGGCACGCGGCGCAGGCGATGCACGGGCGTGTTCAGCCGCGCGTCAGGGATGCCGCGCAACAGTTTGTCGACGTAGTGGCGGGAACCGCCGCGCACGGTGTGCCACTGCGGCCGGTTCGACACCTGGATGAGGCCGTGGTTGTGGCAGAAGCGGATCAGCGTGCTGATGGGGAACTGCAACATCTGCTCGGTCGGGCACGACCAGATGCAGCCGATCATGGGCAGGAAATACCAGTCGCGAAAGCGCGGGCCGAAGCGGTGGCGGTCCAGGAAGTCGGCGATGGACTCGGCCAGTTCGGCCTCGCCACCGGTCAACGCCAGTCCGGTGGCCAGTCGGTTGAAGCGCAGCACGTCACGCAGCATGCCGATGAACCGCGGCGACCACAGGTTGCTGCGCTGCGCGAACACGGTGTTGAGGTTGCAGCCACTCCATTCCAGGCCGGTGTCCGGCACCTGCACCGAGAACGACATTTCCGACGGCGCCGTGTCCACGCCGAGTTCAGCGAACAAGCGCACCAGGTTCGGGTAGGTGCGGTGGTTGAAGACCAGGAAGCCGGTGTCAACGCCGTGGGTGATGCCGTCGAGCGTGACGTCCACCGTGTGGCTGTGGCCGCCGAAGCGGCCGGCGGCTTCAAACAGCGTGACCTGCGCCTCGGGCGCCAATGCGTGCGCAGCGGCAAGACCCGAAATCCCTGATCCGACGACGGCCACGCGTTTCATGCGGCGCAACCCATCTGGAGAAAGCCTGTCGTGCGGCGCCCCCGGGCAAACAAGGAAGAGAGGGAGGAGGAGAACTGCCCGAAGATTGCAGCGGGGGATCCCCGCAGGCCGCACAACAGAGAAACCGACATGCTTGAACGTTGCCTCTGGAAGGGGCCACAGTCCGAGCCTGTTACTCGGAGCCCGCGGGCCTGGAAAAGTTCCTTACGCAGCCGGGCTGGGGTTGGATGTTGCCGTGGCTGCACCCACCGAACGACGCCCGCGAGCCGCCGAAGGCAACCCGCAGCGGAGTCTTGATGGAAGGTGAACTGTGTAGTCATAAAACGACTGCATAGTACTTCCATGCTCCCGATGCGCCGTGAAAGACCGTACAAACAGTGTTGGATTATCGGTCTGGGCCCTTCATGGGCGCGGCCTGACTCGGTCGACATGGTGTTTGTGTCCTGTACAAACGACCCGGAGACTTCTACAGTCGGTGCGCTGTTCCGCAATTCGAAGACGTTGTCCATGACAGTCGATTCGCCGCCCCTGTCGCATCACGCCACGCAACAGCCCACCGCCCTGGCCGCAGACCCGTCTCATGAATGACCTTGCACGCGTTGCCGCGATGACCCTCTCCATCGCCGCCGTCGAACGCGACACCGGCCTGAGCAAGGACACCCTGCGTGTCTGGGAACGGCGCTACGGCTTCCCTGCGCCCGGCCGCGACGGCATCGGCGAACGTGCCTATACCTTTGACCAGGTCGAGAAGCTGCGCGTCATCAAGCGCCTGATGGACGCCGGCCACCGGCCCGGGCGCATCGTTCCCCTGCCGTTTGCTGAATTGCAGCTGCTGTCCTTGTCGACCGTCGAGCAGGGCACGCGCCAGCTGCCGGTGGCCCTGGGCACGGGCGACCTGGCGACCTACATGGACCTGCTGCGGCGGCACCAGATTGCCGAGCTGCGCACCGAGCTCAACCGGTCGCTCTCGCGCCACGGTGTGGCGCGCTTCGTCACCGAGGTCGTCAGTCCGCTGGGCACGGCGGTGGGCGACGCCTGGATACGCGGCCAGATGAAAGTCTTCGAGGAGCACATGTACACCGAGGCCATGCAGGCCGTGCTGCGTGTGGCCATCGCCAGCATTCCCGAGCCACCCGCGGGCGCGCGGCCACGGGTGCTGCTCACCACCTTCCCCGGCGAGCCCCATGGGCTGGGCCTGTTGATGGCCGAGGCGATGTTTTGTTTGGACGGTGCGTGTTGTGTGTCCCTGGGCGTGCAGACCCCGCTGTGGGACATCGTGCAAGCCAGCGCGGCGCACCGGGCAGACATCGTGGCGTTGAGCTTCAGCGGCAGCATGAACCCGAACCAGGTCGTCGACAGCCTGACCGAATTGCGCCAGAAGCTGCCCGCGGCCGTGCGCATCTGGGCGGGCGGGGGCTCACCGGTGCTGCACCGCCGCCGCGTGGAGGGTGTCGAGCCCATGAGCTCGCTGGAAGAAGTGCCGCTGGCGTTGCGGCACCTGCGGGAGTCCCTGGGCGGGTCCTGAGACGAAAGTGGCCCCGACTCTCTAGAATCATTTCGGAGTCAACCCCAGGCACCCCGATGCTCTACCCCGAACTCTTCAAGCAGCTCGAAGCCGTGCGCTGGAACATGGACAGCGACATCCCCTGGGCCAGCTTCCAGGCCGACCTGCTCACCGAAGAGCAGGCCCAGACCATCAAGATGAATGCCATCACCGAGTGGGCGGCGCTGCCGGCCACCGAGATGTTCCTGCGTGACAACCGCGACGACAGCGACTTTTCCGCCTTCATGAGCGTCTGGTTCTTCGAGGAGCAGAAACACTCGCTGGTGTTGATGGAATACCTGCGGCGCTTCCGGCCCGACCTCGTGCCCACCGAAGAAGAGCTGCACGCGGTGCGCTTCGAGTTCGACCCGGCCCCGGCACTGGAAACGTTGATGATGCATTTCTGCGGCGAGATCCGGCTGAACCACTGGTACCGGCGCGCCGCCGAATGGCATACCGAGCCGGTCATCCGCACCATCTACGAGACCCTGGCCAAGGACGAGGCCCGCCACGGCGGCGCCTACCTGCGCTACATGAAGCGCGCGCTGGGCCGCTTTGGCGACGAAGCCCGGGCCGCGTTTGCGAAGGTGGGCGTGTTGATGGCCAGCGCACGGCGCACAGCGCAGGCGCTGCACCCGACGAACCTGCACGTCAACGTCAAGCTCTTCCCGCGCGACACGGTGCAAAGCCGGCTGCCCGACCCGGTCTGGCTGGAACACTGGCTGGACAAGCAGATCCAGTTCGATGCGGTGTGGGAAACCAAGGTCGTCGACCGCATCCTGCACAACATGAGCTTGCTGATGGAGCGCAGCTTTGCCAGCGTGCAGGAACTGAACCGCTACCGCAAGGAAGTCACCGCGGCGGCGCTCGCCGCCAAGCCGCGTCCGGCCTGATCCGCCGGTCTCACGGGCTTCAGCGCGGCCGCGGCGGGCGGTTGACCAGCGCGATGCCGGCGCACACCGCCACCAGCGCCACCAACAGGCGCGGCGTGGCCGGCTCGCCCAGCAGCAGCACACCGGCCAGCAAACCGAACACGGGGGTCAGCAGCGTGAAGGCCGACAAGCGCGTGGCAGGATAGTGGCGCACCAGCCAGAACCACACCAGGTAGCTGGCAAAGGTCACCACCACCGTCTGGAACGCCAAGCCCCACCAGGTGGCCGGGCTGAGCTGCGTGGGCACCACCTCGCCAGCCAGCGGCGCGGCCAGCCCCAGCACCAAGGCCGAGACCAGCAGCTGGTACATCAGCGTCTTTTCGGGCAGGGCGTTCGACAGCACGCTGCCGCGCAGGGCCAGCGTGGTCAGCGCCCACAGCACGGCACCGCCCAGGCCCAGGGCGTCGCCCAACCACTGCAGGGGGCCGGCCGTGGCCGCGCCAAAGCCTTCGCTGTAGGCCCAGGCCACACCGGCGAAGGCGGCCAGCAGGCCCAGCAGCTGCACGCGGTCCAGCCTTTCGGTGCGCAACAGCAACGTCATGCCGAGCGCGATCACGAAGGGCGCGCTGTACAGAAAGACCACCATGCGCGACGCGCTGGTGAACTGCAGGCCGATGAACACGCAGGCGAACTCCGCCGCGAACAGCACCCCCACGAGCAGCCCGGCCCGGCCGCTGCCGTCGCGCTGCCACAGCGGCAGACCGCGTGCGCGCGCCCACAGCGCCAGCAGCAAGGCCGCGCCCAGGGAACGCAGCGACGACTGGATCAGCGGCGGCACCTCGGCCAGCGACACCTTGGCCGCCACCTGGGCCAGCCCCCAGGTCGCGCAGCAGCCCAGCAGCAGCACCACGGCGCGCAGGTCGAGCCGGTCCTTGCGTTCGTCGTTCATGCGCGGGATTGTGGTCGCCACAGCAGCGCCGCCAGCGCCGCGCACAGCAGCCCGGCGATGCCGCCGGTGGCATGGCCCAACGGGGCCAGCGCAATGTCCCAGCCCGCGCTGTGTCGCAGCGGGTCGCCCCAGGGGGCTTCGATCAGCAACTTGGCTGCCAGCCCGGCCAGCATCAGCAGGCCGACCACACGCCGGCGGCCCGGTCCCGTCCAGGCCAGCCAGAGCGACGCCGCTGCCACGCCAGCGTGCAGCACGCCCGACAGGCCGCCGTAATGCGCCAGTTCCGGTTGCAGCAGCAGGCCCAGGTGGGTGAGCGGCCAGGCCACGAACCAGGCCCAGGTCACCTGCCGCGGCACCCGTGCCGCCCAGCCATAAGCCGCCACCAGCGCCGTGGCCGCCAGGTTGCCGGCCAGGTGGCGCTCGCTCCAGTGCACTGTCGCCGCCGTCCACCAGCGCCAGGGTTCCTGCCAGGCCAGGCCGGGCTGCCAGTCCAGCAGCGTCGTCGGTGCCCACCAAGCCAGCAGCGCCGCGGCGGCCAGGGCCGCGCACAGCACCATCCACAGGCGGCCGGGCAGGGCGGCGTTCAGCCGAACACCGCCTGCCACAGCGCCAGCACGGCGCCGCGCTGCACGGTCAGGGTGTCCAGGTCGACCTGCGTCGGCCGATCGTCCAGCCGCGCGCTGTGCTGGGCGCGGCGCAGGTCGCGGTAGGCGTCGGCGGCGACGCAGCCCACGCCGGCGGGCAGCAGCCCGGACACTTCCGCGCGCTGCAACAGGGCGATGTTGCCGACGTTTTCCAGCAGCTCAGCGTGGGTTCGGCCATGCGCCAGCACCAGGTACTGCACGGCGAACTCCACGTCCATCATGCCGCCGCAGCTGTGCTTCACGTCGAAGCGGCCAGCCGGCACGGGGCGTGCTGCGCGCACCTTCTCGCGCATGCTGCGCACCTCGTCGCGCAAGGCGGCGGGGTCGCGCTCGGCGGTCAGCACGGCGCGCCGCGTGGCCTCGAAACGGGCCGCGATGGTCGCACTGCCGGCCGCGAAGCGGGCCCGCGTCAGGGCCTGGTGTTCCCAGGTCCAGGCGGTGTTGCTGCCGCGGCCGACCTGGTAGCGGTCGAAGGCGTCGATCGACGTGACCAGCAGCCCCGAATTGCCGTTGGGCCGCAGGGCGGTGTCGATGTCGAACAGCTCGCCCGCGGCGGTGCGTGTGGTGAGCCAGGTGATGAGCTTTCGCACGAAGTTGGCGTAGGCGTCCAGCGCCTTGTCCTTGTCGGGCTCGTCGGCGTCGTCGTAGAGGAAGACGACGTCGAGGTCGCTGCCGTAGCCGAGTTCCTTGCCGCCGAGCTTGCCGTAGGCGATGACTGCCAGGCCGGTGATGTCGCGGTGGCGCTGCTTCAGCCGTGCCCAGCACCAGCGCACGGCAATGTCCAGCATGGCGTCAGCCAGCGCCGACAAGTCGTCGGCCACCTGCTCGACCGTCAGCGTGCCTTCGACATCGCGCACCAGGATGCGGAAGACCTCGGCGTGGTGGGCGCGGCGCAAGGTGTCGAGCAGCTTCTCCTCGTCATCCTCGCCGGCACGCTCCCAGCCGGCCAGGCGGTCGTCCAGTTCGGCCAGGAAGGCCGGTGCGTCGAAGCGCTGGTGCAGCAGCCGCTCGTCGGCGAGCTCGTCGATGACGCCGGGGTGGCGCATCAGGTACTGCATCGGCCAGCGCGCCATGCCCAGCAGGCGCAGCAGGCGGGTGTGCACCTCGGGCCGCTCGACCAGCAGGGCCAGGTAATTTTCGCGCCGCAGCAGGGGCTCGACCCAGTCGACGAAGCGCAGCGCGCCCTGGGCCGAACAGCTGCCGTTCTGCATGGCTGCGCCGGTCTTCTGCATCAAGCGGCCCAGGCGCAGGCGGCTGTCGTCACGCAAGGCCAGCACGCGCGGGTGCGTGGCCCAGGGGCGCAGGCGTTCGGCCAGTTCGGGCGGTAGTTTGTCGAGCAAGGTCTCGCTGTCGATGGACTGCGGGCCCGGTCCGCAGCCGTTGCAGCCTTTGCGCGCGGCACCGTTCGCGTCGACGCCGCCCTGGCTCTCGTGCAACAAGGCGTCGAATTCGGCGGCCACCAGTTCGCGCACCTCGCCCAGGCGCTGCAGCAGCTCGCAGGCTTGTGGCTGGCAGCTCAGGCCCAGGCTGCTGGCGATCCACAGCAGGTCTTCGTCAGCGGTAGGCAGCAGGTGGGTCTGCTGGTCGTCCAGGAACTGGATGCGGTGTTCCACCTGGCGCAGGAAGACGTAGCCCGCGGCCAGCCGCTCGGCGGTGTGCGACTTCATGAGGCCGCACGCCGCCAGGCGCTGCAGGCCGCGCAGGGTGCTGCGGGTGCGGATCTCGGGGAACTGGCCACCGCGCACCACCAGCATCAGCTGCACGGTGAACTCGATCTCGCGGATGCCCCCGCGCGACAGCTTCACGTCGTTGGCGCGCTCGGGCCGTCCCGCCGCGCGGCGCTGGGCTTCGTCGCGGATCTTGCGGTGCAGCTGACGCAAGCCCTCGAACACGCCGTAGTCGAGGTAGCGGCGGTAGACGAAGGGCGTGACCAGCGCCCGCAGCGCCAACGCGCGCCCGCTGGTCACGGCCGCGCGCGGCGCCACGACGCGGCTTTTCAGCCACGCAAAGCGCTCCCATTCGCGGCCCTGCACCTGGAAGTACTCTTCCAGCATGCCCAGGCTGCACACCGCCGGGCCCGAGTTGCCGTTGGGCCGCAGCGCCAGGTCGACACGGAAGACGAAGCCGTCGTCTGTGGTCTCGCCGATCAGTGCATACAGCCGCTTGGCGACGAAGCTGAAGTACTCGTGGAACGACACCGGGCGCCCGCCGGCGGTCTGGCCATCATCTTCATAGACGTAGATCAGGTCGATGTCGGACGACACGTTGAGTTCGCGCGCGCCGAGCTTGCCCATGCCGACGATCCAGAAATCGCAGCGCGTTGCGTCCACGCGCAGCGGCGCGCCATGGCGCGCGTCGGCCTCGGCCTGCGCGCTGGCCAGGGCGAGTTCCAGCGTGGCCTCGGCCAGGTGGGTCATGGCACCCGTGACCACGTCCTGCGGCGCTGCCTGCTCGATGTCCAGCACCGCCAGCCGCTCCATCACGAGATGGCGGGCCACACGCAGTGCGCTGGCCAGCTCGCGGCCGCGAACCGGGGTGGCGTTGCCGCCAGCCTGTGGCTGTTTGCCATCAGCCTGTGGCTGAACGCCGTCCAACAGCAGCTGCACCAGGGCGGTGATCTCCCGCAGGCCCGGCGAGCCCGGCGGCAGGCAGGCCAGCTCGCTGGCGTAGCGCCGACGCACGCGCTGCACGAAGCGGCTGTGGCCGGCCAGGGCCGCCGGCAGCGCCGTGCCGGGCAGGGGGTCAGACATCGGTGTTCCCTCTGAAGACATGCCGAATTGTCAGCCGCTCGCGGCGTTGGCTTGGCAGCGTTTGTGCGCACAGGGTAGGGCCGAATGCATCGCCCAGGGGGCCCCTGGGGCATGGGGCCGCACAATGACCGCATGAAGATCGCCGCCCTGCAGATGGTCTCCACGCCCGACGTGGCCCGCAACCTCGAAACCGCCGCGCGGCTGGT
>JANNWL010000405.1:0-13134 GCA_031414735.1 Burkholderiales bacterium | reverse complement strand
CGGGCGTCGGCGATGCCGCCGTGGTAATCGATCACGGTGTGGGTCAGCGGGTCGTAGTACATCGCATTGATGGTGTAGTCGCGCCGCGCCGCGTCTTCGATCTGCGGACCCCAGACGTTGTCGCGCAGGACGCGGCCGCTGGCATCGACGACGTGGGTCTTGTCCTGCGACGCGCCCCGGGCGGCCTTGTCCGGAACCACGGCCTGGTCGGCTGCGGCGGCATCCAGGTAGGCGCGGAAGGTCGAGACCTCGATGGTCTCGTGCTCGCGGCCGCGGCCGAAGACCACGTGCACCAGACGGAAGCGGCGGCCGATGATGAAGGCGCGACGGAAGTGCGACTTCACCTGTTCAGGTGTGGCGTCGGTGGCCACGTCCCAGTCCTTGGGACGCAGCCCGACCAGCAAATCGCGCACGGCGCCGCCAACGATGTAGGCCTCGTGGCCGGCGTCCTGCAGCGTCTTCACCACGCGCACGGCGTTGGCATCAAGCAGGCTGGCGTCGATGCGGTGTTCGGCCTGCGGCACCTCGACGCGGGCACCCAAGGGCACCACGGCGGCCACCGCCTCGGCGGGTGCGCGGTCTTGGGGCGTGGCCTTTCCCAGCAGTCGGTCGATGAATTTCTTGATCATGGGTTGAACAGGTTCAGTACGGGCCAGTCGCGCTCGTGCGCAATCAGCGCAAGCGACGGGCTGGGGTTGGTGGCCACCGGATGGCTGACGCACTCAAGCAGCGGCAAGTCATTGATGGAATCGCTGTAGAAAGTGCTGCGCTCGAAGCTGGTAAGCGTTTGGCCACGCGAGGCCAGCCAGGCGGCGACACGTTCGATCTTGCCTTCACGAAAGGCCGGCAAACCGTGGATGCCGCCCGTGGCGCGCCCTTGGGCGTCGCGCGCCAGATCGGTGGCAATGAGCGTGTCCACGCCAAACAAGCCGGCGATGGGCCGGGTGACGAAGTCGTTGGTGGCCGTGACGATGGCAATCACGTCACCCGCCGCCTGGTGCTGGCGCACCAGCGCCAGGGCCGCCGGGTGCAATTGCGGCTGCATCACCTCATGCAAAAAGCGTTGCATGGCCTCGTCCAGCTCGCGCGGGCTGCGGTCGCGCCAGGGCGCGCTGGCAAAGTCGATGTAGGCCGTCATGTCCAGCCGGCCAGCCTGGTAGTCGGCAAAGAACTGGTCGTTGCGGCGCCTGTGATCGGCGGCGTCAGCCCAGCCCAGGCTGATGACGAAGTCGCCAAAGGCGTGGTCGGAATCGGTGGGCAGCAACGTGCCGTCCAGGTCGAAGAGTGTCAGGTTCATGGGGGCGTGGCAGCCGTTGACGGGCTGGCGTTCTTGGCGAGCCCTTCGGCCAGCATCTGGCGCAGCAGCGGCACGGTGACGGGCCGTGCCAGCGAGAGTGCGAATTCGTCAAGCCGGTCAAACAGCGGCATCAGATGCGCCAGATCGCGCGGGAAGCGCGTGAGCAGGTAACTTATCACCTCGTCAGACAGGCCAAAGCCACGCCGCTCGGCTTCGCGGCGCAAGGCCGCGCGCGTGTGCTCGTCCGACAGCGGCTGCAGCGCGAGCACGTGGCCCCACCCCAGGCGTGTGCGCAGGTCCTCGCGCAGGGCCAAGTCCACCGGCGGCACACGGCCGGCGGCAGCCACCTGCACACCATGCGTGGCGGCCTCGACGAAGAGCGCAAAGGCCGCCTGCTGTTCGGTGGCTTGCAGACGGTCGCAGCTGTCAATGACAACCAGCGACCAGTCGGGTTGCAGGCTCCAAGGTTGTGGCCCGCCAGCATCGAACCAGCCCACCGACTGTCCTTCAGCCTGACAGCGCTGAGCAAGTGCCCGCAGGAGATGCGATTTGCCACTGCCGGCCGGGCCCCAGAGGTAGACAGGCGCGCCCGGCAGGACCAGGCCTCGCAACTGCTCGACGGCGGCGGTGTTGAGCCCGGGCACGAAATTGCCAAAGCTGCGCAGAGGCGCTGGGCCGAGTGGCAGAGGGATTTGCTGCATGGCGTCAGTGCAGGCCGCCAGACTGCTGCCAATGGCCCAGCTGGCGGCGCAGGGCCGGTGCGTCGGGCGCCTGAGGCATTTCGGCAAGATAGCGTTCCAGATCGGCGGCCGCCAGTTCGGTGCGCCCGAGTTGCGCCAGGGCCAGGCCGCGGTCGCGACGCTCTTCCCAGGCCTGCGGCAGCAAGATCACCAGCCGGCTTTGAACGGCGGCCAGGCGTGGCCAATCTGCGGCCTGGCGGTGAATTTCCTTCAGGTTGCGCAACAGCCGGGCGACGACCTCGCGCGCGGGCGCGGCCTGCAGCACCAGGCTCAGGGTGGTGTCCTCGTCGTCGAAACGCGGCATCTGCCCGAGATACGGTGCCAGCCGCTCATGCAACTGCTCACGCGACAGGGAATGTCCACCGCACGGGTCCAGCACCACCTCGCCCCGGGGCATGGCCAGCTTGATCAGGAAGTGACCAGGAAAGGACACCCCATAGGCACGCAAGCCCAATTGATTGGCCAGTTCCACGAACAGCAAGGCCAAGGTGATGGGGATGCCGCGACGCGAGGCCAGCACCTCGTGCAGGTAGCTGTTGCGCCGGTCGTAGTAGTCGTTGACGTTGCCTGCGAAGCCCAGCTCGTGAAAGTAGTAGGCGTGCAGCAACCGCAGGCGCTGCAGCGGCGCGGCGTCGGCGGGGATGCGCCGCCTCAGCTTGTCGGCGAGTGCGTCGATTTCGGCCAGCACGCCCTGTGGGTCCAGGCCGCTGGACTCGTCCTGCGCCACCGACACGGCGGCTTCGACCAGCGGGAACCCGTCGTCTTCCGCCACCAGCGTGGCGAAATAGTCCAGCGCGGTGGGCGCTTCCAGGTTCAAGGGTCCACCCATCTTCAGCAGTGTAGGTCAGCCTTGGCGGGACAGATGGCGCGGCCGCATGCCCAGCGCCAGCAAGGTCCCGAAGTACAGCAAGGCCACACCGCACAGCACGCCCGCCACTGCCGCGGCCCGCAGGGCCCAACTGGCTTGCAAGGCGATCCAGTCGATCTTCCAACCCGCCCAGGCCAGCGCAGCCGCCAGCAGCAGGTTGGCCAGCACCACCTGCAATGCAAAACGCCCCCAGCCCGGTCTGGGCATGTAGACGCCTCGGCGCAACAGACCGAACAGCAGAAAGCCGGCGTTGAACAAGGCACCCAGCCCGATCGACAAGGCCAGGCCGGCGTGCCCCAGCCACGGCACCAGAAGCAGATTCAGCGCTTGCGTGGCGACCAGGATGCCGATGGCAATCTTGACTGGCGTGCGCACGTCCAAGCGCGCGTAGTAAGCCGGCGCCAGCACCTTGATGGCGATGAGCCCGAGCAGGCCCGCGCCATAGCCGCGCAGGGCCAGCACCGTCATCGCCACGTCGCGCTCGGTGAAGGCACCATAGTGGTACAGCACCGACACCAGGCCGTTCGGAAACAGCAACAGCGCCATCGCACAGGGCAAGGCCAGCAGCAGCACCAGCCGCAGGCCCCAGTCCAGCATGCCGGAATAGGCCTGCGCGTCCTGCCG
This sequence comes from Burkholderiales bacterium, assembly GCA_031414735.1. GTDB lineage: Bacteria > Pseudomonadota > Gammaproteobacteria > Burkholderiales > Burkholderiaceae_C > Rubrivivax. The sequence goes on along the minus strand of JANNWL010000405.1, from coordinate 9,605 downwards.
CCCCTGCGCCGCAGCCAACTGGGGCAACAACACCACGCCCAGGGCCACGCCCAGCAAGGCGGTCGGGAACTCCATCAGGCGGTCGGCATAGGTCAGCCACGACACGGAACCGACAGCCAGGTGCGATGCGATCTGGGTGTTGATGATCAAGGACACCTGCGCCACCGACACACCCAGGAGGGCCGGCGCCATCTGCCCCAGCATCAAGCGCATGCCCGGGTGTCGCCAGGCCTGGGCCATGCGCGCCGGCGCAAGCGCCACGTGCGGCAGCTTGCCGATGGCGACCAGCGCGGGGATCTGCACCGCCGCCTGCAGCACGCCGCCCAGCATCACCCCCATGCCCAGCGCAAAGATCGGGTCATAGCCTGCCGCCGCGAGCCACGGGCCGCCCCACCATGCCGCGCCAATGACACTGAGGTTCAACAGCACGGGGGTGATGGCCGGCACGGCGAATCGCCGCCAGGTGTTCAGGATGCCTGCGGAGAACGCCACCAGCGACATGAAGCCGATGTAGGGGAACATCCACCGCGTCAGCAGCACAGCGGTGTCGAATTCCTTCAGTGCCGAGCCCATCACCCACACCAGGACTGGCGCGCCGATCACGCCGAGCGCGCACACCAGCAACATCACCCAGGCCAGCGCCGTGGCCACCGCATCGATGAGTTGCTGCGTGGCCTCGTCTCCGTCGCGCGCGCGCGCAGCGGCGAGCACGGGCACGAAAGCCTGCGAGAAGGCCCCTTCGGCAAACAAGCGCCGGAACAGGTTGGGAATGCGGAAGGCGACGTTGAAGGCGTCGGTGGCGGCACTGGCACCGAACGTGGCGGCAATGAGCTGTTCGCGCACGAGCCCCGTCACGCGGGACACCAGGGTCAGCAGGGAAACAGTGGAGGCGGCCTTGAACAGGTTCACGTCGATGGGTGCCGGCAGGCGCGCCGCCCTGTGGGGTCGAGCTTTTGAGTATAGGCAAGGCCACGGCCTGTCTTGGCGGGTGGCTGGCGGGCGGCTGCGGCCCTGCTATACTCGACAGCCTTTGTCCTTCACGAACCAACTACCGCACCAGCATGGCCACCTCGACCAAAGCAAAGAAGAAAACTGTTCGCCTCGCCTCGGGCCGCAAGCGCGCGCGCCAGGACGTGGTCATCAACGCCGCCAACACGTCGCTGCGCTCGCACTTCCGCACCGTGGTGAAGAACGTCGTCAAGGCCGTGATGGGTGGTGACAAGGACAAGGCCGCCGAGACCTTCAAGTCTGCGCAAAGCGTGATCGACTCGGTTGCCGACAAAGGCGTGTTCCACAAAAACAAGGCGGCCCGCCTGAAGAGCCGCCTCTCAGCCAAGGTCAAGGCCCTGGCGCTCGCCGCCTAAGGTACTCCCTGCCCCGACGAAGCCCGCTGATGCGGGCTTTTTTGCGTCAGTGCCTCAGCGTCAGGGGTCGCTCAGTTGGCCCCGGCGCCGGGCGTCTGGGGCAATCCGCAGGCCTCGGCGACGCGCAGACTGTTGTCGCGAGCGAAGTTCATGACGAAGTCCCAGGCCATGGGTTCCAGGTCCTTCAGCGCCTCGCTGACGATGACGCACTTGATGCCGTCGATCAACTGCGGCACGCAATACGGTGAGTAGCCGATAAAGGCGCCGATGCCACCCGCACCGCCACCTGGGCGGAAGCAGGACATGGCGCCGGCCAGTCGCTCCGACCAGTCGCTGGGTCGGAAGGTGCGGCCGTCCTGGGTGACGCCCTGAATGAAGAACTGGCGCGGCTTGGCGGTGGTCATCGGCGGCGGCGCCGCCGTGAGGGCGGGCCAATTGTCTGGAAACGGCCTGAATTGACCGTGCTCGGACTTCATTGTGCCTCTTGGTTGCTGCGACGCAGCATGCATGGCGGCAGCTTCCGTGGCGGGGGATGAGAGCCTTTCGTCGCCCTGCCCCCGACCTTTAGAATCTCTGGATACCGGACCGTGACCGAAGCGTCGCCAACCGGCCTTTTTCCCGGTCAACGAGGCACGCCCCATGAACGCACCCGACGCCGCCGTGTTCGCCACCCCCACGCGGCCCATGCCGCATGTGCTCAACACCTACGGCCGCTTGCCGATTGCGCTGTCGCATGGCCAGGGCTGCTGGCTGTGGGACACCGAGGGACGAAAGTACCTCGACGGTTTGGGCGGCATTGCCGTCAACACGCTGGGCCATGCCCACCCCAAGCTGGTGCCTGCGCTGCAAGATCAGGTGGCGCGCCTGATCCACTCGTCGAACTACTACGAGATCCCGCTTCAGGAGCAGCTCGCAGCCAAGCTGTGCGAGATCTCGGGCCTGAGCGGTGCGTTCTTTTGTAATTCGGGCCTGGAGGCCAACGAGGCGGCCCTGAAGATCGCCCGCAAGTACGGCCATGACCGCGGTATCGACTTCCCCGAAATCATCGTCTACGAGCGCGCCTTTCATGGCCGTTCGATCGCCACCTTGTCGGCCACCGGCAACCCCAAGGTGCAAGCGGGCTTCGGCCCCCTGGTCCAGGGCTTCGTGCGCGTGCCCCTGAACGATTTGGCGGCGGTGCAAGAGGTCGCGCGGACGCGACCCAACGTGGTGGCCGTGTTTCTGGAAACCATCCAGGGCGAAGGTGGCGTCAACCCCAGCCGCTGGGAATACCTGCAGGGCCTGCGCGCGCTGTGCGATGAACAGGACTGGCTGCTGATGCTGGACGAAGTGCAGTGCGGCATCGGCCGCACCGGCAAGTGGTTCGCGCATCAGTGGGCCGGCGTTCAGCCCGACGTGATGCCCCTGGCCAAGGGGCTGGGCTCGGGCGTGCCGGTAGGCGCGGTCGTGTGCGGCCCGAGGGCACTCGACGTGCTGGGCCCGGGCAACCACGGCACCACCTTCGGCGGCAACCCGCTGGCCATGCGGGCCGGTGTCGAGACGCTGCGCATCATGGAAGAGGACGGCGTCATGGCGAACGCGGCAGCGGTCGGTGCAACCTTGCACGCCGGATTGCAGCGCGAATTGGCCGGGCTGCCGGGCGTCGTCGACATCCGCGGCGCGGGGCTGATGATCGGTATCGAACTGGCGCGGCCCTGCGGCGTTTTGCTGGGGCGCGCAGCCTCGGCGGGGCTGATGATCAGCGTCACGGCCGACCGCGTCATCCGCATCGTGCCGCCCTTGATCCTGTCGCATGACGAGGCGGCGCAGATCGTGGCCATCCTGTGCCCGCTGGTGAAGGCCTTTCTCGCGGAAGCATGAAGCCCGGCCACTCCCTGATGAAGCACTACCTCCAGTTCAAGGACTTGCGCGCCGAGGAATACGCCTACCTGTTCGAGCGCACGCGCACCATCAAGACGCGCTTCAAGAACTACGAGCGCTACCAGCCGCTGGTCGACCGCACATTGGCCATGATCTTCGAGAAGGCCAGCACGCGCACCCGTGTCAGCTTCGAGGCTGGCATGTACCAGATGGGTGGTTCGGTGGTCCATCTGACGACTGGCGACAGCCATCTCGGCCGTGCCGAACCCGCCGAAGACACCGCACGCGTGATCAGCCGCATGGTCGACCTGGTGATGATCCGCACCTACGAGCAAAGCATGCTCGAGCGCTTTGCCGCGCACTCACGCGTGCCGGTGATCAACGGCCTGACCAACGAGTACCACCCGTGCCAGATCCTGGCCGACATCTACACCTACATCGAACACCGCGGCAGCATCCAGGGCCGTGTCGTGGCCTGGGTGGGTGACGGCAACAACATGGCCAACACCTGGCTGCAGGCCGCAGAAATCCTGGGCTTCACGGTGCACGTCAGCACGCCCAGCGGCTACGGGGTCGACCCCACCGCAGCGGGCATCCGCGACACGGCTTGCTACAAGGTCTTCGACCACCCGGCTCAAGCCTGCGAGGGCGCGCACCTGGTCACCACCGACGTCTGGACCAGCATGGGCTACGAGGCCGAGAACGAAGAACGCCGCAAGGCCTTTGTCGACTGGTGCGTGGACGAGGACATGATGGCCGTGGCCCAGCCCGATGCCTTGTTCATGCACTGCCTGCCAGCGCACCGCGGCGAGGAAGTCACCGCCGAGGTCATCGACGGCGCGCAGTCGGTGGTGTGGGATGAGGCCGAAAACCGCATGCATGTGCAGAAGGCGCTCATGGAGTACCTCCTGCTCGGCCGCATCGGCTGAAGCAGCCGCCGCCGCTGGCCGACTTCCTGGGCCGCAGGGTGATGCACCCCCTGACGCTGTCTCACCGTGCCATGCAGGCGCAGTACGCGGCCGCTGCGCAGGCCGAGCAGTCGATGGAAACCGCACTGGCGCACCTGCCGGTGCGCCAACCTCTGACCTGCCACACCGGCACCCCGTTGCGCCAGGCGCTGGGCCGCATGCATGAACAGCGCGTCGGCTCGGTGCTGGTGCTGGACGACGCGGGCGCGCTGCAGGGCATCGTCACCCGGGCCGACATCCTGGGGCGCATCACCTTGCCGCAGTTGTCGCTGGACACGCCCATCGGCCAGGTCATGAGCTCACCCGTGGCCAGCCTGAGCACCGAACACACGCTGCAGGACGCCGCGTTGTTGATGTCGCGCCAGGGCGTGCGCCAGGTGCCCATCACCGAAGCAGGCCGCGTGGTCAACGTGGTCTCGCAGCGTGACCTCTTCAGCCTGCAGCGGCTGTCGATCAAGCAGCTGGGCTCGGGCCTGCGCGGCGCAACCGATCTGGCTGCGCTGAAACCGCTGGCAGCCCAAATCCACGACTTCGCGCGCAACCTGCTGAGTCAAGGTGTGCAGGCACGCCAGCTCACCGAGCTGATCAGCCACCTCAACGACCTGCTCACCAGCCGGCTGGTCGATCTGGTGGCGCAGCAGCGAGGGCTGGACCTGCAGCAGGCCTGCTGGCTGAGCTTTGGCTCCGAGGGGCGCGGCGAGCAGACCGTGGCCACCGACCAGGACAACGGTCTGGTCTTTGCGCCGCACGACCCGCAGCAGGTGCAAGAGCATGAGCGTGCGCGCTGGCTGGCCTTTGCCCGCGAGGTCAACGAGGCGCTGGATGCCTGCGGCTACCCGCTGTGCACGGGCGGCGTGATGGCCAGCAACCCGGCCTGCTGCCTGAGCCCGCAAGAATGGGCCGACCGCTTCACGCAGTGGGTCGAAGACGGCACGCCCGAACATCTGTTGCAGGCCAGCATCTACTTCGACCTGCGCCCGCTGTGTGGCAACGCGGCCCTGGCCGCACCGCTGCAGTCGTTGTTGTGCACGCTGCCAGCGCTTGTGCCGCGCTTCATCAAGCAGATGGCCGACAACGCCTTGCGCCACGGCGCGCCGCTGAATTGGCGCGGCGCCCTGGCCACGACCCAGGTGCGGGGACAGGAACTGCTGGACCTGAAGCTGCAAGGCACGACGATGTTCGTCGACGCCGCCCGGCTGTACGCCCTGGCCTTCGGGCTGCCGGCGCTGGGCACGCGCGCGCGCCTGCAGTCGGCCGCGCCGCGGATGGGTGTGGCAGCCGCCGAAAGCAATGCCTGGGTGGCGGGATTTGAGTTCCTGCAGATGCTGCGCCTGCAGGTGCAGTTGGGCCAGCGCCTGGCGCCTGGCGACAACCCCAACGCCATCGACACGTTGACGCTGAACGACATCGAGCGCCGGATGCTGAAGGAGACCCTGCGCATGGCGCGCAGCCTGCAGCAGCGCATTCAGCTCGACTACGGGCGTTGACAGCGCGTGGGGCCCCCAAGGCGGCCTGCGCCCCGCAGGCAGTCGGCGCCGTCAAGCCAACGGCTGGTCGGCCATGCGCTCGGCCACGGCGCGATAGATCGACACAAAGCTCTCATCGGCACGGCCCAGTCTCTTCGTCTCTGCCAGCGCCAGGCTGGCGGCCTCGACGAGGTCGGTGGCGCACACACTCACCGGCTCGCCCTGTCGCGTGTTGCGGCCGTCGGAGACCCAGTTGTCGCACTCCTCGTCGTAACTGCTGACGCCGATGGACACGGTGACCGACGGCCCCGCACCGGCTGCACCGTGCGGGATGCACAGGCCGGCCACCTGCCTCAGGACGCGCCGTCCGACCTCCATCGCGCCTGCTCGGTCAGTGAATGGCAGCATCAGAGCGAACGACCCATCGCCGTAGCGCGCGGCCATGTCGGCCGGCCGCTTCAGGCTGCCGGTCAGGGCCTGGGCCAGGTTGACCAGACACTCGTCACCGCGGCGGCGGCCATGGTGCGCGTTGTAGGCTTTGAAGTGATCCACATCGACCAGCATGACCGACAGCGGTTCGCTGCGCCGATGGCTGCGGCCCCACTCACGGGCCAGTGCTGCGTCGAAGGCTCGGCGGTTGGCCAAGCCGGTGAGGCTGTCGCCCAGCGCCAGGCCGCGCAACTCATCGGCAGCGCGCTTGAGGCGAATCTGCGTGGCCGCGCGCGCAGCGACGATGACCGGGCGGATGGGCTTGGCGATGAAGTCCGCCGCGCCCATCGCCATGCCCGCCTGCTCGATGTCCTGCTCGGCGTGGCTGGTGACGAAGATCACCGGGATGTGTGCCAGTTCTGGGTCGGCCTTGAGCGCCTCGCAGACCTGGAAGCCGCTCATCAAGGGCATCTCGGCGTCGAGCAGGATGAGGTCGATCGCCTCGCTTCGAGCCACGCGCAGCGCTTCGTGGCCGCCCTTGGCGAAATGCAGGCTGCCCATGCCGTGCAGCGCCTTGCTCAGGGCGTGGATGGTCATCACGTCGTCATCCACCAACAGGATTCCGGGCTGCGACTGGTGCGTGATCGTGTGCATCGTGGACTGCCTCTCAGGGGAAGACGGCCCCCATGCAACTGCTTTATCGACGCAGCTGTATCAAACTGTAGCCAAGGAGCCGGCGAGCGCCACGGGCCGGGCCGCTGCCAATGCGACCGACGGCAGGCCCGAAACCAGCAGTTCCAGGGCCTGGGCGAACTCGAGCGACTCCAGGGCCGTGGCAACCGCCCGCGTGGCCGAGGCACCCAGTGCGCCGCGCAGCACCGGCTCCAGGCGCTTGAAGCCTTCGATCGCCGCCAGGTCCTGGCGGCGCAGGGCTCGCGCAAGGGCCTGCACCTCGCCAACGGACGACGTCGACAACGTCTGCCGCACGCCACCCTCGTCATCGGCCCCGGGCTGTGTTGGGGGCAGCACGGTGCGGCTCTGCGCTGCGAGCCGCGCCACTGCCAGCCCGACATCGCGCACGGCACCGGTGGCGTCTGCGCCGGGTGCACGCAGGCCCGCCTCGGCCGCGGTGGCGAGCCGGTGCAGTTCACGCGCGCCGATGGTGCCCGCGCTGCCCCGGAGCTTGTGCATGCGCGCCGCCAGCGTCGTCCGCTGCGCGGTGCCGTCTGCCCAGGCAGCGGCCGCATCGGCCGCATCGGCCTCCGCCGGGAGGTCACCGAACTCGGACAGCAGCCGCCGCAGCATGGCCATGAACAGCGGCACGTCCTCACCCAGGCGCCGGGCGACGTCGGCCGTGTCGATGCCGTCGATGAGTGGCCAGGCCGTGCCGCCCGGCGCCGGGCTGATGTCCAGGCCCTTCACCGGGAGCGCGGCGCCGCGCGCCGCTTCGACAAGACGGCGCAGCATGCGGATCAGCTGCGACGGGTCCAGCGGCTTGGGCAGAAAGCCCTGCATCCCGGCGTCCAGCGCGCGCCGTCGCTCTTCAACCAGCGCGCCGGCGGTCAGCGCGATCACCGGCAGCTCGCGCAGGCCGAGCTCGCCGCGAATGCGCCGCGTGGCCTCCAGCCCGTCCATGTCGGGCATCTGCACATCCATCAGCACGGCATCGAAGGCCGCAGGTGCGGCGCGCAACCGGTCCAGGGCCTCGCGGCCGCTGATGCAGGTCTGCACGTGCGCACCGCGGCGTTCGAGCAGGCGCCGCGCGACTTCGAGATTGATGTCGCTGTCGTCGACGAGCAGCACGCGCACTTCGGCCAGCCACAGCGCATCGGTGGCGTCGACGCGCGTCGACAGCAGCACCTTTTCGGTGCTGCCCTGGCGGCGCGCCAGGCTGTCGTTGACGGCATTGAACAGGGCCGACGAACCCACCGGCTTGGTGAGGATGTGGTCGGCGAGGTGGTTGTGGTCCAGGCCGGCAATGCGGCTGCGCTCGTGCGCCGAGATCACCAGCGCCGCGGGCACCTGCCCGGCGCCCATGTGCGCCGCCAGCTCGGCCAGCGCCTGCAAGCCGTCCATGCCCGGCATCTGCCAGTCCACCAGCACAACGTCCGGCGCCATGCGGCCACTGGCCAGGCGCTCCTGCACTTCGCGCACCAGCGCGGGGCCGGAGTCCAGCGTCAGCGCCTGCCAACCCAACGCGCGCACCTGCGACGCCAGGCCGAGCCGGTCGACCGGGTTGTCGTCGACCACCAGCACCTCCAGCATGCCGTGGCCGCGCGACGCCGATTCCGCGTCGCCGGCTGACGGCACGGCCTGTGGCAGGGCGATCCAGAACTCGCTGCCGACGCCCGGCGTGCTGTTCACGCCCACCTCGCCGCCCATGATCTGCGCCAAGCGCTTGACGATGGACAGCCCCAGGCCCGTGCCGCCGTAGCGCCGCGTGGTCGAAACATCGGCCTGGATAAAAGGCGAAAACAGCCGCGCCTGCACGTCCGGGTCGATGCCGATGCCACTGTCCTTCACGCGCAAGAACAGGTTGCAGCGCTCAGGGGAGAGGTCGGTCAACGCCAGTTCCACCTGGATGCCCCCCAGGCTGGTGAACTTGAGCGCGTTGCCCACCAAATTCACCAGCACCTGGCGCAGGCGCGTGCTGTCGCCGTGCAGCCAGGCGGGCACGTCGGGGGCCACCTCGACCGTGAAGGCCAGCCCCTTCTGGCGCGCCAGCGGGGCATACACCGAATCGATCTCGCCCAGCAGCGCCTGGGGCTGGTACGGCTCTTCATCGAGCGAGACCTCGCCGGCTTCGATCTTGGCCAGGTCGAGCACGTCGTTGACGATGCCCAGCAGCGAACGGCCCGCCAACTGCGCCTTGCTCAACAGCAGACGCTGGTCGTCGTTCATGGCCGTGTCGGCCAGCAGGTGCGTGACACCGATCACCGCGTTCAGCGGCGTGCGGATCTCGTGGCTCATGTTGGACAGGAAGGCGCTCTTGGCCGCACTGGCCGCCTCGGCGGCGGCCTTGGCTTCGAGCAAGGCCTCGCTGCTGCGGCGGCGCTCGGTAATGTCCTGGAATGCGCCGACCACGCGACGGGGCCCTGCGCCCGTGCCGTAGGCCTCGCCCTGGGCATGGCCGACGGCACGCACCCAGAGGTCCTTGCCGTCGGCCCTGCGGTAGGCCAGCTCCAGGTCGAAAGAACGGCCGGTATCCGCGGCCTCGTGCATGGCGCGCGCCATGCGATCCTGCGATTCGCCCACATAGAAGGCCAGCGCCTTGTGCAGCGTGGGCTCGTAGCTGTCGCCCACGCCGCTGATGCGGCAGGTCTGCCGGGTCCATGTCAGCCGCCCCCGCTCCACGTCGTACTCCCAGCCGCCCACCCCGGCCACTGCGCCCACGCGCTCGAGAAAGGCTTCGCTGTCGCGCAGCCGCTCTTCGGCCGCGTGCCGGTCCTGGATGTCCTGGTGCGTGCCGTACATCCACTCGGGCTTGCCGTCGGGCGTCCAGGTGCGCACCTGGCCGC
>JANNWL010000404.1:0-6082 GCA_031414735.1 Burkholderiales bacterium | reverse complement strand
GACCGCCTGGGCCTGCTGGCGCCGCAACTGGCGCACCACTACGCGCGCGCCGAGGTCCGCGACAAGGCCTGCCACTACCTTTGCGTGGCCGGCACGCAAGCCGCAGAGGCCTACGCCAACCAGCAGGCACTGGACTACTTCCGCCAGGCCCTGGAACTCATGACGCCCGCGGACAGGCCCAAGCGGGCCGAGGTCTTGTTGCAGCGTGAGGCCGTGCTCGACCTGCTGGGCCAGCACGACCTGCGCAGGCGCGACCTGAGCGAACTGGACGGTCTGGTCGCCACCTTGGACGACAGCCTGCTGTGGAGCGCCCGCGTGGCGACGCGGCGCGCCAAGCTGGAGACCGACGCCGGCGACTATGGCGCAGCGCAAGCCAGCGCCCAGGCGGCCATCCAGGCATTCGAATCCAACGCCCAGGCCCTGCGCCAGGCGCCCGAGTTGCTGGTCGACGCCGTGCTGCTGCAAGCACGCGCCATGTTCTACGCCGGCCAGGCCGCCGCGTCACAGCAGCACCTGGAACACGCCTTGTCGCTGGCTCGCCAGCAGCCCTATCGGCGCGGCGAATACGACGCGCTGACCCAGTTGGGTCTGCTGCGCTGGCATGCCGGTGACTACCCGGGCGCGCAGGGCTTGATGGAGCAGGCGCTGCAACTTGCGGAGCAGGCGGGCGACGCCCGCCACGAGATCTATCTGCGCAACAACCTGGGCGTCATCGCCAAGGCGCAGAGCCAGTTCGTGCTGGCCCTGAGCCGGTATGAGCAGGCCCAGCGCATCGCCCGCAAGATTGGCAACCGGCCGGGCGAAGCCGTGGCACTGAACAACATGGGAAGCGCCTGCCTGGTGTCGGGCGACTTCGTCCAGGCCGGCGTGTATGCCGAACAGGCCGCGCGCATCTTTGCCGACGCCAACGAGCCCGTGCAGCGCGGTTTTGCGCTCACCAACCGGGCCGAGGCCCACCGTGAATTGGGCCAGTACCGGCGGGCGCTTGACGTGGCTGCACAGTCGCTGGCACTGCTGCGCGCGGGGGGCTCGCGGCGTGGCGAAGCCATCGTGCTGGAAAACATCGGCTTGACCGAGTTCGCCCTGGGGCAAACCGAACAAGCCCGGGTGACGATGCACAGTGCGCTGGCCATCGCCTGCGACATCGGCCTGCGCTCCATCGAGGGCAGCACGCAGCTTCACCTCAGCCTGATCCTGACCAATCTGGGCCAATACGCGCAGGCGCAACAGGTGTTGGACGCTGCCGGCGCCATTGCCGACGAGCTGGGCGGGTCGTTGCCGGCACTCGAAGTGCAGGCCGCGCGGGCCGAGTTGCTGCTGGCTGGCGGCGGGCAAAACGCAGGCCCGCAGGCGCTGGCGGCCCTGAACAAGCTGCTGCCGACCCTGCTGCACCCGCAGACTGACATGACCGGGCCCTGCCTGCCGCTGCAGTTGCACCACACGGCGCACCGCGTGCTGGTGGCCTGCGGCGACCCGCGGGCGGCGGCTCTGCTGGCGCGCGCCCGGGCCGAACTGCGCCTGCGCAGCGAACGCATCGCCGACACCACCACGCGCCGCGAATACCTGCACGTGAGCGAACACCGGGCCCTGGCCCAGGGGTCATGAGCCCAGGCCGCAGGCCATGACAGCGCGTGCCGACCCCACCGGCGCCAGCGCAGCGCGCGCGGACCAGGCCGTTGCTCTCGGGGGGGCTTTGCTGCGGCTGGAAACAGGCCAGCACAGCGCCCCCGTGCGGCAGATGCAGCTCACGGCCGACGGCAAGACGCTGGTGAGCGCTGGCGACTGCACGCTGCGGGTGTGGGACACCGCCACGCGCCAGCGCCTGCGCGTGCTGCGTGGGCAGATAGGCCCGGGTGTGGACGACACGCCCGGCCAGGGCCAGGTCGTGCGCTTCGCCATCAGCCGCGACAGCTGCTGGGTGGTGGTGCTGAAGTCGTGGCGGGCCAGCGGCGGGGGCAGCCGCGCCTGCTTGACGACCGAACTGCAGGTCTTCGCGCTGGCCAGCGGCAAGCTGCAAGCCGCCTTCAGCCACCCCGGGCGCTGGGTGGACCTGGACTTCAGCCCCGACGGCCGCTGGCTGCTGGTGGCTGCCTGCGGCCCGGGTGCGGGCGCCACGCTGCACACCTGGGCCTGGGACGAGGTGCTGCACGCCGGCTTTGGACAGGCGCCAGACAGGGTCGGATCGGCGACGTTCGGGACCGGCGCGGGCGATGACGACGCGCCTGTCGCGGCGCGCTTCGTGCCCGGCCCCGCGTCGAAAGGCGGCGATGCCCACATCGTCGTGGCCACCAACCCCATCAGTCGCGACGGCCCCGGCGCCGGGCGGCTGTCCTGGGTTCGCCTGTCGGGCACTGGGCAGCTCAGCGTGCAGCACAGCGCACTGACAGACGGGCCGATCGACCCGTCGACCTTGGCCTTGAGCGCGGCCTTCGCCGCCGTGGCCGGCAGCGCCGTGCTGAACGGGTCGTTGGGGCAGGTGCTGTGCTGCGACCACCAGGGCCAGCCGCTTGCCAGCACAGCCACGCTGACCGCCGCGTCAGCCCTGGCCTTTTCCAGCACAGGGGGCCAACTGGTCGTTGGTTTGCACGCGAACCAACCTGATTGGGGCACCGTGCAGATCGATGTGTACGACACCGCCGTCGGCGCTTTCCAGCTCAAGAGCACGTACTTCGGCCATGACGACACCATCGCGGCCGTGGCTTTTTGCGCCGACGGCACGGTGGCCAGCAGCGGCGGCGACAACCAGGCGCTGCACTTCTGGAGCCCAGCCCATCGGGTCGGCGAAGCCGTGGCCACGCTGCGCGGCGCCGGGCGCAGGCTGTGGAACGCCGGCATCGACGAACACGGCCAGATCGGCTTCGGTGCCGTGCCCGAGCGGCAACTGCCTGCCGGACACCCGAAGCGCCAGCAACGCTTCAACATGAACACCATGACGCTGCACGCGGTGGGTGCGGGCGAGGCCGACCACTGCAAGACCGAATCCACCCGGTGGCTGCTGCGCGCGGACGCGCCCGGCCCGAGCATTCCGCTGCGCGGCCGCAGCGCCGGCGACAGCCGGACTGCGCCACCGGACCTGACCCTCTTCGTGGGCAACGACGACGAGTGGGTGCTCTTCAGCCGCAGCGGCTATTACACCGCCAGCCGAAAGGGCGACCGGCACTTCGGCTACCACGTCAACCGCGGGCCGACGCAGGAAGCCCTGTTCCTGCCCAGCGACCGCTTCAGCCCCCAGTTCTACCGCCGTGATCTCATTCGCGCCATCGTCCAGCACGGCGGCGAAGCGCAGGCCCGGGCGCAAGGCGTGGACATCCCCACGGTGGATGTGACCTCGATGCTGCCGCCCGTCGTCGAGATGGCCGCCACGGGCAGCGCGGTGCTCGGCGAGCAGGTCACGCTGCGCTTCAGGGTCGAATCGCCAGCCCCCGACAACCCGGTGCGGCGGGTTTGGCTGGTGCAGAACAAGCGTTTCGCGTGGGAAGCGCCCAACTTGTCGGCCACGGGCGAATACAAGGTAACGCGGCCGTTGCAGCCCGGGCCGAACATCTTCAAGCTGCTGGCCGAGGGCAAGCGGTCCCGTTCGCTGCCCGTGACACACACTGTGCAGGGCCCCGCTGCAGACATCACGACAACCAGCACCGACACCTTGCCCGGCAACCTGTACCTGCTTTGCGTGGGTGTGTCGCAGTTCGCTGCGGCGGGGACCGAGGCGGCGGAAGGCTTCAAGCCGTTGAAGTTTGCGCACAAGGACGCCATCGCCGTGCACGACGCCCTGGGCAAGGGCCGCTTCAGCGGCACGCAAACAGACGAGGCGATTCAGCCCTCCAACAAAGCCTTCAAGGAAGTGCATGCCAGCCTGCTGACCGATGAGCAGGCCACCAAGGCCCTCATCTTGGACGCGCTGAACGCCCTGTGCGCGCAGATCTGGGCCCGCGACAAGACCCACCCCGCCGAGCGTGACGTGTTGTTCGTCTTCCTCGCCGGCCACGGGGTGCGCATCAAAGGCCAGTCCAAGCTCTACTTCTGGAACCACGATCTCGACCCCCGCCCCGACAGGCTGGACGACACCGGTCTGTCGATGGTCGAAGTCGGCAGGATTGCCACCGCCGTGCCGGCCGAGGTCGTCATCGCCATGGACGCCTGCCACTCCGGCATGGCCGGCGCCAACACCCTGGCCGGGGTCAACGCTGAGGAAGTGTCCCGGCGCATCTCTGCGGTCAACGAACGTGGCATCTACGTCATGAACGCCGCACGCAGCGAAGCGCTCGCCCACGAGAATGTCAGCGCGGGCCACGGCTTCTTCACCGCCGCCCTGCTCACTGCACTGGAACAGGAGAAGTCGCTGGTGGCAGAGGACAAGGGTGGCGATGAACACGCGGTAAGCATGCTGGGCCTGATTGCGGCCATTCAGGAGTTGGTTCCGTACCTGACGACCCAAGGGCAGACCTCGGTCTTTCGCATGTACGGCGATCTGCTGCCGCTCACCATCTACAAGCGTTAGCCCCACAGTTCAACTGTCTTGCTTACGGCCGTGTCGTCTTGTAACCTGCGGCCGCCCAACAACTTCAGGAGAAGGCCCATGGCCACCAAGAATGCCCCCGCGACGGCAGCACCCGCCGAGAAGACCGCAGCGAAGGAAGCCCCCGCCCCGGCCACCCAGGGCCGCAAGGGCATCGGCAAGCCGATCGTCATCGATGAAACGTCACCCAGCAGAGGCGGCGCCGACATCGTGATGTCGGGCGCCGCGCCAGGCGACCCTGCCAACAGCTAGGGCTTGGCTTTTCGGGCGAGCGCATGCGCAAGCGCCGGCCGGCTTCGAACACGCTGGTCCTTTCTGGCGCCTCAGGCCCGTCCGTGTTTGGCGATCAGCGCCTTCGCGCTGTCCAGCAACGCACGGCCCTTGAAGCCGCGCTTGTCCATGTCGGCGACCCATTCGTCGTCGATGGTGCTGGACAGCTTGATGAACTCCTGCGTCTCGGCCGCCGTGAAGGTGTGCACCACATTGCCGCGGTCGGTGGCGCTCTTGCGACCGCTGGCGTCGTTGCCCTGCTGGGTACGGCCCAGCCAGGCGGAAGCCGCCATGCCAGAATTGGCGTCGATGACACGCTTCAGGTCAGGCGCCAGGCCCTCGTACTTGGGCTTGTTCATGGCCATCACGAACGTGGCGGTGTAGACCGCCGGGCTGCTGGTGGCGAATTCGCTGTGGAACTTCACCAGCTCGTGCACCTTCACCGAGGGCACCACTTCCCAGGGGATGACACAGCCGTCGATGGTGCCCTTGCTCAGCGCGTCGGGAATCTGCGGCAGCGGCATGCCCACCGGCGTGGCACCCAGCGCGCCCAGCAGCTTGGTCACCTGACGTGTCGGCCCCCGCACCTTCAGGCCCTTGAGGTCTGAAGCGCTCCTGACGGCCTTGCCCACGGTGTGGATCACACCGGGCCCATGCACCTGCAGGGCCAGCACATGCGTGTCCTTGAACTCGTCGGGGCACTGGGTCTGAACGTATTCCCAACAGGCCTTGGACGTCGCCTCGGCGTTGTTCATCATGAAGGGCAGCTCGAAGACCTCCAGACGCGGGAAGCGGCCCGCGGTGGTGCCAGGCAGCGTCCACACGATGTCGACGACACCGTCGCGCGCCTGGTCGTACAGCTGCACCGGCGTGCCACCGAGCTGCATGGCGGGGTAGGCCTCGAACTTGATGCGCCCGCCGCTGTCCTTCTCGACCTTGTCCATCCAGGGCTTGTGCATCGTCAGCCACACATTGCTCAGCGGCGCCATGAAGGTGTGGAACTTCAGCGTCACGCTCTGCTGCGCCAGGCCGGCCAGGTGCGGCACGCCAAGCGCGGCGGCGGCAGCGCCTTGCACAAAGGATCGTCTTTGCATGTTTTGTCTCGGTGGGAAGGGTGGGAGCCGGCAGCACGGTGGCCTGCACCGCTGCGCAGCCGCTGGTTTTACCCTGACCACCGCCCACAATGCGCGCAGCACCCCTTTCGACATGAGATTCAAGACCATGACCTGGCTGTTCGCACTTGCAGTGGCATTGGCGCTGGGCGCGGGCTGGCTGTGGACACCCGACAAGGCGCGC
>JANNWL010000403.1:0-2259 GCA_031414735.1 Burkholderiales bacterium | reverse complement strand
GGCCAGCGTCTTGGTGCCCGCGCCCTGCACGTTCAAGGTGGCGCCGGAGGCCACTGTCCAGTCACCGGCCAAGACACCAGCCGCGAACTGCGCCTGACCGTTGAGCACGGCCGCACTGCCGGTTTGGGTGCCGGCGGCCAGCGTCAGGTTGGATGAGGTGAAAGCGCCATTGAAGTTGGACGCGGTATTCACCACCACGCTGCCCGCGCCGGTGAACACGGTGCCGGCGTTGAAGGTGTTCGCGCCGCCGAAGGTGATGGTGCCGGTTTGCGCGTCGACGGTGCCGTTGTTGATGGTGACGAACGAGCTGGAGTTGCCGATCAGCGTGCTGCCGGTGCCGCCGCTCTTGCGCAGCGTGCCGTTGTTCGTGAAGCTGCTGGCGGTGCCGCCGCCATAGATCAGCCCCGCGTCGCCTTGCGCGTCAAACACGGCGTTGTTGATCAAGCTGGCGCCGCTGAGGAAGGCGACATTGCCGCTGCCGGCCTGCCAGGCCACGCTGCCGCTGTTGTCGATGCTGGCGCCGGCGATCGACTTGGTGCCCGCGCCCTGCACGTTCAGCGTCGCACCCGAGGCCACGGTCCAGCCGCCGGCCAGCGTGCCGGCGCTGTACTGCACCTGCCCGTTCAGCACGGCGGCATGGCCGGTCTGCGTGCCGGCGGCCAGCGTCAGGTTGGACGACGTGAAGGCGCCATTGAAGGCCGATGCGGTGTTGACCACCACACTGCCGGCACCGGTGAACACCGTGCCGGTGTTGAAGGTGTTGTCGCCGCCGAACACGATGGTGCCCGTTTGCGCGTCGACCGTGCCGCTGTTGACGATGAGGGTGCTGCTGGAATTGCCAATCTGCGTGATGCCAAGGCCCGCGCTCTTGCGCAGCGTGCCGCTGTTGGTGAAGGTGCTGGCAGTGCCACCGCCATAGACCAGTTGGGCGTCGCCGTGCGCGTCCCACAAGCCGCTGCTGGCCACGCTGGCGCCGCTCAAGAAACTGAGGTTGCCGCTGCTGCCGGTCCAATTCACGGTGCCGGCGCTGACGAAACTGACGGCGCTGAAGGACTTGGCCGCGGCGGTCTGGATGCTCAGCACGTCGGCCGCAATCAGCGGACTGGGAGCGGTCGTGCCGGGCACAAAGGCGCCACTGCTCCAGTTGAACGTGGCGGCTGCTGCGGGGCCGGCCAGCGCGGCCAGCAGACCGCAGGACAGGGCGGCAAGCGTGGCTGCGCTGGCAGGTGTGCGATGAAAGCGGGGCATCGGGTCGTCTCCTGGTGGGGCGGGCACGCCGGTATGGCGGGGCTCCGTGACAGGTGAATGTTTGCCGCCGACCGTTCCGCCATCGCAATTTCCGGCGCCTGTTCACCCCCCCGATGTGGAGGGGTCACTGCCCTGCGCCGCTGCCAGCGCAGCGCAGGGTGTCAGGGCCCCAGGTCGGCCTGCAGCAGCAACTGCACGGCGTCGCCCAGCGGCCGCTCAGCGCCGGCAGCCCAGGCCGCCTGGGCCGCCTGGGGGCCCAGCAGCGTGCGCACGAAGCGGCGCACGCGGCGCAGGTCACGCAGGTCGCTCGGGTCGGGCTCGCCGAAGCGCTGCCGCCAGACGGCTTCGGCCGCGCCCATGGTCTGGGCCGCCAGCTCAGCGTGGCGCAGCCGGGCCAGCACCGGCGCGACGTTCCAGAGGCCATACACGGTGGCCAGCACCTGCATGCCGTCCCAGCCGACGGCCACGCTCTCGCGCAGGCTGGTCCAGGCCTCGGGCCAGCGGCGCAGCGCCAACAGCGCGGTGCCGCGGGCTTCCAGCGCGCCTGAACACAGGTCCCAGTCCTGCAGCTCGCGGCCTTCATCGGCCAGCGCGGCCAGCTCGTCCAGCACCTCGGCGGCGCGGCCGGCGCGGATGGCCGTCACCGCCAGGTTGTAGCGCCCGGCGTTGATGAGGTGGCGGTTGCCCGAACGCTGCCACAGCGCCAGCGATTGGCCGGTGAAGGCCGCGGCGCGCTCGGGGTCGCCGTCGACGACTGTGATCAAGTGGCCCTTCAGGCTGAGCAACGAAGCTTCGGTGTTGGGCTTGTTCACCTCGCGCGACAAGGGCAGCGCTTCTTCGATGAGGGCGCGGGCCCTGACGACATCCCGGTCGAGCCGCCAGACCAGCCGCGCCAGGCGCGACAGCAGCGAGGCGCGCAAGCTCGCGTCGCTGCAATGCAGTTGCTGCGCCTGCTGCAGGTGGTGCCGCGCGGGCTGCAGCCGGCCGGCGTCCTGGCAGAACGTGGCGGCC
>JANNWL010000402.1:0-1770 GCA_031414735.1 Burkholderiales bacterium | reverse complement strand
GTCAAGGCCACCGCGCGCGACCGCAAGACCGGTGCGGCCGCCGGGTCGGCCAAGCGTTCGCGCAAGCCCGCGCCGACGCGTGCCGCACCGCGTCCGCGAACGCGGCGCTGACGGGTTTCAAACAGCGTTCAAGTGCCGGCAGGGCGGCCGGCCACCATCCACCCGACCAGATCCGCCGCCAGGAGCGGCCCCGCGCTCCCACCGGCCACAAACCGGTCGGCCGCGCGGCCGTGGTGCCAGACGGCCGCTGTGGCCACGTCCTGGGCGCCTGGCGCGTCGGGCTGCGCCCACAGGCCACCGATCCAGCCGGCGAGCACATCGCCCGTGCCTGCGGTGGCAAGAGCGCCGTTGCCGGTTGGGTTGATGCAGGGCAGGGCGCCCGCGCTGGCAACTACGCTGCCCGACCCTTTCAGCACCACCGTGGCGCGGCAGCGTTCAGCCAATGACACGGCCGCGCCGATCCGGTCTTGCTGGACCTGGCCCACGCTGCAGCCCAGCAGGCGGGCAGCTTCCAGCGGGTGGGGCGTCAGCACCGTGGCGCGTGTCCGGGCTGCGCGGGCGCGCAGGGCGGCCAGCAGGGCCGGCTCGGCGGCGATGGCATTCAGGGCGTCGGCATCCAGCACCAGCCGGCCGGCATGCGCCAGCAGCGGCGGCAGGACCTCGGTCAGGCGGTCGCCTGCGCCGCAGCCGCAAACCACGGTGGTCCGGTCCAGGACCTCGGGTGTCGACCGCCACCATTGCGGGCGCGACATCAGCTCGGGCCGTTGCAGGTCGATCGGTGCTGCCTGGTCGTCCAGCAGGCTCACGAAGACCCGACCGGCGCCTGCGGCCAGCGCGGCCCGCGCAGCCAGCCAGGCGGCGCCCACCATGCCCCGCGCGCCGCCGACCACGGCCACGTCGCCATGGCGACCTTTGTGCGACGCGTGCAGGCGTGCCACCGCCCCCGGCGTGCCGGTCAGGAACGCCGTGGCCCCATCGGCCGCGACGCCCAGGCTGTCCAGCCACACCTGTCCGGCGTGGTCGCGCCCTTCGGCCGTGAAGCAGCCAGGCTTGAGTGTCAGCAACGACAAGGTCACCTGTGCCCGCACGAGCGGCCCGCCGAGTGCGACGCCGGTGTCAGGGTTCAGGCCCGAGGGGATGTCCACGGCGAGCACCGGTGCGCCGCACTGGTTGATGGCGGTGACGGCTTCAGCCAGGTCGCCGGTGACCGAGCGGGCGGCGCCCAGCCCCAGCAAGGCGTCTATGGCCAGATCGCACGATGGCGTGGGCGTGTCGGCCTGGCCCGACCAACGCCGCAGCGGCACCCCGGCTTCCGCAGCGTCGGCCCGGGCAGCTGCAGCGTCGGGCGGCAGTCGAGCGGGGTCGCCGAGCATCGTGACAACAACCTGTTTGCCCAACGCGTGCAGGTGCCGTGCTGCCACCAGGCCGTCGCCACCGTTGTTGCCGGGCCCGGCAAAGACACGCACCACCCGGGCATGGGGTGCCATGGCCATCGCCAGTTGTGCCACGGCCAAGCCGGCGCGCGCCATCAGTGTGCCGGGGGGATGCTGCGCCAGCGCCAAGGACTCGGCCAGGCGCGTCGCGGCCGCGCTGTGGAGCGCGCGGGTTGCACCCCCGGGTGTGATGGGTTGGGGGCCGCCCAAGTGGGTCATGGCGGGATTCTGAACCTGACGGGCTGGTCAGCGAAGCCGCGCCACACCGAGCCGGGCCACGTCCAGCGGCGCGTCACGTCCAGCGAGCTGCTCGGCCAGCACCCGGGCCGATCCGCAA
>JANNWL010000401.1:0-7402 GCA_031414735.1 Burkholderiales bacterium | reverse complement strand
GTGGTGGGGTCCTTGTCGCCGATGAGCGCGATGATCTGGCTGTAGCTTTCGATGGCCACCCGCTCGGCGACGAGGTTGGCGCGGATCATCAGCTTCAGGTCGGCAGAGTCGTCATAGGCCGCGTGGCTGCGCTTGCTGAGCGAGTCGGGCGAGAAGTCGGGCTCGCCTTGCAGTTGCACGATGCGTCGGGCCAAACGGTCGGCGTGGCCTGACTCTTCGTTGGCATGGACGAGGAATTCGTCGGCGATCTTCGGTGACGCCAGCCCTTGCGCGGTGAAGTGGTGGCGCTTGTAGCGCAGCACGCAGACGAGTTCGGTGGCCAACGAGTCGTTGAGCAGCTTGATGATGTCCTTGCGCCACGGGCCGTAGCTGGGGTTCACGGCACCATCGTCCAGGCCGTGGCGTGCGGCTTCGAGGGCTGCCTCGTCCAGCACCATGGCGCTGTGGCTGGACTTGAGTGCGGCGGCGGATGCCTTTGAGGTGCTGTTCATGGGTGTAGGGGGTCCTGATGCAACCTCGATGGAGGCGATGTCTCACGGTAGCCAGCCCCTTGCGCACAGCCCCTAGTCCCTGCGCTCGACCCGGCGTAGGACGGCGGCCCGTGCGGGGCGCACCCGCCTGACGCCCAGGCTGAGAGCGCCGGTGGCGCCCGCCAGCACCAGGGCCGGCTTCACCGACCAAGGCCTTCAGGCAAGCGCGGGCAGTGGCACCACAAAGCTGCTGTCGCTGGTCAGCGTCGGCCAGGGCAGGCGCTGGCCGACACGCAGGACTTGGGCGCGGCGCGATGCCGCCAAGGACTGAATCTCGGACTCCCCAGCGCGCACGAACAGGAACTGCATGCGGCGGCCGTCGCGGCGCAGCGTGATGCCGGCTTGGGGCCAGTGCCCTGGCAGTGCCGGCCAGAAACACAGGTCCTGCGCATTCAACGACAGGCCGAAGATCGACTCCACCGCGGCGCGGTGCATCCACGCCGCCGCGCCGGTGTACCAGCTCCAGCCGCCGCGCCCGGCGCAGGGCGGCTGGCTGCAAACGTCCCCGGCCATCACATAAGGCTCCAGGCCGTACACCGCGCCCCAGCGCGGGTCGGCACTGCGGTGCGCCGGGCTCAGATAGGTGAAGTAGCGGTACGGCAACTCGGCTGCCTCAGACGCAGCGGCCGCGTCGGGCGCCTCATGCAGCGCTTTGGCCTGCGCCATCAGCGCCCAGATGGCGCCGTGCGAATACTGTCCGCCGTTCTCACGCACCCCCGGCGGGTAAGCCTGGATGTAGCCGGCGCTGGGCTGGGCGTGCTGCAGCGGCGGGTCGAGCAGGCGGATGAGGCCGTGGCTGTCGTCCACCAGCTGCGTGTGCATGGACTGGAGCGCCGTGTGTTGCCGCTGACGCTGCTGCTCACGCTGCCCGTCCAGCGGCGCGGCGCCCGACAGCACCGACCAGGCCTGCGCGATCAGATCGATGCGCGCCTCGGCGTTGGCGCTGCTGCCCAGCGGGCTGCCGTCGTCGAAGAAGGCGCGCTTGTACCAGGCGCCGTCCCAGGCCTGTGTTTCCAGGGCCTCACGCCAGCCCAGCGCCGCCTGCAACCAGCGCCCGGCACGCGCCCCGTCGCCCCGCGCTTGCGCCAGCGGCGCAAAGTCGGCCACCAGCCGGCACAGGAACCAGGCCAGCCACACCGACTCGCCCCGCCCCTGGCTGCCGACACGGTTCATGCCGTCGTTCCAGTCGCCACTGCCCATCAAGGGCAGGCCATGCGCGCCCACGGCCAGGCTGCGGTCGATGGTCAGCGCGGCGTGCTCGTAGACCGTCGCAAACTGCGTGCTGATGCGGGGCGTGTCGTAGGCGTCTTCGGCGCCGACCGCAATCGGCGCACCTTCGAGAAACGGCACCGTCTCGTCGAGCAAGGCCAACTCGCCACTGCCGTGCACGTGGTGCACACAGGCCCAGGGCAGCCAGAGCAGGTCGTCGGAAAAGTGCGTGCGCACGCCAGCGCCGCCCGGGGCGTGCCACCAGTGCTGCACGTCGCCCTCGACGAACTGGCGGCTGGCGCACAACAGGATCTGCGCGCGCAGCATCTGCGGCGCAGCCCAGCTCAGCGCCAGCGTGTCCTGCAGCTGGTCCCGAAACCCGGTGGCACCACCGGCCTGGTAGGAGCCGGCCTTGGCCCACAGGCGGCAAGACACCGCCTGGTAGAGCAGCCAGCGGTTCACGAGCGCGTCGAACAGCGGGTCCGGCGTGCTCACCTCGGTGGCCTGGAGCAGGTCGTCCCACTGTCCCAGCGCAAGCTTCAGCCGGTCTGCCGGCGCCACGGTGGCCGCCTGGCGGGCCAGCTGCCGTGCCGCGTCGGCGCTTTCGGCCCAGCCCATCAGGAAGGTGCGTGATGCCGTGGCGCCAGCGGCCACACGCCAGCGTGTGGCCAGCGCTGCACAGGGGTCTCCGCCCGCACCGCTGCGCTGGCCCAGGTGGTCGGGCACCACGAGGCGGCCACGCGCGTCGAAGAACTCACGCCGGTCGCAGGTCCAGTCGACGCCGCCGGTGTCAGCGTCGATGGTGTTGCCCGGGCCGTCGCCCAACAACGCAAGAAAGGCCGTGCCGCCGCCCAATCCGGCACTGTGTTCCTGCTGCGTGGCCAGCACGGCGTCACACCCCAGCGCCTGCCCAGGAACGCGGCTGAGCGGCGAGGTGACGACGCTGGCCCGGTCGGCACGTGTCGCGCCCAGCTGCCATTCGACCAGGCCGATGAGCCGCCAATGCAGCGTGCGCGTCCCCCGGTTCGTGACCTCCACGTGGATCTGCTTGACGGCGTGGACCGGGTCCACGCACCAGGTGACCGACACATCGACGTCGCCACTGTCGCGACGTACGCGGTGGCTGATGCGCGTGCTGCCCTGCCCGTGCTGGACACGGTAGGGGCTGTGCGGGTGGGCGTGGGCGGAAGGCGTCAAGCTCCACACCTCGCCGCTGCGCCGGTCCTGCAGCAACAGGTGGTCCGACGGCGGGTCGGCCAGGGCGTCGTTCGACCACGCGGTGAGCTGGTTCAAGCGGCTGTTGACAGCCCAGCTGTGGCCACCGCCGGCTTCGGACACATGGCAGCCAAAACCGGGGTTCGCCAGGACGTTGATCCACGGCCGCAGCGGCCGCAGGAGGGTGTGGACGTCGAACTGGAAGTTGCCGTGGGTGGCGTCGAAGCGGCCTTGCGCCGCCACCACGGGCGCGCCCGGCCTGCTGGCCACCGGCACGGCCGTGGTGAAGGTGTCCTGGCGGGCCTGGATGTCGGCCTCGTGCGGCCGCGCCCAGGCCTTGACCTGGTGTGACAAGGGCCTGGCATCGCCGCGCAGATGCACCCGGGCCAGGCTGCGCAGTGTGTGCAGGTCCGCCGGCGACAGTTCATCCAGGCGCAGCAGGAACAGCCCTGTCACGGCCTGGGCGGCCTGGCTGGCCCCGCCCTGCTGCGCACCCATCTCGGCGCTGTGGCGGTCACGCAGCGCGCCCGCCTCGCGCTGCACCGGCATGTCGTAGGACGCCGGTTCGGCATTGACCACCACCAGGTCGCAGCTGATGCCCCCCCAGGCCCACAGGCGCAGGGCCTGCGCCAGGCTGCGCAGCAAGGGCAGGCACTGCGCATCGGTGGCGCTGACGAGCAGCAGCGGGCGGTCGCCCGAGATGCCCAGGCGCCACAGC
Source organism: Burkholderiales bacterium (assembly GCA_031414735.1). Classification (GTDB taxonomy): domain Bacteria; phylum Pseudomonadota; class Gammaproteobacteria; order Burkholderiales; family Burkholderiaceae_C; genus Rubrivivax. Next base: position 3,730 of record JANNWL010000401.1, on the reverse strand, counting down.
AGGCGCCTGTCGTTCACCAAGCCGGGTGCCGACGCGGCGGGCGGGGTGTCATGCCGCGTCAGGGTGAACACCAGGGCGGTCGTCAGGCTCTGCAACGAGGCAAAGTTCTTCGCGCTGATGCCCATGCTGCGCAGCCGGATGTCCATCAGCGTGGCCGACATCAAAGAAGCGCGCTGCACGTGGCTGTCCCGCTGGTACTTGTCGATCAGCGCCGGCATGCCGTCGGCGTGGGGCGTGACCGCCGTCACGAAGGTCAGGCGGACCTGGCCCTGGGCCCTGACGCGCAGGCGCACCGACAACGCGCACACCGGGTCCAGGCCGGTGTCCAGCGGCAACGGCGCCGACGGGTCCGCAGGGCCGCCATCGCCCGGCGCAGCGGCCGGGACGGGCGGGGGCCGGCACGTTGCCCGCACCTGGCTGGCGCCCTGGTTCCTGCCCCACCACAGCGCCCGGTCGGTCTGCACCCGCAGGGCATGGGCTGGCGCATCGCAGTGCGCGAGGAAGTGCGCCATCGTCAAGCCGGCCTCGCTGCCTTGCCTGGGCCGCCGCGCAAAGACCAGGGCCTGGGCGTCGTGCCGCCAATGGGCACTGACGAACAGGTTGGAGAACGCGGGGTGCGATTCGTCGGCCCGCGCGTCGGCCAGGGTGGGCTCGAAGGCTGAAATGATTTCCAGGTCGATGTCTTCCTGACCGCTGTTGTGGAGGTCGACCTGGCGGAACTCGGCGTCGTCTTCCGGGCTCACCCACACCGTGGTGTGCGTGCGCAGTTGGGGCCAGGTGGCGTCGAAGCACACGCGGTCGGCGTGGAAGGTGCTGGTGTAGTGCGCCTGCGGGTCGGGCGCGGGGTGCTGGGTGATCGACACCGGCGCCGCAACGCGCGCCCGCCGCAGGTAGATAAAGCTGCCCAGGGTGTCGCGCAGCGCATCGTCGCGGCTGCGGTTGATGTTCACGCCGCGCCAACGGCTGGTGCCTGCGCCGTTGGCGCGCAAGCTGACGCTGTAGCTGCCGTTGCCCAGCACATGCGTGGGCTCCACCGCGTTCGTGCCGGGCACGACCTCGCGCAGGGGCCCCGGTGGCCGTGCCTGCTTGGCCAGCAAGGCTTGTGGCGGCAGGCCGGCGGGCAGGTCCACACGCGCCGCCAGCTCGCGCGGCGGGCGTTCATGCAACAGCGAGGCGACCGCCTGCATCTGGGGGTGGCCCATGCACCAGCGCTGGGCCACGTTGTCCTGCAGGAGGTTGGCCAGCGCCACGATGCCCATGCCCTGGTGGTGGGCCATGAAGGTGCTGACCGGCGTGAAGTCGCGGTCAGCGGGCGTGGCTCCACGGTGGCCGCTGAGCCGGGCCACGGTGAAGTCCAGCGCTTCGATGTAGCCGTAGCGCTGGCGCGCACCCAAGGCCGCCAGGGCGCGCAGATTGGCCAGGGCCGGCAGCGGCAACCACTGCGCGGCGATGGTGGTGGCATAGGGTGCCACCACGCGGTCGTCAGGCGGCGTGCTGCGCAGCGCCAGGCGCGGCACGCCCTGGGGGGCGTACTGGTAGGCCAGGCTGTCGTCGCGTGCGGCGTAGGCCGACTCCGACACACCCCAGGGCAGGTGCTGGGCGCGGCCGAAGCGGATCTGCTCGGCCACGGCCGCTTCGCAGGCGCCTCGCAGCACGCTGCCGCGCGGTTCGGCCAGCACCAGGCCGGGCATCAGGTACTCGAACATCGAGCCCGACCACGAGCGCAGGGCCGCCTTGCCGTCCAGGGCATGGAAGGGCCGCCCCAACGCCGCCCAGTGCGCCACGGGCACATCGGCCTTGGCGATGGCCAGCAGGCTGGTCAGCCGGGACTCTGAGGCCAGCAGGTCGTACAGGCCCGAGTCCAGTTCCTGCTCTGCCACCCGCAAACCCAGGTGCATCAAGCGCCGGCGCGGGTGGTACAGGCAGGCGAAGTCGGCCTCCCAGGCCAGGCGCTCGCAGCGCTGCGCCAGGGTCTGCAGGCGCGCTGCGGTGGCCGCCGGCTCCAAAGTCGACGCTGGTGCGAGCGACGTCGTGTCCAGGACGGCCGACCGCAAAGTGGCCAGGTGGTCGGCCAGACACCACCAGAGTTCTTCGCGCAAGGCGGGGCTCACCAATGGCAATGCGGACTGGTCTGCCGCAATGTCCGTCACCGGCGCGGCATCGACCTGTGCCGTGGTTGCGGCGGATGGGCGCAGCAGCATCAACTCGTCACTGGCTCGAACAAGCAGGGCAGACATCGCTGCGGCGCGGGCAGGTGCTGCGGCTGCATCACCGAATTCAACGGACTGTTGACCCGTCGACGGCAGGGCCAGGAGTTGCACCCACGCGCCCTGCCCCCGGGCGGCCAGCGAGTCGAGCCCGCCCGGGAACCGCGCCAGCAGCGGCGCCAGGCGCTGGCGGGACGCGGCCAGCGCGCGGGCGGACGCTGCGCCCGCGCTCTGGACCGGCGCGGCGAAGTCCCTGCAGGCTTGCGCCACGGCCAGCAGGTGACCACTGAGGTTGCCGCTGTCCACGCTGGAGACATAACGCGGCAGCAGCGCGGCGCCAGTCTGCGTGTCGTACCAGTTCAGGAAGTGGCCGTGGCTGCGCTCCAGCGTGTCCAGCGTGTCCAGCGTGGACTCAAGCCGCTGCATCAGGTCCTGCGTGCCGATCCAGCCGAACTGGCGGGCACACGCGGTACTTAGCAGGTACAGGCCGATGTTGGTGGGCGAGGTGCGGTGCGCGACCAGGTCCGCAGGGTCGGTCTGCAGGTTGTCGGGCGGCAGGTGGCGGTCTTGCGGGCCCACGCAACGCTCGAAGAAGCGCCAGTTGTCGCGGGCCACGCTCTCCAGTTCGGCAGCGTCGACCGCCGACAGCGGCTCGTGACCGGGCTGCGGCCCAGCGCGGCTGGCCCACCAGGTGAACACGGGCGCCAGCGCCCACAGGCCACACAGGCCCACCGCCCAGGCGGGGTGCGCGGTGCCGCTGAACCACAGCGCCGCGGCCAGGAGGGCAGCCACCAGCGGCTCGCTCCAGTGGGCGCGCAGCACGCCGCGCAGACCCAGGTGCGCGCGGGCCTGCGCGGCAGACTCGGCAGCGGCGGCCGTGGTCCACTGCAGCAGCAGACGGCGGCTGACGAGCGTGCGCCACAGCGCGCGCGCGATGGCGTCCACCGACATCAGCGCGTGGGCCAGCAGGTGGCTCAGGTGCCACAGGCCGCCACCCACCGCGCGGCCGAGTTCAGCGCCCGCCTGGCGGTAGAAGTGGCGCTTGGCAATGTCGTCGCGGCTGGGTGCCAGGCCGGCCACCGCACCCATCAAGGGGCCGGCCGCAAAACCCGCCAGCACCAGGGCCAGCATCCATACGGGAGAAAGTGCCAAGCCCAGCCCCGGCCCGGCCAAGACGAGGCCCAGCAAGCCCAGACTGGCCGGCGCCACCAAGGAGCGGCGCAGGTTGTCCAGCAGCTTCCAGCGGTTGATGGCCCGCAAGGGGTAGCGCCGCGGCTGCAGCAGAAAGGGCAGGAGCTGCCAGTCGCCACGCGTCCAGCGGTGCAGGCGCGCTGCGGCCACGTCTGCATGGAAGGGTGCATCCTCGAGCACGGTAACATCGGTGACCACGGCACAGCGCGCCAGCGAGCCTTCCAGCAGGTCGTGGCTCAACACCTGGTTGTCCGGAAAGCGATGCGCCAGGACGGCATGCACGGCTTGCACGTTCAGCAGACCCTTGCCGCTGAAGCTGCCCTCCTCGAACA
>JANNWL010000400.1:0-3921 GCA_031414735.1 Burkholderiales bacterium | reverse complement strand
GCCGCAGCGCCGGGTCTCACCGGCTCGGTGGTCGGTACTCCCGCACCGCAGACATCAGGTGTTCGCGCACCGCCTGGTCGTCGCGCTGCCCGGGCTGGCCTGCCCAGGCCAGCAACTCGCGCACGCCGCTGGGCCGGTCGGCCAGGCGGGCCACGCGCAAACGCGGCACGGTGGTGGGTTCGGTGTCGTCAGCGTCAGCCAGCAGTTCTTCGAAGAGCTTTTCGCCGGCACGCAGGCCGGTGAACTCGATGGCGATTTCGTCCGGCGTGTGGCCGGCCAGGCGGATCAGGTCACGCGCCAGGTCGACGATTTTCATGGGCTCGCCCATGTCCAGCACCAGCACCTGCCCGCTCTGGCCAATCGCCGCAGCCTGAAGCACCAGGCGCGCGGCTTCGGGAATGGTCATGAAATAACGAATGATGTCCGGGTGGGTGACCGTGACGGGGCCGCCCCGGGCGATCTGCTCCTTGAACTTGGGGATCACGCTGCCGCTGCTGCCAAGAACGTTGCCAAAGCGCACGGCCATGAAGCGGGTGCCCGGGTGGTCGACCGCCATCTGGCTGAGCACCATTTCCGCGGCGCGTTTGCTGGCGCCCATCACATTGGTGGGGTTGACGGCCTTGTCGGTGCTGATGAGCACAAAGCGCTCGGCCCCGCATTCGGCTGCGGCCAGTGCGGCGTGGTGGGTGCCCAGCGTGTTGTTGCGCAGCGCAGCCCAGGCGTTGTGGTCTTCCGTCAACGGCACATGCTTGTACGCAGCGGCATGAAACACCACCTGCGGCTGCCACGCAGCACAGGTGTGTCGCAGGTGGATGAGGTCCTTCACATCGCCGATCAGGCGCACCAGTTCCAGCGCGGGGAATGATTCCGTGAGTTCCTGTTCGATGCTGTACAGGTTGAACTCGTTCAGCTCATACAGCACCAGCCGGTGAGGCTGAAAGCGCGCCACCTGGCGGCACAACTCGCTGCCGATGCTGCCGCCGGCGCCGGTGATGAGCACCGTCTTGCCGCGCAGCGTCTGCGACGCACCGGTCTCGTCCAGCACCACGGGTTCGCGGCCGAGCAGGTCTTCGGGCTCGATGTCACGCAGCCGCTCGATCTGGCTCTTGCCGGTGCGCAGTTCGTCCACGGTGGGCACGGTCAGCACGGGCAGGCCGGTGCCGGCGGCCAGTTCCAGCGCTCGGCGGCGTTGCGCCGGGCTGGCACCGGGCAAGGCGATGACGATGTGCGTGGCCGCACCCCGCACGGCCTTGTCGGCGATGGCGCCCAGCCCGCCCAGCACCGGTACACCGCCGATGCGCGCGCGTGCCTTGGCGGGATCGTCGTCGAGCAGGCCCAACACGACCCAGCCCTGTTCGTGGATACCGGCCAGCAACAGCCGCGCCGCCGCACCCGCGCCCATGACCACAGCGCGGCGGATCTCGCGCTCGCTGCCAGTGATGCGGCTGCGCGCGTGTTCGTACAACATGCGGTAGCCGATGCGCACGATGCACAGGCCCATCAACGCCACCACCGGGTGCAGGCCCAGCACGGCACGCGGCACCTTCGCCAGGCCCAGAGCCACCACCACCAGCGCGGCCACGGTGCCGGCCAGGGCGCAGGCGACGGTCAGGCGTTTGACTTCGCCAAAGCCCGAGAAGCGCCACATGCTCTGCGGCACACGGGCGGCGATCAACGCGGCCAGGTACAGGGCGACAACGCCCAGCATCACCCACAGGTCGTAGCTGGGCCGGGCCGTGGACCAGCGTTCGAAGCCCAGCCGAAACAGGTAGGTGATGTGCCAGCAGGCAGCGATGACCAGCGCGTCGGCCAGCAGAGACAACGGTTCGCGGTGCGGGCGCAGGCGGGCCAGGAACAGGTCCAGCCGGTGCCAGGCGGTGAGGGGTGTGGGCATGCGGACGGGTGCCAGCTATTTTGGTGTCAGCAGCCGCGAGACGGTGCGCATCAACACTGCGATGTCACTGCGTACCGTGGCGCGTGCGGCGTAGGCGGCGGAGCGCTGCAGCTTGGCTGGCAGGATGCTTTCGATGTACTCGCGCTCGGGGTCGGCCGCTTGCGCCAGCAGTGCAGCCTCGTCGATGAAAGCCAGCGACGCCGGATCGGTGATGCCGGGGCGCACGGCCAGCACCTGCCCACGCAGCGCCGGCGGGTAGTGGGCCACGTAGCGCGGCACCTCGGGACGCGGGCCGACCAGGCTCATCGTGCCTTGCAGAACGTCGATGAATTGCGGCAACTCGTCGATGCGCGTGCGGCGCAGCCCGGCACCCACGCGCGTGATGCGCGGGTCGTCGCCGACTGTGATTTGCAGCCCCGGCGCGCCATGCGCCATGGTGCGGAACTTGTGGATGCGGAATGGCACGCCGTGGCGGCCGACGCGTTCCTGGCGGAAGAACACCGGGCCAGGAGAGTCGAGCTTGATGCGCAGGGCGACCAGCAGTAGAAGCGGTGACAGGAGGGCCAGTGCGAGGGTGGCGCCAAGGATGTCGAACAGGCGCTTGGCCACGGGACGGGCGCAATTCAAGCTCAGGGTGGCGCGACGGTTCCCTGGAAGACGTCGGTGAGTTTCACCTTCACACCCACGCTGGCCGCCTCCAGTGCATCGCCGTCGCTCATGTCGTGCAGCGTCCACAAGCTGTCAGCACCGCGGCGAAAGCTCTCAACGCGACGGGTGTCGGGGTCGATGAGAACGTACTCCTGCAACGACGTCACGCGGCGATAAACGGCAAACTTTTGACTGCGGTCATAGCCCTGAGTGCGGGGCGACAAAACCTCGATCACGAGTGTGGGAGAGCGAAAGACAGTGTCAGTGCTGAGATCGGCCTTGTCGCAAGTGACGAACAGGTCGGGATAAAAGACCGTGTCATCGGCGACTTGAAGCTTCATGGTTTCGCCGAAGACCTGGCAGGGGGAACCTGCCAGTTGCTGATGAAAGGCGCTGAGCAAGTTCACGACCACGCGGCCATGGGCGCGGCGGCCGCCAACCATTGCAAAGATTTCTCCCAAGTAGAACTCGTGCCGTTCCGGCTGCTTGTCTTCCCAGGCAAGGAAGTCCTTCAGCGTCATGATGGGTTCAACCAGTGCGCTCATTTGCCCTCTCCTCTTTCGAAGTTCATGCTACCTCCAATACATCTCGCACCGCATCCACCACGCGTGCCACGTCCTCGTCCGTCATGCGGCTGTAGATGGGCAGGCTGACCATGCGTTCATACGCGTGCTGGCTGTGCGGGAAGTGGGCGGCATCCAGCGCATAGCGGTCGCGCCAGTAGGGGTGCAGGTGCAGGGGGATGTAGTGCACGCTGCAGCCGATGCCCTGCTCGAACAGGCGTTCGATGAAACGGTCTCGCGCGATGCCCGCGTCGTCATCCAGGCGCACCACGTACAGGTGCCAGGCATGCGTGTCGCCCGGCGCGGGCCGGGGCGGCGTGAGCAAGGGCAGGCCTGCAAAGGCCTGGTCGTAGGCGGCTGCGATCTGCGCGCGGCGCTGCTGGAAGGTGTGCGCCTTCTTCAACTGGTGGATGCCCATGGCCGCGGCGATGTCGGTCAGGTTGTACTTGTAGCCGGGTGCGACCACTTCGTAGTACCAGCTGGGCACCTTCGCGGTGAAGCGGTCGAAGGCGTCGCGGTTCATGCCGTGCAGGCGCATCACCTTGGCGCGCTGCGCCAGCGCAGCGTTGCGCGTGACGAGCATGCCGCCTTCGCCGGTGGTCATGGTCTTGTTGGCATAGAAGCTGAACACGCAGGCATCCGACGCGAGCGTGCCGACGAGCGCGCCACCACAAGTGGTGGGCAGCGCATGCGCCGCGTCTTCAACCACCTTCAGGCCGCGCCGGCGCGCGATGGCGAGGATCGCCGGCATGTCGGCCGCGAGGCCGGCGTAGTGCACCGGCACGATCGCTTTCGTGCGCGGCGTGATGGCGGCTT
>JANNWL010000399.1:0-2082 GCA_031414735.1 Burkholderiales bacterium | reverse complement strand
CCGTACCAGGCGGCGATGCGCCTTTGCAGTGCCGGCAGGCCGGTGGCGTGCGTGTACTGCGTGGCGCCGCGGTCCAGGCAGGCCACGGCGGCGTCGCGCACCAGCGCGGGGGCCGTGAAATCGGGCTCGCCGATGTTCAGGTAGATCATCGGCTCGCCACCGCGGGCCGGGTCGCATGCGGGGCTGTGCGCGATGACGTCGGCGGCCTTGGCGCACTCCATCACATAGAACGGCTCGATGTGGTCGAGCCGGCGGGCGGTGCGGATCACGCGGGCCGGCTCACTCAGGCTGCGGCGGCGGGGGCAGCACGGGCCGTGGAGTGGGTTGCGCGCCGGGACGTTGACGCGCGCCGCGCGCTTCCAGCGGGCGCAACTCGGCAGCGGCCTTGTCGAGCACACCGTTGACGTACTTGTGGCCGTCGGTGCCGCCAAAGCTCTTGGCCAGTTCCACCGCTTCGTTGATGGCCACGCGGTAGGGGATGTCGACGCAGTGCATCAGCTCGTAGGTGCCCAGCATCAGCACCGCGTGTTCCACCGGCGACAGGTGTTCGGGGCGGCGATCGATGTGGCGCCTGAGCACCGCGTCCAGCGCGGCGGCCTGTTCGATGGCGCCGCGGTACAGCGTGTCGAAGTGCACGCGGTCGCACTTGTGGAACTCTTCGAGCTCCATGATGTGCGCCTCGCCCGAGGCCGCGTCGCCCCCGGCCACCAGCCACTGGTACAGGCCCTGCAACGCAAACTCGCGCGACCGGCGCCGGCCCGAGCGTGCCGGGGTCGCGCGCTTGGGCTCGGCAGCGTTGGCGGCTTTCGAAGGCGCCGGCGCCGGGGCGTTGTCGACGGGGCTGCCGGTCATGACGACAGATCGTCCAGCAGGTTCGCCATTTCCACCGCAACGCGGGCGGCGTCGCGGCCCTTCTCGCTTGCGCGGGCCCAGGCCTGGGCCTCGGTTTCCACGGTCAGGATGGCGTTGGCGATGACGATGGGTGTGTCCAGCGACACGCGCATCAAGCCGGCCGCGCTCTGGTCGGCGACGAGCTCGAAGTGGTAGGTCTCGCCACGGATCACGCAGCCCAGCGCAATCAGCGCATCGAAGTCGCCACTGTCGGCCAGGGCCTTCAGGGCCAGGGGAATCTCGAGCGCGCCGGGCACGATGACGTGCTTGATGTCGTCGGCGTCGACCTCCAGGCGGTCCAGCTCGGCGTAGCAGGCTTCGGCCAGCGACGAGGTCACCGCGTCATTGAAGCGCGCGCGCACGATGCCTATGCGCAGACCCTCACCATTCAGCTCGCCGGCACTGCCTTGGTCTGCGTTCAGCATGGCGTTTGTCTCCCCTTCAGGCCGCGGCAGCGCGGAAGCCGGTGATCTCGAGCCCGTAGCCGGCCATGCTGGGCATGCGGCGCGGGCTGCCCAGCAGTTGCATGCGGCGCACGCCGAGTTCGCGCAGGATCTGTGCGCCCACGCCGTAGGTGCGCAGGTCCATCTGCGCGCGCGGTTTGGCGGGCACGTTGCCCTTGTTTGTCGATTGAGGCAGCAGCTGCGGCATCAGGGTCGACGCGTCCTGCGTGCAGTTCAGCAGCACGGCCACGCCGTATGGCCCGCGCTGCAGCGCCGACAGCGCGGCGTGCAGCGGCCACGAGTGGCCGGCGCCGCCCACGTCCAGCAAGTCCAGCAGCGTAAAGGGCTCGTGCACGCGCACCTGCACCTCGTCGGTGGCCGACCAGCGGCCGTGTGTCAGCGCCATGTGCAGGCCGCCGCTCTTGTCGCGGAACGCCGTGCACACGAACTCGCCCTGCGGCGTGCGCATGGGGCGCGAGCCGACGCGTTCGATCAGCGTTTCATGCCGGCTGCGGTGGCCGATGAGGTCGGCGATGGTGCCTATCTTCAGCCCGTGTTCGTGCGCGAAGACTTCCAGGTCGGGCAGCCGCGCCATGCTGCCGTCGTCCTTCATCACCTCGCAGATCACGGCAGCAGGCGCCAGCCCGGCCATGCCGGCCAGGTCGCAACCGGCCTCGGTGTGCCCGGCGCGCATCAGCACGCCACCGTCCTGTGCCTGCAGCGGAAAGATGTGCCCCGGCTGCACCAG
>JANNWL010000398.1:0-2082 GCA_031414735.1 Burkholderiales bacterium | reverse complement strand
CCGCGCCGAGGTGCTGCGCACACTCGCCCCGGCGAGCTTTGTCGACGAGCGCTTCGGCGCCATCACCGTCAAGGACATCCTGGCTGAGCTGGAAAAACCCGGCCGCGATCCGCGCGGCGACTTCAAGGTGGCGCGCTTCAATGAAGGCGTCACCGACCTGAAGGACCTGCAGCCCGGCATGCTGCTGGAAGGCACGGTCAGCAACGTGGCGCAGTTCGGCGCTTTCGTGGACCTGGGCGTGCACCAGGACGGCCTCGTGCACGTCAGCCAGCTCAGCCACAAGTTCACGAACGACGCACGCGAGGTCGTCAAGACCGGCCAGGTGGTGAAGGTGCGTGTGCTGGAAGTGGACCTGGCGCGCAAGCGGGTGTCGTTGACGATGAAGCTCGATGCCCCGGCGCCGGCGCCAGGCGGCGCACCCAACACCTACCGCGCCGCCGGCCGCGGCGAGCAGGCCCCGCGCCGCGCTGCGGAGCCTGCAGTGCAGAGTGCACTCGCCCAGGCATTTGCGCGCGTGCAGGGCCGCCGTTGAGTCGATTTGGGCTGGCCTGCGTGGCGTGCGCCGTGGCCTGCGCGCCTGCTGCGGCACAACAGGCGCCCGCACCCGCACCCGCACCTGCAGGCGTGGGCCAGAGCGTCACCGTCGAAGCGCAGAGCCTGAGCGACGACGACCGCCGCCGCGAAAGCACCATCGGCATGACGGTGGTGGGCCGCGAGGAGCTCGACCAGTACGGTGACACCAGCATCCTCGACGTGCTGCAGCGCCTGCCGGGCATCACCATCGACGGCGAAACCCCGCGGCTGCGCGGCCTGGGCGGCGGCTACACGCTGATCCTGCTGAATGGCGAACCCGCGCCGCCGGGCTTTTCGCTGGACAGCCTGTCGCCCGGCGAGATCGAGCGCATCGAAGTCATCAAAGGCCCCACGGCCGAGTACGGCGGCGTGGCCGGCACCATCAACGTCATCCTGCGCACGGCGCCGCGCATGCGGCAACGTGAACTGCGCATCGCCACCAGCTACCGCGCGCTGGCGCCGCAGGCCCTGGCCTCGGCAGCCTGGGGCGACCGCATCGGCGGCATCGGCTTCCACGTGCCGCTGACAGTGTCTTCGTGGGCCAACGCCACCAACTCGCAGACCGACCGCCTGACGCGCGTGCCTGTCGGGCAAGTGAGCGAGCAGCGCGAGCAGCAGGTGCGCGGCCGCGACGAATGGCGCGGCGGTGGCATCAACTTCACACCCCGGCTGGACATCAAGCTGGGTGAACACGACCAGCTGCAGTGGCAGGGCTTCGTGCAAGCCAACGAATCGCGCAACCGCAGCGCGCGCGACACCACCGTGCTGAGCGGACCGCCCATCACCACGGTGCAGGACGCCAGCCAGTCCGCCGGCAAGTGGCAAATGCTGCGCACCCAGCTGCAGTGGGTGCGCAAGCGGCCCGACGGGCTGCGCCTGGAACTGAAGGCTGCGGTGCAGGGCACGGCACAGCGGTCCGCCAGCAACGGGCAGGGCCGCGACGCGCTGGGTGCCGTGTCGGTGCAGCGCGTGAACTTCAGCAGCCAGCGCAGCAGCCAGGCCAGCACCGGCGGACGCATCCGCTGGCCCCTGGGTGCGGCATTCGGCGGCGGCCATGTGCTGGCCGGCGGCTGGGACTTCGAAGAGCGCCAGCGCCGGGACTTGTCGCGCACCATCGAGAACGGCGTCGAGCAGATCACCAGCAGCGTTGGCGTGCCTTTCACCTCCGATGTCCGCAAGGGCACGGCCTTTGCGCAGGACGAGTGGACGCTGTCCGAGCAATGGTCCATGACCACGGGCCTGCGCCTGGAGAACGTCCGCACCCACACCGCCACGCCGGTGCTGGCGGCCGACAACACCTACAGCGCCTTGCTGCCCATGATGCACCTGCGCCATGCCTTCGACCCCAAGGGGCGCGACGTGCTTCGGTTGAGCCTGTCGCGCAGCCTGCGCGTGCCCGACGTGAACCTGCTGCTGCCGCGCTACTCGCTCAACGGCACCTACCCGCGAGAGCAGACCAACACGCCCATCGCCGCCGACAGCGCCGGCAACCCGGGGCTGCAGCCCGAG
>JANNWL010000397.1:0-2684 GCA_031414735.1 Burkholderiales bacterium | reverse complement strand
AAGGCCACGGTGATGTAGGAGAACAGTTGCGCAGCGGTCACAGGCGGCGATAGATGGGGTGGACTGGGCGAGAAAACCTCGACATTGATCGACGAACGCGGCTTGTCATCACGGTACGGATGCAGTCAGCGCCCGCGCTTGCGGCTCGGCACGAAAATGCCGCCACCCCCGCAGCCCCAGCTTGCGGGCCTCTTCGAGCAGCAGGATCGACGACGCCACGCCTACGGCAATGCTCCAGTCCGCCCATGCCATGCCCGTGGTGCCGAAGAGGCGCGTTGCGGGCCCCCAGTGTGTCGCCAGCATCTGCAGCAAAAGTGCGGCGCCCAATGACAGCCACAGCATGCGGTTGCTGAAGAATTGCGCGTTGAAGGCCGAGCCGTTTTCGTTGCGGGCATTGAACACGTTTAACAGCTGGAACAGCACGAAGGTCGTGAAGGCCATCGTCAGGGCGCGGTCCTGCGGCCCGGTCTGCATGCCGTAATGCAGCACGCCCAGGGTGCCGAACATCATCAAAGTGCCGAAGGCAAAGACCCGCGCGACGCGCTTCAGCGGCAGCACCGCCTCACCCCGTGGACGCGGCGGTTCGTCCATGATCCCGGGGCGCGCGGCGTCGAGCGCAAGCGACACGGCAGGCGGCCCGTCCATGATGATGGCGACCCACAGGATCTGCAGCGCAGTGAAGGGCTCGGGCAGCCCCAGCAGCGGTGCAGTGAAGACCGTCAGGACCGCGCCGATCGTCGTCGACAGCTGGAAGCGCACGAACTTCAGGATGTTGTCGTACAGCCCGCGGCCGTGGCGCACCGCCGTGACGATGGTCGAAAAGTTGTCGTCGGTCAGCACCATGGTGGCGGCTTCCTTGGCCACCGCCGTGCCGGCCACGCCCATGGCCACGCCGATGTCGGCCTGCTTCAACGCGGGCGCGTCGTTGACGCCGTCGCCGGTCATCGCTACGACGTGCCCCTTGGCCTGCAACGCGCGCACGATGGCCACCTTGTTGCCTGGCGACACCCGGGCGAAGACGGCCACGTCGTCCACGGCGTCTGCAAGCTGCTGCGCATCCATGCGGTCGATCTCCGCGCCCGACACGGTGCGGCCCGCCAGGCCCAGCGCCCCGGCGATGGACGTGGCGGTGGTCTGGTGATCGCCCGTGATCATCTTGACGGCGATGCCGGCGTGCTGGCACTCGGCAATGGCTTTCCTGGCTTCGGCACGTGGCGGGTCCATCAGGCCGACCAGACCCACGAAACATAACTCGCCTACCCAGGTTGAGAGATCGGCGGTCGCATCGAAGCCTTGGGCCGGCAGGGTTCGGGTGGCCACCAACAGGCCGCGAAGACCGCGTTCGCCGAGCGCCTGGTAGTCGGCGTCGATCTGCATTCGACGCGATGCGTCGAGCGGCTGCGGCGAGTCGGCCGCAAGGCCGCCGGAATACCAGGTCGAGCATCTCGCCAGCAGCACATCCGGCGCACCTTTGACGACCACCAGCACCTGTTCCCCGTCGGCATGGAAGGTCGCCATGAACTTGTGGGCCGAATCGAAGGGCCATTCGGCCAGGCGCGGCAAGACGCGCTCGACCTCTTCACGCACCACGCCGCCCTTCGCGGCCAGCACCAGCAGCGCGGCTTCCATCGGGTCGCCGATGACCTTGCCGTTCTCGATGCGGCTGTCGTTGCAGGCCACCAGCGGATGAAGCATTGAGGTCAGCTCGGCCGCGGGCACAGGTGGGGCTGATGCAGCGCCCGCTTCGGTGATCGAACCCTGCGGTTCGTAGCCCTCGCCCGACACCATGAACATTCGGCCTTGGTGGCTGAATGTCGTCGCCGTCATCTGGTTGAGCGTCAACGTGCCGGTCTTGTCGGAGCAGATGGCGGTGGTGCAACCCAGGGTCTCGACGCTGGCCAGCCGTTTGACGATGGCATGCCGGCGGGCCATCTTGTGCATGCCCAGCGCCAACGTAACCGTGACCACGACCGGCAAGCCTTCGGGCATCGCGGCCACGGCCAGGGCGATGGCATCCAGCAGGATGTGCGGGAGGTCCTTGCCGCGCAGGTACTGCATCAGCGACAGCAAGGCCACCAGAGTCAACGCGATGACGCCAAGGCGCTTGGCCAGCTGGTCCAGCTGAACCTGCAAGGGGGTCGGCACCTCGACGGTGGCCGCCAGCTCCCTCGACAGCTTGCCCATTTCGGTGTTCGAGCCGGTGGCAGTCACCAGCAACTCGGCGCGCCCGCGCGTCAGCAGCGTGTTCATGTAGGCCATGTTGCTGCGGTCGCCGAGCGGCACGTCGGCGTTCACGAGCGGTTCGATTTGCTTGGCTGCAGGCTGCGACTCGCCCGTCAGCGCCGATTCATCGATCTCCAGGCCCGCAGCCAGGATCAGCCGGCCGTCGGCCGACACGCTGTCTCCCGCTTCCAGCAACAGGATGTCGCCGGGCACCAACGCTTCGGCGTCGATCTTCTGGCTGCTGCCATCGCGCCGCACCGTGGCCTTGGCCGGCATCATGGATTTCAGCGCGTCCAGGCTGCGTTCTGCGCGGTACTCCTGATAAAAGCCGACGAGCGCATTGATGACGACGACGGCCAGGATCACGGAGGCGTCCTTGACGCTGCCGACCCATGCCGCCAGCAACGCTGCGCCCAGCAGGATGACGATCATCACGCTCTTGAACTGCGCCAGCAGCACCC
>JANNWL010000396.1:0-9012 GCA_031414735.1 Burkholderiales bacterium | reverse complement strand
AGCCTGTACGTGGCCGTGATGTCGTCGGTGTTCGCAGCACTCATCGCCGTGCCGCTGGCCTACTTCACGGTGCGCTTCGAGTTCCGCGGCGCGCTGCTGATCCAGACCCTGGGCGTGCTGCCGCTGATCATGCCGCCCTTCGTGGGCGCGGTGGCGCTGCAGCTGATCTTCGGGCGCAGCGGCAGCATCAACCTCTTGCTTCAGCAACATGCGGGCTTCACGCTGCCCATCATGGAAGGGCTGAACGGCGTGATCTTCGTCGAGGCCATCCACTACTTCCCGTTCATCCTGATGAACCTGACGGTGGCGCTGCGCAACATCGACGGCGCCATGGAAGAAGCCGCCATGAACCTGGGCTGCCGCGGCTGGCGGCTGTTCTGGCGCGTCATCTTCCCGCTGGCCGCGCCGGGCTTCGTGGCCGGCGCTTCGCTGGTGTTCGTGAAGGTCTTCGACGACCTGGGCACGCCGCTGGTGATGGGGCAGACCAACCTGCTCGCGCCGCAGGCCTACCTGCGCATCACGCAGGTCGGGCTGGAGGATCCGATGGGCTATGTCATCAGCGTCATCATGATTGCGTTCTCGATCGGCGCCATGGCCCTGTCGGCGCGGGCGCTGAAGGGGCGCGACTACAGCACGATCCAGAAGGGCGGCGGCAGCCTGCAGCGCCGCAGCCTGTCGCCCATGGGGTCGGTGGCGGCCTATGCCTGGATAGGCTTCATCCTGCTGCTGACGCTGTCGCCCCACATCGGCGTGCTGCTGCTGAGCTTTGCCAAGGTATGGAGTTTTGCGCCCCTGCCCGACGCCTACACGCTGGACCACTACCGCACGGTGTTTGCCGACAGCAGCGGCATGATCCGCAACACGCTGCTGTATTGCGGCCTGGCGGCGACGCTCGACGTGGTGTTGGGCGTGACGATCGCCTACCTGATCCTGCGCACCCAGCTGCCGGCGCGGCAGTGGCTGGACTGGATCGCCACCGCGTCGCTGGCGGTGCCGGGCATCGTGCTGGCCATCGGCTACCTGCGGCTGTTCAAGGGCGTGATGATCCCGGGCACCGAGATGCTATTCACCAGCACCTGGTTGATGATCATGCTGGCCTACGCCGTGCGCCGCCTGCCGTATGCGCTGCGCTCTTGCGTGGCCGCACTGCAGCAGGTGCACGTGAGCCTGGAAGAAGCCGCCGAAAGCCTGGGTGCGACCAAGCTGCGCACCATCCAGCGCGTGGTGGTGCCGTTGATGGCGGGCGGCATCCTGGCCGGTTTCGTCACCAGCTTCATCACCGCCGCGGTGGAGCTGTCGGCCACCATCCTGCTGGTCTCGGCCGACTCCAAGGCGCCCATGAGTTATGGCATCTACCTGTACATGCAAAGCGTGGCGGGCCGCGGGCCGGGCGCGGCGCTGGGTGTGCTGGCGATAGCCGTGGTGGCCGTGGGCACCTGGGTGTCGCACGCGGTGGTGGAGCGCACCGGCCAGCGCTTCGCCGCGCGGCCTGTGGACAGCGACTTGCCGCCCCTGTCCCCGGCCCCGCTTGCCGCACTACGATAGAACCCTGCGATGAAAAAAGTCAGCGTGCAGTGCCGAAACGTGCGGCTAGCCTACGGCAAGACCGAGGTGCTGAAGGACGTCAACCTGGACATCGCACCCGGCGAGTTCTTCGCGCTGCTGGGCCCGTCCGGTTCGGGCAAGAGCACCTTGCTGCGCCTGATTGCCGGCTTCAACCGCCACCAGCACGGCCAGGTGCTGGTGGACGGCGTGGACATCAGCCCGCTGCCGCCCTGGCAGCGCAACATCGGCATGGTGTTCCAGAGCTACGCCCTGTGGCCGCACATGACGGTGTGGGACAACGTGGCCTTCGGTCTCGTCGAACGCAAGACCGACAAAGCCACCCTGCAGCGCAAGGTAGGCGCCGCGCTGGACCTGGTGGGCTTGGGGCAATACGCGCAACGCCGGCCGAACCAGCTCAGCGGCGGCCAGCAGCAGCGCGTGGCGCTGGCCCGCACCATCGTCATCGAACCGCAGGTGCTGCTGCTGGACGAGCCACTGTCGAACCTGGACAAGACCTTGCGCGTGCAGATGCGGCAAGAGCTGCTGTCCATGCAGCGGCGCCTGGGCCTGACCACCATCTTCGTCACCCACGACCAGGAAGAAGCCATGACCACCGCCGACCGCATGGCCGTGCTGGACCAGGGCGTGGTGCAGCAGGTAGGCAGCCCGATGGCGCTGTACGACTGCCCTGTGAACACCTTCGTGGCCGGCTTCGTGGGCACCATGAACCTGCTGCCCGGGCGCGTGCGCACGCGCAGCGGCCAGACGCTGACGCTGACGCTGGACGTGGAGGGTGTCGGCGAGCTGCAGTTCCCGGTGCCCGCCGATGCGCCCGCGGGCGACCACCTGGTGCTCAGCTTCCGCCCGCATTCGCTGCGCGTGGACGAGGCCGGCGCGCCGCGCGACCCACGCTGCGTGTGGATGCCGGGCACCATCGAGGCCGGCGAGTTCATGGGCGAGTCCACCCGCTACCGCGTTCGCGTGGGCAGCCACGCCCTGTCGGTCGACCACCCGCACCAGGCGGGCTTGGGGCGCTTCCCGGTGGGCAGTACGGTCAGCCTGGGGCTGGAGCGATCGCAGGTGCGGCTGCTCGGGGCCTGACCGCCGCAGCCGGGCTCAGCGCCCGGCCAGCAAGCGCCTGTGGTCGATCTTGATGCAGCGGTCCAACACTGACACCAGGCCGCCGGCCCTCGCGATGGCATCGGCTTCGTCGTTGGCCACACCCAGTTGCTGCCACAAACCCCTGGCGCCGATCGCCACCGCGCTGCGCGCGATGGGCACCAGCTCTTCGGTGCGCCGAAACACGTCCACCAGGTCCACCGGGAACGGAATGTCTTCCAGGCTGGCAAAGCAGCGTTCGCCCAGCACCTCGGTGCAGCGCGGGTTGACCGGCACGATGCGGTAGCCGTGAGCCTGAAGGTAGCGCGCCACATCGTGGCTGGGGCGTTGCTCGTCGGGCGACAGGCCGACGATGGCGATGGTGCGGGACTGCTCCAAGAGCAGGCGAATGGGGTCGGGGTCGAGTGGCATGCCGAGATGGTATTGCGGTGCGGCGCCGGCACCGCCAAAGCGTTGGGATCTGCCAGCCCTGGGCCGCCATCGCCGCGGCGCGCTGGTTGACCATCAGTGCGGCTTCTGTGATCTCCAGGCACAGGCACTCCGCCGGCAATTCATGGTGCATCAGTGCCCGCTGCACGTGAAGCTCCAGTTCGGCGGTGCTCAGGTCGCGGCTTGACACGTTCACATGCATGTCCATCAAGAACACCAGACTGCCCAGCGCCTGGCGGGCCTGCAGGGCCGCCAGCGCCCAGATCAATGCACACACACCCAGCCCCACCACCACGGCCCACAGGACACCTGCCGGCCGGTAGCAGTCAAAGAAGTGTTTGGCAAGCAAGCGCTGCCAAGGGCTTGCAAGACGGGGTTCGGCGGGTTCGGGCGCTCTCAAAGCTCAAGGGCGACCGGGGTGCAGCGCATACCCAGCTGCAAACCGGTCCAAACCTTGTTCTCGGCGCGCTGAACCCTGCCTTTGGGCGCGGCTGGTGGTCCGGGTCATTCGCCGCGCAGCGCGCGGTCGATGTTGCCGGCTGGGTCTGGCACGGATTCGCTGAGGATGAACCCTTCGCTGAGGATGAAACCCTCACTCAGGATGAAGCCCTCGCTCAGGATGAAGCCCTCGCTCAGGATGAAGCCTTCGCTGAGGATGAATCCTTCGCTGAGGATGAAGCCCTCGCTCAAGATGGAACCTTCGCTGAGGATGAAACCCTCGCTCAAGCTGAAGCCTTCGCTGAGGATGAAGCCCTCGCCGCGCAGGGCGCGGCCGTCCCAGTTAAATCCTTGCGTCAAGGCGCTGCCCGAGCCAGCCCTGACCGCCGTCGTCAGCGAACCCAGGCCAGACACCAGCACACTGCCCTTGCCACCGCCCACCGTGTTCAAGGTGTCGTACAGGCGCACGCCAGAAGACAACAAGGCTTGTGCCTTCGCGGTCCGGTGCACCACCGACACGGGCAGGGTGGTGGTGGTGGACCTGAAGTCCGAACCCACAGTCGTCGCAGAAGCGCTGGTGGTGACGCTGCGCTGCACGATCTGGCGCGCCCACATCAGTTGTGGGTCGTAGACGGGCTGGTAATTGCGCAGCAGTGCGGGCCCACCGGCCAGGCGGTTTCCGCCCACTGTGGCCATGGCCGCCCAGGCGACCGAGACACCGTCGACAACCGAGCTTGCGGTGGGCAGCGATTTGTTTTTTGCCAGCATGGCTGCACCGCTGCGCAACTTGCCATCTTCGATGGCCTGGCCAATGTCTGTGCGCAGCGCCTGCGCCAAGCGCACAGCGCCTTCCAGGTTCAGCATGCCGGTGCCCTGGGCCAGGAGCGGTGCGTTCGGCAGGGGTAAAGCGCTGTACTGCAGGATCGCCTTGACCAGCGGGGGCGTGAGCCCGGGATTGGCCTGCAACAACACCGCGGCTGCGCCGGCGACGGCTGGGCTGGCCACCGAGGTGCCGCTGAGCATCATCAAACGTTGGTCGGCCAGCGCGCTGGCGCCGGGCACCAAGGCCAGTTCTGGGTAGGCATCGGCCATGCTGTTCAGACGCGACACGCCGCTGATCAGTCGGTCGGCAGCAGCGCCCAGGATCTTGTTGCCCGGCGCCACCAGGTCGGGCTTGATCAGGTTGTCGGTCCAGCGTTTGCCATTCGCCATCAACATGCCGCTGCGCGTCGGGCCGCGCGAGCTGAAGTTGGTCATGATGTCGTCGGCGCGACCGGCAGTGCCCTTGGGGTTGGCCGCGCCCACGGTGATGACGGAGGGCTCGATGCCCGGCGAGGTGATCGAACCGTAGGCCGTGCGGCCCTGACCGTCCTTGCCTTCGTTGCCGGCCGCCGCCACCACCACGATGTTGTTGCCCACCGCGCTGCGTGCGGCGATGGCCAGCGGGTCGATCAAGAAGCTGTCTGGCGAAGAAGCGCCCAGGCTGAGATTCATGACCCTGATGTTGCTGGAGGCGGCGCGCTGGATCACCCAGTCGATGCCAGCCAGCACGTCGCCCATGTTGCCCACACCCCGCTCGTCGAGTACACGCACGTCGTAGAGGTCGGCACCGGGCGCGATGCCGCTGGCGTCCACGGCTTGGTAGGCACCTGCGCCAGCAGCGACAGACGCCACATGCGTGCCATGACCAAAGCCGTCCAAGGTGGTGGAATTGACGGCCCCGGTCAGGATCGTGGACAGCGCCGAGCTGCCTTCGATGATCCGGCGTGCGTTGCCGGAGATGTCGATGCCACGCGGCCACGCCGCGCTGGCCAGCGCGCCCATGGACACAAAGTCGACCACCGCGCGTACACGCGACTTGCCATCGGCACCCCTGAATGCAGCATGGCTGCTGTCGATGCCGGAATCCAGCACGGCAATGCCCACACCGCGGCCGTCCAGCGCCGCACCGGCGGGAGCCAGCGCCTGCAGGCTGGCCACCGCATTGGCAGCCGATTGCACCAGACTGGCGTGGCGCTTGGTGACGCGGTTGGGGCTGATCAACAACACATCGGCGCGCGCCGCCACGCTGCGCAAGGCGCTGGCGGGCAGTTGTGCCATCAAACCGCGCGTCGCCACGTAGTTGTAGTAGACCGAGCCGCCCCGCGCAACGATGTCCTTGCGCAGCGCTTCCAGCGTGAGGTCGGCGCCGCCGGCCGTGATCAACACCTTGACATGGGCCGCACCGTCGATCTGACGTGCCCACCCCAAGGCGGCTGGCGCCACCGCACCAGGCAATGCCAGGGGCCGCAGATCAGCAGTCATCTTGGCATCTGCGGTGCTTTGCGCATGTGCCGGGGTCAAGGCCACCATGCTGAACATGCCGGTCAAAGCCAAGCTAGAAATGAGGCGGGCAAATGCAGGGCGTCTACTGGGCATGGGCAACCTTTGGATGGAGTTTTGGGCACAGGTCTGAACACGCCCCGGGCGCGCGCTGGCAGTGCAGGCGCAATCCGGGTACTTTCGAGGTAACGGCATGCAAGTGCCTGACTTGAGGCCCCGATCACCACTTGAGCCGGAAAAGCGTGATCTTTGGCAGGCTTTTCTGGGCCAAGCCGAGTCTCGGGCGGACCGCTCGATGGCCTGGCAGCCATCGCTCGAGCGGCCACCGCGGCATGCGCATCTCACCAGGGCCGCTGCTACACTGCGCCCCGTCAGGAGAGAGCGGCCCCGTGCCGCCGCCGAAGGCGCAGAGGGAATCGTCGAAAGACAGCCTCGAACGCTCAGGCAAAAGGACTGACTTCCTCACCTCACTGGAGAGAGGCCACCGCCGAACGGGGCGATGTGGTCCACCGAAGGGGCAAGGCCTGCCGATCGGGGCAGGCTGAATCTCTCAGGTAAAGCGGACAGCGAGGGCACCCATTCGACGCTCAGTTCAACATGAACGCGTCGGCTGGTCTTGACGCCCTCGAAGGAAGCTCCATGTCCGACCTGCTCCAGACTCCCCTGCACGCCCTACACCTTCGCCTGGGCGCCCGCATGGTGCCCTTCGCCGGCTACGCCATGCCAGTGCAGTACCCGGCCGGTCTGATGGCCGAACACAAACAGTGCCGAGAACTGGCGGCTTTGTTCGACGTGTCGCACATGGGCCAGCTGAAGCTGCTCGGCGCCGAGGCCGCCGCGGCACTGGAGACGCTGGTGCCGGTCGACGTGATGGGGCTGGGCGAAGGCAAGCAGCGCTACGCCTTCTTCACCAACACCAGCGGCGGCCTGCTCGACGATCTGATGATCACCCGCCCTGACCCCAAGTCGGCGGGCAGCCGCTTCGGCGACCTTTTCCTCATCGTCAACGCCGGCTGCAAGGACGCCGACACGCGGCATCTGCAGACGCACATTGGGCACCGTTGCCAGGTCGTGCCTCTGCCCGACCGCGCCTTGTTGGCGCTGCAGGGGCCGCAGGCCGTGGCGGCGCTGTCGCGTCTGCATCCGGGCGTCGCGCAGTTGGTCTTCATGACCGGCGCCGAATTCGAATTGGCCGGCGCGCACTGTTTCGTCACGCGTTCGGGCTACACCGGCGAAGACGGCTTCGAGATCAGCGTGCCGGCCGAACATGCCGTCACGCTGGCCGAGGCCCTGCTCGCGCAACCCGAGGTCGCCCCCGCCGGCCTGGGCGCACGCGACACGCTGCGCCTGGAAGCCGGCCTGTGCCTGTACGGCCACGACATCAACGAGACCACCAGCCCCATCGAGGCCGGGCTGAACTGGGCCATCCAGAAGGTGCGCCGCCCCGGTGGCGCGCGGGCTGGCGGCTACCCCGGCGCGGCGGTGATCGAGAGCCATCTCGCAGGCGCAGCGCCGAGCAAGCGGGTGGGCCTGGTCGGGCTGGAGCGCGTGCCGGTGCGCGAGGGCGCGACCATCGTCGACAGCCACGGCCGCAAGCTCGGCACTGTGACTAGCGGCACCCTGGCCCCCACCGTCAACCAGCCCATCGCCATGGCCTACCTGCCGCGCGACCACGCCCTGCCGCAGCACGAGGTGTTTGCCGAAGTGCGTGGCAAGCGACTGCCCATGCGCGTGTCGGCGATGCCGTTCAATCCCCATCGTTACTTTCGCGGCTGAAATTTCACCGCCCTCAACCCCGGAGCCCCAAGCCATGACCACCATGTACACCCCCGACCACGAGTGGATCAACATTGAAGACCACGAAGCCGCCGTCGTCGGCATCACGCACCACGCGCAGGACGCGCTGGGCGACGTGGTCTTCATCGAGCTGCCCGAAGTCGGCCGCAGCTACAAGAAGGGCGAAGTCGCCGGCGTGGTCGAGTCGGTGAAGGCTGCCGCCGACCTGTACATGCCCGTCAGCGGCGAGGTGGTGTCCGTCAACGAAGACCTGCGCGGCGATCCGGCCCTGGCCAACACCGACCCGCTGGGCAAGGGCTGGTTCTTCACCGTGCGCATCGCCGACATGAAGGAGTTTGACGGGCTGATGGACCCGCCCGCCTACGACGGCTTGCTGAAGACTCTCTAAACCCCACGCACCAGAGCACCCTGCCATGTTGATGTCTGCCATGAAGCCCTTGGGCGAACTCGAAAACGCCACCGAATTTGTCGCCCGCCACATCGGGCCCAGCGCCGCCGACGAGCAGCACATGCTCGGCGCCATCGGCGCAGCCTCGCGGCGCGCGCTGATCGACGCCATCGTGCCGCGCTCGATCGCACGCGCCAAGCCCATGGTGCTGCCGGCGCCGTTGTCGGAAGCGCAGGCGCTGGCCGAACTGAAGACCATCGCAGGCAAGAACCAGCTGCTCAAGAGCTTCATTGGCCAGGGCTACCACGGCACCGTCACGCCAGGCGTCATCCTGCGCAACATCCTAGAGAACCCGGCCTGGTACACGGCCTACACGCCCTACCAGGCCGAGATCTCGCAGGGCCGCATGGAAGCGCTGGTCAACTTCCAGACCATGGTGTGCGAGTTGACCGGCATGGCGATCGCCGGCTCATCGATGCTCGATGAAGCCACCGCCGCCGCCGAAGCGATGACGCTCGCGCTGCGCGTGGGCAAGAGCAAATCGACGACGCTCTTCGTCGCCGACGACGTGCTGCCGCAGACGCTCGAAGTGGTGCAGACCCGCGCCCGGCCGCTCGGCATCACGGTGCTCACCGGCGCGCTCGACGCCGCAGGCAGCGCCGATGCTTTCGCCGTGCTTCTGCAGTACCCCGGCGTCAACGGTGTGGTGCGTGACCTGCAGCCGGCCATCGACGCCGTGCACGCGTGCGGTGGCCTGGCGATCGTCGCCGCCGACCTGCTGGCGCTGACGCTGTTGAAAGCCCCCGGCGAAATGGGCGCCGACATCGTCGTCGGCAACAGCCAGCGCTTCGGCATGCCGATGGGCAACGGCGGGCCGCACGCGGCCTTCCTGGCGACGAAAGACGAGTTCAAGCGCTCGATGCCGGGCCGGCTCGTCGGTGTCAGCGTCGATGCGCACGGCGCGCCGGCGTACC
>JANNWL010000395.1:0-4961 GCA_031414735.1 Burkholderiales bacterium | reverse complement strand
CAGAGCGACAGCGGCAAGTACGCCGGCGCCGCAGCCTACGCCCGCGCCAAGCGCGGCCTGATGATCCTCACCGAGGAGTGGGCGGAGAAATGGCGCAAGGACGGAATCACGGTGAATGCGATGCACCCGGGCTGGGCCGATACGCCTGGAGTGGAGCAATCGCTGCCGGCCTTTTACCGCATCACGCGCTCGCTGTTGCGTACTCCGGTCGAAGGCGCCGACACCATCGTCTGGCTGGCGGCAGCCACGGAGGCAGGCAAGGTCAGTGGCGAGTTCTGGCTCGATCGCCGACCGCATGCGAAGCACGTCTTGCCCGGCACTCGCGAAGCTCCGGCCGAGCGGCGGGAATTGCTGAAGGCGCTCGCTGCGTTCGCGTAACCAAAAATGAGGAGTTTGGTCGGCGTGACTGAGACTTTCGCACCCACGCTCGCAGCCGCGCAGGCCCGCATCGCCGCCGTGCGGCCGGCCGCCTACGCTCGCACGCGCAACGCGCTCGACGGCGCGGTGACGGGGCTGTCGCCCTACATCACGCATGGCTTCGTCACGCTGACGGATGTGCTGGCCGGCGTCGCCGCGCACCACTCGCTGGACCTGCAGCACAAGTTCGTCTTCGAACTGGGCTGGCGCGCCTACTTCCGCCATGTCTGGCAGCACCGCGGCGAGGGCATCCTGCGCTCGCTGCACGAAGGGCCGCTGCCCGATGGCGCTTACACGGGCGAACTGCCGGCCGATATCCGCCTGGGTTGCACGGGAGTGCCGGTGGTAGACGAGGCGGTGCGCACGCTGTACACCACCGGGCTGCTGCACAACCACGCGCGCATGTGGCTGGCCAGCTACGTGATGCATGTGCGCAAGGTGCACTGGCGCGCCGGGGCGGACTGGCTGTACGGGCACCTGCTGGACGGTGACCTGGCCAGCAACCACCTCAGCTGGCAGTGGGTGGCCGGCACGGGCAGCTCCAAGCCTTACCTCTTCAATGCCGACAACGTGGCGCGGTATGCGCCGCCAGAGTGGCACAGCCCTGGCACGGTCATCGACACCAGCTACGACGCGCTGGACCGCATCTGCCGCAGTCCGAAGGCGGTCAGGCCGCTGCGGCACGCAGCCGCTGACGATGCCCCGACCCTCATTGAGCCTGCGCTGGGCCACCGCGTCCCCGCGCACGCCGGCCTGGGCGCACCCGACGCCGCGCTCGTGCAAGGCCGCGACGTGTGGCTCGTCCACCCTTGGGCGCTGGGCGCACTGCCGGGTGATCTGCCACCCGACAGCGTGGTGCTGGGTCTGTGGCTGGACGACTTCCACCAAACCTGGGCTTGGTCGCCGGCGCGCTGGCACTTCGTGCAGACGCGCATGGCCGTGCTGGCACCCGTGCAGTGGCGCGGAGGTGCTGCGCAGATCGCGTCGGCATTGCTCGGCGCGCGCAGTGTGCGCAGCGTCGACGAGCCGCATCTCGCGCCCTGGCTGCCTCAATTGGCCGAGTGCCGTGCCGCGCCAGTGTTGTTCCCTGCGGTGGACAGACGCTGCGATTCGTTTTCGCAGTGGTGGAACCGCGTCACGCGCGGCCTGCAGTCCGCGGCCGACCTGCTTGAAACCTCGAGGACCGCCGCATGGTGAATCCCGCCCCCGAAGTGTCACCCAGCGCGCCCGTGCCGGCGCCGGCCGGGTTGACCGTCCTCTACGACGGCGCCTGCCCCATGTGCCGCGCCGAGATCGCCGTGTACCGCGGCCTGCCGTCGGACACGTCGCTGTGCTTTGCCGATGTCAGCGCGCCCAGCCAGGCCCTGCCTGCGGGCCTGTCGCGAGAACAGCTGCTGGCCCGCTTCCATGTCCAGCATGCCGACGGCAGGGTGGACAGCGGCGCACGGGCCTTCCTGGCCTTGTGGGCCACCTTGCCGGGCTGGCGCTGGTTGGCGCGGCTGGGCCGGCTGCCCGGCGTGCCGACGCTGATGGAAGGCGCGTACCGCCTGTTCCTGGTGTTCAGGCCCGCGCTGCAACGCGTGGTGCGGCGGGCGAGCCCGAAGTGACTGCCGCGGCGCTGGTCTGGTTCAAGCGCGACCTGCGTCTGCGCGACCACGCGCCGCTGGCACTGGCGCAGGCGCGGCCGCAATCGCTGGCGCTGTTCATCATCGAGCCGGCCTGGCTGGAAAGCCCGGAATGCCACCCGCGCCATATCGCCTACACCTTGGAGTGCCTTGCCTGGCTTCGGCACAGCCTGGCGCAGCGTGGGCTGCCCCTGCTGGTGCGCGTGGGCGAGGCCACCCAGGTGCTGACCGCGTTACGACGTGAGTTCGCCTTCACCGAACTCCTCAGCCACGAAGAGACCGGCACCGGCTGGAGCTACACGCGCGACATCGCCGTGGCCGACTGGTGCCGCCACCACGCCGTGCCGTGGACCGAACTGCCGCAGACCGGCGTGGTGCGCCGGCTGCGCAGCCGCAGCGGCTGGGCCGCACGCTGGGCCCGACGCATGGACACGCCGCAGGCCACGGTGCTGGGTGACTTCACGGCACCAGCAGGCTTGGCTGTGTCGGAGCAAGCGGCCTTGCCCAGCCTGGCTGACTTAGGTGTGCGGATGTCGGACATTACCTTGCCGCCGGCCGGTGAACTAGCGGCCTGGAGCACGCTGGAAAGCTTCCTGGCCGGCCGCGGCCGCAACTACCGCCGCGGCATGTCCAGCCCGCTCACAGCCGCCGACAGTTGCAGTCGGCTGAGCGAGCACCTGGCCTTCGGAAGCATCTCCATGCGCGCCGTCCACCAGGCCACGCTGGCGGCGCAGCAGCGCCCGTCGCCGGGTATGGCCGACGCGCTGCGCAGTTTCTCGGGCCGGCTTCGGTGGCACTGCCACTTCATGCAGAAGCTGGAAGACGAGCCGGCAATAGAACACCGCAACTTCGCACGCAGCCACGATGGCCTGCGCGGGGGCGACGGCGTCAACGACGGGCCGGTCGGCACCGCGCTGCTGCAGGCCTGGCGCGAAGGCCACACCGGCTACCCGATGGTCGACGCCTGCATGCGCCAGCTCTGCGCCACGGGCTGGCTGAACTTCCGCATGCGCGCGCTGCTGGTCAGCTTTGCGGCCTACCACCTGTGGCTGCATTGGCGCGAGCCGGGCCTGCACCTGGCGCGCCAGTTCCTGGATTTCGAGCCCGGCATCCACTGGAGCCAGATGCAGATGCAAAGCGGCACCACCGGCATCAACACGCTGCGCATCTACTCGCCGGCCAAGCAAGCGCTCGACCACGACCCGCAGGGTGATTACGTGCGCCGTTGGGTGCCAGAATTCGGCACCGCGGCTTACCCCGCGCCCATCGTCGACGAACGCGTCGCGCTGGCATTCGCAAAGCAGCGCCTGTACGGCCTTCGCCAGGCCGCGCCGGCCCGACAGGAGGCGCAGTCGATTCAGCAACAGCACGGGTCGCGCAAGAGCGGCCTGCCCAATACGGCGCGCAAGCCGGCACGCAAGCCGGCGCAGCGCAGCGCGGCCCGTGCCGCGACCGACAGCGCCCAGGGCGAATTGTTTTGAGCGACCTTGACGCTGCGCTGTCCCCTTAAGTACCGGAAAACACCTTTGCCATGGACATGACTGTCAGCGTTCTGTTGGGCACCTTCATCCTGTCGGTGCTGGCCTTGTTCGTCTTCATCGCCTCCATGGCCAAGGGGCTGTTCGGCAGCGGTGGCGCGGCGGCGGTGCAGATCTTCGATGACGACGAGATCGGCACGGTCGAAGACCCTGCCGCCACCCAGGCCCAGCGCGGCAGCTTGCAGCAGGCGATGGACCCATCGCCTGCCCGCACGCAGCGCAATGCGGCCGAGGTGGCGGCCCGCCTGCGCGCCGACCAGAGCAGTTCGCTGGTGGTGGGCGTGTGCCTGACGATGGCCGTGGTGTGGCTGGTGTTGGCGTCGGTGGCCGGGCTGATTTCGTCGATCAAGATGCACGCACCTGATTGGTGGGTCGACCAGGCCTGGATCACCTTTGGCCGCATCCGCCCCATTCACTTGAACCTGGTGGCCTACGGCTGGTGTTCCATGGCCGGCATCGGCGTGGCGCTGTGGTTAATTCCGCGCCTGCTCAAGACCGAGTTGGTGGGCGCGCGCTATGCGCTGCTGGGGGGCGCGTTGTGGGCGGCGGGCGTAGCGGCCGGCACCGTCGCGTTGGCCATGGGCTACTCGGACGGGCTGGAATGGCTGGAGTACCCCTGGCAGATCGACATCCTGCTGGTGGTGGGCGGCGCCTTGGTGGGCTTCCCGATGTGGCTGACGCTGCTGCGGCGCCGTGTCGCGCACCTGTATGTGTCGGTCTGGTACATCGCCGCCGGGCTGCTGTGGTTCCCGGTGCTGTTCCTGGTCGCCAACTGGCCGGGGCTGCACTTCGGCGTGCAGCAGGCCACCATGAACTGGTGGTACGGCCACAACGCGCTGGGCCTGTGGTTCACGCCGCTGGCGCTGGCGGCGTCGTACTACTTCATCCCCAAGGTGCTGGGCAAGCCCATTCACTCTTACAACCTCTCGCTGCTGGGCTTTTGGTCGCTGGCCTTCTTCTACAGTCAGGTCGGTGGGCACCACCTCATCGGCGGGCCGGTACCTTCGTGGCTCATCACCATCAGCATCGTGCAGAGCATGATGATGGTGGTGCCCGTGCTGGCCGTGGCCATCAACCAGCACCTCACCGTGCTCGGCAACTTCCGCGCGCTGTTGTATTCGCCCACGCTGCGCTTCATCGTGCTGGGGGCCATGTTCTACACGGCGGCGTCGGTGCAGGGTTCGCTGCAGGCGCTGCGCTCGGTCAACACCGTCACGCACTTCACGCACTACACAGTGGCGCATGCGCACCTGGGGCTGTACGGCTTTTTCTCGATGGTGATGTTCGGTTCGATCTACTTCATCATGCCGCGCGTGATGAAGTGGGAGTGGCCGTACCCGTGGATGATCTCGGCCCACTTCTGGCTGGTGCTGGGCGGCTT
>JANNWL010000394.1:0-2835 GCA_031414735.1 Burkholderiales bacterium | reverse complement strand
CATGTAGACGGTGCCCACGGGCTGGAAGCCGAAGCCGGCATAGAAGCGGTCCAGGTGCGCCTGGGCGCTGATGCGGATGCCCTGCCCTGGCCACGCGGCCGTGCAGCGCGCCACGCCCTCGGCGAAGAGCACGCGGCCGAGCCCCGTGCCGCGGGCCTGGGACGAAGTGACGACGCGGCCGATGGAAGCCTCGGCGTACTTCACGCCCGGGTCCACCACGCGCAGGTAGGTCTGCAGCACACCCGCCGCGTCACGGCCCAGCAGGTGGCTGCTGTGGCGGTCGACACCGTCGGGGTCGAGGTAGGCGCATGCCTGCTCGACCGAGAAGACCGTGCTGCGCAGCGCCAGCGCGTCGTAGAGGTCGTCCAGACTGAGCGCGTGGAAGCGGCTCCAGTGCCAGTGAATGGGGCTCTGCGACATCACACCAGCCTGACCAGTTGCTTGCCGAAGTTGCGGCCCTGCAGCAGGCCCAGGAAAGCCTCGGGCGCAGCAGCCAGGCCTTGCGCAACGGTCTCGCGGTACTTCAGCTTGCCTTCGGCCACCAGGCCGCCCAACTCCTTCAGCGCGCCCGGCCACAAGGCCATGTGCTCGCTGACGATGAAGCCCTGCAACCGCAGCCGCTGCGTCAGCAGCAGTCGGGGCGCGGCCAGCGGGATGGGCACGCCGTCGTAGCCGGAAATCATCCCGCACAGGGCAATGCGGCCGAAGGCGTTCATGCGCGACAAGGCCACGTCCAGGATCAGGCCACCGACGTTCTCGAACAGGCCGTCGATGCCCTGGGGCGCCGCCGCGTCGATGGCTGCGGCCAGCGAGTTGAAGTCGCGGTGGGCCTTGTAGTCGATGCAGGCGTCGAAGCCCAGTTCATCGATCACGTAGGCGCACTTGTCCGCGCCGCCGGCCAGGCCCACGGCGCGGCAGCCGCGTGATTTGGCCAGTTGCCCCACAGCGCTACCGACGGCGCCGCTGGCAGCGTCCACCACGATGGTCTCCCCCGCCTTGGGCTCGATGAAGTGGATCAGCCCCACCCAGGCCGTGACGCCGGGCATGCCCACCGCGCCAAGGTAGGCGGACAGCGGCACGCGCGTGGCGTCCACCTTGCGCATCACGCCGGGCAGGCTGGCATCGATCAGGCTGAATTCCTGCCAGCCACCACCGCAAACCACCGTGTCCCCCGCCTGGTAGCCCGCATGGCGCGACTCGACCACCTCGCCGACGGTTCCGCCGATCATCACTGCGCCCAGCGCCTGCGGCGCGGCGTAGCTGGGCGCGTCGTCCATGCGCATGCGCATGTAGGGGTCCAGGCTCAGGAAGTGGTGGCGCACCAGCACCTGGCCTTCACCCACGACGGGCACGGGCACGGTCTCGAGCCTGAAGTTGTCCACGGTGGCCACGCCCGAGGGGCGCGATGCGAGCACGATGCGTTGGTGGTTCATATGGCGTCCGATGCGGCAGGTGGCGGGGTGGGTTGCAAGGTCTTGGACTGGCGCCCGCTGGTCGGCAGCGCGCGCAGGTACTTGAACGTGGCAGTGGCGTGGGCGCACAACCGGTCGGCGTCGTCGAGCACGCGGCCTTCGGTGAAGGCCAGCGTGGCGGTGCGGTGCAGCAGCGTGCCCACGGCACGCAAGCGCCCCTCGCCGGGGCGCATGAAGCTGGTCTTCATCTCGATGGTGACCATGCCGGGTCCGCTGTCTGCTGGACCTGCCTGGTCGCCACCGCTGCCCGCCACCACGCTGCGCGCCGCGTGCGCCATCGCCACGTCGAGCAGGGTCATCAGCAGGCCGCCATGCGCCACCTGCCAGCTGTTCAAGTGGTGGGCGTCCAGGGTCACGCGCAACTCGGCCTGGCCGTCACCAAAACCCCAGAGCTCCAGGCCCAAGGCGTCCACGAAGGGAATGGTCCGCGGAAACGGCATCGGTTTGGTCGTCATGCGCCATGCACCGCGCTGACACCGCCGTCCACCGCCAGAATCTGCCCGGTGATGTGCTTGCCCGCGGCGCTGGCCAGCAGCAGCACGGCGCCCTTGAGGTCGTCGTCGTCACCCAGGCGCTTCAAAGGGGCGCTGGCGGCCAGCTTGTCGGCGCCGAAGTGGTCGAGCACGCCCTGCGTCATCTTGCTCGGGAAGAAGCCCGGCGCCAGCGCGTTGACGTTGATGCCGTGCGCGCCCCACTCGCCCGCCAATGTGCGCGTGAAGTTGACCACCGCGCCCTTGCTGGTGCCGTAGGCGATGAACTTCACGTCCATCGAGCCGCTCAGGCCCGCGATGGAAGCCACGTTGATGATGCGGCCGTGCTTGTTGGGGATCATGCTGGCCTTGGCCACGGCTTGAGCGAAGAGAAACAGGCTGCGGATGTTCAGGTTCATCACCTTGTCCCAGGCGGCCAGCGGGTAGTCCTCGGCCGGTGCGCCCCAGGTGGCGCCGGCATTGTTGACGAGGATGTCGATGCGGCCCAGGCGCTGCATGGTCTCGTCCACGACCTTCTGGATCTGTGCCGGGTCGCTGGCGTCGGCGGCGATCCAGCGCGCGTCGATGCCACGGGCTCCCAGATGGGAGATGGCCTCTTCCAGATCGGCGGCCTTGCGGCTGGTCAGCATGATCTTAGCACCCGCCTCGCCCAGCGCCTCGGCCATCTGCAGGCCCAGACCGCGCGAGCCGCCGGTGACCAGCGCCGTCTGGCCGCTGAGGTCGAAGAGTTTTTGTACGGGGGTGCCCATGGGTGTCTCCAGCAGGTTCAATCGTGCAGTTCGAGCTGCACGACATGGTTGTCAGATGCCGGCCAGTTGCGGCCGACGATGCGTTCGCCGTTGAAGTCAGCCACCACTGCGCGTTGCGGCAGT
>JANNWL010000393.1:0-16491 GCA_031414735.1 Burkholderiales bacterium | reverse complement strand
GAACAAAAAATATCATTGACACCTTCAACCACCTGGAGTCCGTTCAATGTCCTCGTCTTCACGCCGCACTTTCATGATCCGCGCCGCCGCCTGTGGCTCCGCACTCGCCGCGGGCAGTGCGATGGCACAGCCCGCACGTATCGATGAGAAGGACCCGCAAGCGCTGGCCTTGTCCTATGTGCATGACAGCCTCAAGGCCGATGTCAAGAAATTCCCGAAGCACACCAAGGACCAGAAGTGCAACAACTGCGCTCTGTACCAGGGCAAGGCCACCGACCCATGGGGCGGCTGCCCGCTGTTCGGTGCCAAGCAGGTGGCAGGGCCAGGCTGGTGCAGCGCCTGGGCCAAGAAGGGCTGACCGCCGCTGGTTGGGCTGTCTGACGCGGGCTGGGCTGTTGCTCGGCTCGTCTGGGTCGCCTCTACCGATCCGACCCAGCAGCAGGTGGTCCATTTGCGCCTTCTGCACGTGCATGCAGTGCTCGGCCCCGCCCACACCGCCGACTGGGCGCGATCGATCATTTCGGCTGTGACTTCTTCGCTGCGGTGAGCTGGCCGGCAGTGCATGAACAAGGCGTCGGGCTTGGAGTGATTCCCTGCCAACCTCAGGAGCTGGAGCGACGGGCACCGGGTCGCTCACCTCTTTACTCATGGCGCGAAACTGCCGGAGAATTTTATGTTTGGGGACCTCACGTTGCAACGGGCTATGGAAGTGGTCGGCGTCAACCATCTTGGCAGCGCGCTCATGATTACTGTCGGCCGCCAGCCAGTGCCGCAGCGGGGGGCAAGGCATCGCCCGTTGGCACCTGCGCGGCGGAATGGTCCAGGATGGCCGTAAGCGCGGCCACGGGCGTTGGGGACAGCGTGTCGTGAACGGTTTCATTGCGGCCCAACCAGGCCGACAGCTCGCTCATAGAGGCTGTACGCTCCGGTTGTAGGCCCCGGCGATTCCGGTCGATGCCGCCGGCGGAGACCATGGCAGCGTCCTCAGTTGGCCAGGCGTCCGATGCGCGGCCAAACCCCGCCGGCCGTCAGACCACCTTGACGAAGCGTCCATAGCCCTTCAGCGTGCTGTCCGCTGTGAGCAAAGTCAAACCGTCTTCCATGGCTTGCGCGACGAGCATGCGGTCGAAAGGATCGCGATGAACCCATGGCAAGCCAGCGACCCGCGCTATGTGTGCCGCCGCAATCGGCAATTCGATGAAGCCCTCGGCGACCAGTGTCTCGCGCAACAAACGGGACTCCACGGAAAACCCGGCCCGCCCCAGAGAGGTCTTTATCGCCACTTCCCAAAGCGAGGCATGGCTAAAAGCCAGCGGCAATTCCCGCGACTGCAGTTGCCGGCTGGCCTTGGCCGACAGGCGTGAGGGGTCGAAAGCGGCCCACAGGATGAGGTGCGTGTCGACCAGCAGCATCTTCAGCGCTTGCTGTCGAACATGGCATCAATATCGACTTCGAAGCCTTTCTTGAGGTCGGTGCCCACCACCCCCCTGCCCACCAGAAAGCCCAGCGTCCGCGTCGCCGACACTGCGTTGACAGGCACCACGCGCACCATCGGCTTACCCGCCTTGGCAATCACAAACTCGCGCCCCTTGGCCGCCTGCTCCACCAGGCGCGACAGGTGCGTCTTGGCTTCGTGAATGTTGAAGGTGTCGATCATCGATTGCTCCAGTTGACCAAGTAGAGTGAACCAAGTGGGGTGGACTCATCCTAGCATCTATGTTCGTTCCGGCCAGGCACTGAAAGCGCAGCAGAAAGGTCAGCTACGTGTCGATCAACTGGCCGTGAAAGGGCTGGTCCGACGGCGCACACCAGTGTGTGGTTGCCGGCTGCAGCCTATGGCGTGGCGGCCACGCATGTTGTTGGCCTCAGGCGACTTCGTCTGCCTTGAAGTCGTGCGTTTTGATCAGGGAAGCTTGCCGGGTCGATTCCAGCCGACGCGCTACGCGCCCATCGCGGGTGGTATAGACCCGGACCTGACGCCCATCAGGCCAAAGATTGCTGCCATTGGTACCAAGCCGGCGATCTGGGATCTCGCAGCCCAGGCTGCCGAGCGTGTCTGGCTATCGGTGCAGACGGAAACCCTGACCGTTCCATTGCTGAGGGCAATTCGGCAAGTGTCGGCGCAGAACCTGAAGGTCGCGAGAGCGATTTCTGAGCCTCGTCTCAGCATCGCGCCAGGCGTTCGATAGCGGGCCGTGCCAGAACTAGCGAGCTGGGTGGCTCGGCTGCAGCTGCTTTAGTTTTCAGACCCAACCCCGGACTCCCCGAAGCAAGTGCGCCCTGCCGGGGGCACCAAAAAAAAAGGCGGGCCCATGCCCGCCTTTTTTCTGTCTGGGCGCCCCGCTCAGAATGAGTAGTTCGCCGCTACGCGGAAATAACGGCCCACGATGTCGTCGGCCTGCGAAAAGCCCAGCGTACGCGCGTCGTTGTTCGAAAACGGCGGCTCGCGATCCGTCAGGTTCTTCACTGAGAACGACAGTCGCAAACCCTTGATGCCCGTGTACACGACGGCCGCATCAAAGGTGTCAAAGCTGCCCACCACGGGCTCACCGACCCGCACAGGGGTTGCCGCAGTTGCGCTTTGCTTGTCGTACATGCGCGCCCGGCTGTTGCCCGTCAGGCTGACATCGAAGTCGCCCACGGTGTTGCCAATGGTGGCCTGGGTACGCCAGCGCGGCTGGGTCAGCAGCGAGATGCGGTTGTACAGCGGCGCTGTGGGCAGGTCGGCGTACTCGTACTTGACGTAGTAGGTGCCGCTGGCCTCTACGCGCACCTTGCCCAGGTCGGTGTTGAAGCGCATGCCGCCATTCAGGTCGAAGCCTTCAATCTCACGCTTGCCCAAGTTTCCTGTGGGCCGCCTGATCAAGGTGATCGTACCGTTGGCATCACGCGTCACGGTCACGCCGGGGTTGCCGGCCAGCGACGTGGTGGCTCCGCGGACATAGGGAATGTTGTCCACCGCATATTGCGTAGGCACATCGCCGATCTCGTCGGTCTTCTCGATGACGAAGTAGTCGATGCCGAAATTGATGTCCTTGGTGGGTTCGACCAGGATGCCGAAGTTCATGCTCTTCGCTTTTTCAGGCAGCAACTTCGGGTTGCCGCCGGACTGGCGCGTGTACTGAAGACGCGGGCAGTTAGCAGCAGTCACATTGCCGGCCGTGCAACCTGGGAAGTCCTGGATCGAGTCGGCGCTTTCGTTGGTGCCGCCAAAAAGGTCGCGCAGCGAGGGCATCTTGAACCCTTCCGAATAGGAAGCGCGGAACAAGAGTTCTTTCATGGGTTGGACGCGGATGGCGACTTTCGGCGTGGTGGCGCCAGTGCCGCCTTCGTAGCTGTCCTTGCGCACCGCCAGCTGAACTTCAATCCAGTTGGTGATGGGAAGCCCCAGCTCCAGATAGGCAGCCTTGAAGTCGCGGCTGCCAGTGACGGGCCCCTGCTGGATGCTGCCGAACACGTTTCCAGCCTGGCTGTTGGGGCCTGGTATGTCTGCAATCTCGTCCTTGCCCATCGTTGCGCCGAAGGAGAAACCTGCCGAGCCACCGGGGAGCTTGAACAGGTCGCCCGAGATGCGCGCGTCCACGAATGAAGTGGTGGTTTCGCCAACGCGCGAGTCACTGGATTTGAGGGCGTCCAGCACCGACTGAGGGTTGTTGAGGGAAAAAGGATTGAAGGTGCGATTGGCAACCGCTGCAAACAGCTTGTCGGTGAGCAGATAACCGCCATCGACGTTGGTGGCCTTGTTCTTGGCTTGGCCCACGGCGGCATTGAAGTCATAGCCGCCGAAGTTGGCCTCCATGCCCAACAAAAAGCGGGTGGCATCCGCTGTGTTGTCGGTGGTGCGCGGGCCCGGCTGCAAAGGGCGGCTGCGGACGGAAACAGCGACGGCAAAGGGGTTTGAAGGGTGCCCGACCGGGATCGTCAAAGCGGCTGGGGCCGGCGCTGCACTGACAAAAGTCTCGCTGCGCGCAAACATGCCTTCGGCAAACAGTTGCACCGCAGAGCCCAACTTGACCCGGGCGTTGACGATGCCGCCGATACGCTCGGTTCCAAACAGGGTGGTGCGGTAGGGAGCAAAGTCCCACAAGCAACTGGAACTGGCAGCGTCGCCCGGGGACAGCGGTGAAGGTGAGGTCACCAGCGTTGGGTCAGCACAAGCCGTGTAGGGCGCTTGCTTGCCCGTGGTCGGGTTGACGAAGTTGCCGCTGGGCGCGAAGGTGGACAGCTGGCTGCCGCCGCCAAACCGGCGGTAATCGGCCGTGCGGGTGCGCTCGCGGTCCAGGTTGTCCAGCTTGTCACGCTTGAAGTAGCTCAGGTTGGCCAAGACGTTGAACCCGTCCTTGTCCAGGTTGCCAAAGCCGACCGTGCCGCCGACGTCGGTCTGGCCGACATCACCGCGCGACGAGATCCCATAGCCGCCCGAGATGTTGAAGCCCGAGTAGTCACGACGGGTGATGAAGTTGATGACGCCACCGATGGCATCGGCGCCGTAAATGGCGGAAGCGCCGTCCTTCAACACTTCCACGCGCTCGATGGCACCAAGCGGGATGGTGTTCAGGTTGACGAAGGCGCCGTCAAAACCGTAGTTGGCCAGGCGGCGGCCGTTCAGCAAGATGACCGTCTGGTCGCCGCTGAGCCCCCGAAAGCCGGCGGTAGCAGAACCACTGGCATTGGGGCTGTTGGCAAGCAGTTCGTCGTTGAAGCTGGCCATGTAGGACAGTGAGCGCAGCAGGTCGTTGGTGGAGGTCACGCCCTTGCGTTCGATGTCTGCACGGGTGATGACTTCAACCGGCAGCGGGCCTTCGCCCGCGATGCGCTTGATGCGCGACCCGGTGATTTCAACGCGATCGGAGGCTTGGGCAAAAACTGGCGACGCGGGCACCGCGAGGACGGCGCCCAGCGCGACCATGACGCCAGTACAAATCTTGGTTCGTTGAAACATGGAAGGAAGACTCCAAAGATGAGTGGTTGACATGACTGAGGTCATGCAGGGGAACGAAAACAGACGAACGCCGGCGCACGATGCCAACGGTTACACACAGCCAGTGATTTTCAGGGCGGGGCCGCAGTCCACCAGCCAGGGGTAAACACTGATCAGCCACCGTTGACGCCCATCGAGCCACTGACACCGGGTTCGGCGCGAGGGCGCCTTTTACCTCGCAGCAGAGGCTTGGGGCGCGGTCTTGCGCCTGTGCAAGCAGGGGGATGCGGGCCTCAGGTGGCCACGTACCGCTGGCGCCGCAGTGGAGGCGCAGTGTTGGTGCGTCACAACGTTAATGTCCAACCTGCGGAGTCAACGAGCGACTCAGGCGATGAGCAACCGCGGCACCGCCGCAAGCAGCGTGCGCGTGTAGTCCCGCGTCGGACGGCTCAGCACCTCGTCGCAGGCGCCCTGCTCTTCGATGCGCCCGGCGCGCATCACGGCGATGCGGTCGGCGATGTACTCCACCACGCCGATGTTGTGGGTGATGAAGAGGTAGGACACGCCCAGCTCGCGCTGCAGGTCACCCAGCAGGTTGAGGATCTGCGCCTGCACCGACACGTCCAACGCCGAGGTGGGTTCGTCGCAGACGATCAGGCGCGGCTGCACGGCCAGGGCGCGGGCGATGGCGATGCGCTGGCGTTGGCCGCCGGAGAACTCGTGCGGGAAGCGCTGCAGGGCCTCGCGGCGCAGGCCGACCTGGTCGGTGAGTTTTTCGATGCGCTCGCGGCGGGCGTGGGCGTCGAGTCCGCCCTGCAGGGCGACCAGCCCTTCTTCGAGCAGGTCAAACACGCGCATGCGGGGGTTGAGCGATCCGAAAGGGTCCTGGAAGATGATCTGTACCTGCCGGCGCGCTTGCAGCAGGTCGCCGCCCTGAAGCTGGTTCAGGTCGCGACCATCCAGCAGCGCGCGGCCCTCGACGGCCGCCTGCGCGCGCAGCAGCTGGACGATGGCCTTGCCGGTCGTTGTCTTGCCGCAGCCCGACTCGCCGACCAACGCCAGCGTTTCGCCCGGGGCCACAGTGAAGCTCACGCCGTCGACGGCATCGAAGAAGCCCTGGGTACGCTGCAGGATGCCACCGCGGATGGGGAATCGCACCCGCAGGCCCTGCACGTCGAGCAGCGGCGCACTGGTGGCCACCGTCTGGCGTGTGTCGCTGTCCGCCCGCCGCGGTGTGGCTGGCGCCGTCGCAACGGCGGGCTTCGCCGCAGCATCGCCGCCGGGCACAAAGAGGAGGCAACGCACCTCGCTGTGGTCGCCAACCCGCACCAGCTCGGGGCGCGTGTGGGCGCAGTGGGGCATGGCCTTCGCGCACCGCGGCTCGAAGCGGCAACCGGCGAAATCTTGTGACAGCGGCGGCACGGTGCCGGCAATGGCCTCCAGCGCCTGGCCGCGGCGCGCCGAATCGGGCAGCGCGCGCATCAACGCCCGCGCATACGGGTGCTGCGGGCGGGCGAAGAAAGTCGCGGCGGGCGCGACTTCGATGATCTGCCCGGCGTACATCAGCGCCACGCGGTGTGCCATGCCCGAGACCACGGCCAGGTCGTGCG
The DNA here is from genome assembly GCA_031414735.1 of Burkholderiales bacterium. Taxonomy (GTDB): domain Bacteria; phylum Pseudomonadota; class Gammaproteobacteria; order Burkholderiales; family Burkholderiaceae_C; genus Rubrivivax. The sequence continues at coordinate 9,960 of JANNWL010000393.1, read as the reverse complement.
TGATGAGCAGCAGGCCCATGCGCTGTTCGCGCTGCAGGTCCTTCAGCAGGTCGAGGATCTGCGCCTGGATCGTCACGTCCAGCGCCGTGGTGGGTTCGTCGGCGATCAGGAAATCGGGCTCCGCCGCCAGCGTCATGGCGATCATCACGCGCTGCTTCTGGCCGCCGCTCATGCGGAAGGGGTACTCGTCGATGCGGCGTTCGGGCTCGGGGATGCCGACGCGGCGCAGCCATTCGATGGCCTTGGTGCGCGCGGCCGCACCGCGCAGTTCGGTGTGGGTTTCGATGCACTCGACGATCTGCTCGCCCACGCGCATCACCGGGTTCAGGCTGGTGGCGGGTTCCTGGAAGATCATGCCGATGCGCCCGCCGCGCACACTGCGCATGCGGGCTTCGGTCAGACCAATCACGTCGACATCGGGATGGCCGGGGCCCTCACCCTGGATCTCGATGCGGCCGGCCGTGATGCGGCCGTTCTCGGGCAGCAGGCGCATCAGCGCCAGGGCCGTCATGCTCTTGCCGCAGCCCGATTCGCCGACCAAGGCGAAGGTCTCGCCGCGCTGGATGCTCAGGCGCAGGCCGTCGATCGCGCGAACAAGCCCGGCATCGGCGTCGAGCTCGACCTTCAGTGAATCAACATCGAGCATGGGGCAGTGACCGGGTCAGCGCGCGGCAAGCCGCGGCCGCATGCTGCGGGCGCGGGGGTCGAAGGCGTCGCGCACGCCGTCGGCAAAGAGGTTGGCAGCCAGCACCAGGCTGACCATGAAGACGAAGGCCGCCGCGAAGGACCACCAGACCATGGGGTCGCGCGCGATCTCGCCGCGGGCCTGGTTGATCATGCCGCCGAAGCTGTTCATCGACGGGTCGACACCGATGCCGATGTAGGACAGCACGGCTTCGAAGAGGATCAGGTCGGAGAAGCTGAGCACGGTGGTGATGAGTACCAGGTGCATCACGTTGGGCAGGATGTGCCGCGCCATGATGCGCCCGTGGCTGACGCCGAAGGCCGTGGCGGCCTGCACATAGTCGAGCTCGCGGAGCTTCAGCGTTTCGCCGCGCAGCAGCCGGCACAACCCGGCCCAGCCGGTGACGCCGACGATGACGCAGAGCAAGAAGATGCGAACGTCGGCGCGTTCGGCGCCGGTTTCGAAGAGCTCGGCGTGCTTGTCCATGTAGACCTGCATCATCAACACGCAGGCGGCGATGAGCAGGATGAAAGGCACCGAGCTGAGCACGGTGTAGATGTACTGGATGAGCTCGTCCACCCAGCCCTTGAAGTAGCCGGCCATCACGCCCAGCACGATGGCAAAGGGCAGCGTGGCCAGGGTCGACAAGGCGCCGATGACGAAGGCGGTACGGATGCTTTTGAGGGCCTGATAGAGCACGTCGTTGCCGGTGCGGTCGGTGCCCAGCACGTGGTAACCGGTGGCCAGGGCCATGACGACGCCGATCAACAGCGCGAGCACGCACCAGGTGACGCCCAGCGCGCGCAGCGGCAAGGCGGTGCGGTCGGTGCGCAGCAGCGTCCAGCCCTGCGCCACGCCCACACCGGCAGAACGCCCCGCCCAGCCGGCGAGCAGCAGCAAGCCCAGCCCGCCCAGCACGGCGCCCAGACCCACGCCTGCGGCGGTGCGCAGCCAGAGGTCACGATGCCACTGTGTGGCCGGGTCCTTGAGATGGACACCGCCATGCGCCAGGCGCGGGAACTCGCGCGGCTTGTCGGGCCGGTCCAGGTCGCTTTCCTTGACGAAACCCATGGTGGCCAGCGGCGCCGAATAGGTCGCCTCTCGCTTGTCGATCAGCGGCTGCAGCAGCACGTCGAGCACGGACTGGGTGCGCGTGTCGTAGGCCACGGCCGCACCTGGCGCGGTCGGCAGTGCGCTTCTGAAGTGCAGCGAGTCCAGCACCGTGAAGGCCATGAAGAACGCCAGCAGCAGGGCCGAGCAGAGGGCAGGCGCGTCACTGAACACCTTGTGCCAGCGCGCGCGCAGTAGCGGTTGGCGCGTGGCCCGCCAGACGTACCAAGCCAGCAGCAGCACGAGGCCAAGCACGACGGCATCCGTCCAGAGCACGACGATCTTGGGCATGGTCCCGTTCAGCTAAGTCGGATGCGCGGATCGGCAATCGAATAGCCGATGTCCACCAGAATGAATGACGCGATGTAGAGCACCGCGCCGATGAAGACCATGGTGCGCACGATGGCGAAGTCCTGGCCACCGATGGCGTCGATGGCGTAGGCGCCCAGGCCGGGGATGCCGAAGAAGCTTTCGATCAGCAGGCTGCCCAGGAACAGCGAGGGCAGGAAGCTGCCGGCGCTGGTGATGATCGGAATGAGCGCGTTGCGGAACACGTGGCGGAAGAGCACCACGGGCTCTGACAGCCCTTTCGCGCGGGCCGTGCGCACGTAGTCCTTGCCGATCTCTTCGAGGAACATGGCGCGGTAGAAGCGCCCTTCCCCACCCAACCGCGCCAGCAGCGACAGGAAGACGGGCAGGATCAGGAACTTGATGGCGTCCAGCGCGCCCGCATAGCCCGACACGGGCACCAGCTTGGCCAGCCGCGCGAAGAAGTACTGGCCGACCATGATGTAGAACAGCGCCGAGATCGACAGCATCACCACACACAGCACCACGCCCCAGAAGTCGATGCGGCTCTGCCGGAAAAACACCAGCGTCAGCGCAAAAACCACGCTCAATATCAGCTGCAGGATGAACAGCGGCACCGCGAGCTGCAGGCTGACCACCATGCGCTGGCGCACCTGGTAACCGATGTCACCCGCGCCCTCGCCGTCGGCGCGGCCGAAGTTGAAGGTGAACAGCGACACCGAACGCTCCCAGAAGATCGTCTCGGTGATCTTCTCGCTGCCTTGTTTGCTGTCGTTGATGTAGAGCGGTTTGTTGTAACCGCGCTCGGCCTTCCATTTCTCTATCTGCGCCTCGGTGACGCGCTTGCCGCCGATGTTCAGGCGCGCCATGTCGTCGGGCGTGTTGACGGTGAAGAAGAGGAAAAAGGTGGCCAGGTTCACGCCAAGCAGGATGAGCAGGCCATACATGGAGCGGCGGACGATGTACTGAAACATGCTCAGTCCCCCGCTGCTGTCGCGGGCACAGCCACCGGCTCGGTGCGCGCGGTCTTGTTCTCGAAGCGGCGGAAGCTGCGCCAACCCCCATACGCCACGGCCAGCAACAGCAGCGCGAACGCTGCCAGCGGCCAGTAGACCGGTTGGTTCCATTCGCGCTGGCGCTGCACGCGCTGGGCCGTGTCGATGCGGTAGTAGCGGGCCATGTCACGGATCATGATGGTCGGCACGCCGTTGTGCACCCACCCCTGGTAAGCGCCGGACGAGTAGGGGAAGTAGCCCCAGGCCCAGACAGCGTCCTGCTGCGCCATGCGCACCATTTCGTCGATGACAGCCTGCTTGACCGGGCCATCGTCCATCAGGCGCAGCGCAGAGTAGCGCTTGTCGTACTCGGGGTTGCTGTAGTTGGCCGCGTTCTCGCCGTCGAACCTGCTCTTCGCGTTGGGCCCGTAGAGCAAGAAGAGGTAGTTCTCGGCGTCGGGGTAGTCGGCCAGCCAGCCCCACCAGAAGATCTGGTGCTTGCCCTTGCGCACCTTGTCCTGGAACTGGTTGTAGTCGGTGGCGCGGATCTCGAGCTGCACGTCGAGCTTGGCGAACTGCTTGACCATCCAGTCCAGCTGGGCGCGGGATTCGGGCGTGGCAGCCGCGAGGTAGTCGTAGTTCAGCACCAATGGCTTGCCCGTCTTGGCGTCGCGGCCGTTGGGGTAACCGGCCTCGGCGAGCAGGGCCTTGGCTTCGCTGAGGGGACGTCGCACCGCGCGCCCGTCCACCCACTGGTGCGTGACGGGGTTGATGCCCTGGACTGTGCCGTGGCGCGACCCAAACAGGCCGCCCGGCAGCGGGCCCATGGCGGTCTCGCCGGCGTCCTTGGGGAAGATGCGGCTGCGCTCTTCCCAATCGATGGCGATGGCGAGTGCCTGGCGCAGCTTGCGGTTGCGCACTTGCTCTTCTGGCGTGCTGCCCTGGCCGACCACCGGGTCCAGCCAGTTGAAGCCCAGGTACCAGCTCGAGATGTCCACCGTCTTGGGCAACTTGAATCCCTTGTCCTTGTATTCCCGGGCGCGGGCGTCAGAATCCTCGGCCTCGACCGAAAAGGTCACACCGTACTCGGGACGCTCGATCTCGGGCACATCCAGATAGCCCTGGCGGAACTTGGACGCCAGCGACACGCCTTCTTTCTCATTGTTGAAGACCAGCTTGTCGATGAAGGGCATGTTCTTGCCGCAGTCGTCCAGCAGGCCCGCCTCCTTGTCGCCGGGCATGCCTTCGCAGGGGTAGGGGTCGGGCCGGTAGTTGGGGTTGCGCTGCATGACGTGGCGGCGGTCCTGCACGTACTCGGTCATCATGAAGGGCCCTGTGCCGACCGGCCAGGTATTCAGCGACAAGCCGTTGCGCGACATGCCCGGCTGGGCATAGAAAGCATCGGCCTCCCAGGGCACCGGCGCGGTGAAGGGCATGGCCAGCCAGAAGGACCACTGCGGGTACTTGCCGTTCAGGCGGATGCGCAGCGTGTGCGAATCCAGTGCCTGCACGCCTGCCAGGGGCCACTTGCGGAAGTCCAGGAAGGGCTTGTCCGGGTCGGCCGGGTCGCGGCCGGCCAGCAGCTTTTGGTCTTCGGCCTTGATGAGCTTGCCGTAGTCCTCCAAGCCCACCACGTGCTCGGCAAAAGTGGCGAACACCGGCGCCTGGATGCGCGTGGTGGCCTGGCGCTTGAGCGCGTAAACATAGTCCTCGGCCACCAGCTCGCGGGTGCCCGTCTGCGCAAACTGCCAGGGCGAACGCTTGTCGCCCACCTGCTCGCGGCTGATGGCGTGGTAGGCGTAGTTGCCCGACGGGTCCTTGGCGAAGGCCGGATGCGGCGCATAGAGGATGCCCGGCTTGATGCGGATGTCGTAGACGCTTTCGGCGACGGCATCGCCCGGGGCGTCAGCGGGCAGCGCCTGCCCGGCCTTGTCGACGTACTTCGGTTGCACCACCTCCAGCGCCGTCTTGGGCACCAGGGTGTAGGGGCGCTTCAGGTAGTGGTAGCCGTACAGCGGCTCGTAGATCGAGAAGGTGTACGGCGTTTCGTTGTTCGAGTAGGACGCCGTCGGGTCCAAGTACCTCGGCGAGCGGGCCGAGAAAGCCGAGTACAGCGTGTTCTCGCCAGTGGCGCCGCGCGCATACGGGCTGTTGTCGCAGCCGGTCGCGGCCAGGCCGAGCAGTGCCGCGAAGAGAATGCGCGGGAGACGTGCAGCCAGAGCCTTGAACAGGGAGACGGAGGACATGGGCAGGTGGCGGCGGAATGCGAGGAGTGTGCCCCAAGTTTGCGCAGGGTCTTTACCAGGCCATCAGCGCGTCGCGGCCCTGCACGACGAGCTGGACGCGGGCACCCAGGGGCAAGCTGACCTTTGTCGGCACATGGCCGAAAGGCAGACCGGTGAGCAGCGGCACCGCGCACACGGACCGCAGGTGCGCGACGGCCGACTTCAGGTTGTAGCCGCGGTCCAGCGGTGACTTGCGCCACGCCGTGAACGCGCCCAGGAGCACGGCCTTCTGCGCTTGCAGCACGCCGGCCTGGTGCAACTGCAACAGCATTCGCTCGACGCGGTAGGGGTGCTCGCCCACATCCTCGAGAAACAGCACGCCGCCCTTGATCTTCGGCCAGTGCCGCGTGCCCAGCAGCGACACCAGCACCGACAGGTTGCCGCCCCACAAGCGGCCGCGCACCGCCAGGCCGTCGAAACCGGGCTCGGTGCGAAAGCCCACGGCCTCGAGCTCGCCGCCCATGGCCTCAGCGAAACAGGCGGTGGTGACGTCGTCCACCCCCCCTTCGGCCGCGCTGCGGCCAAAGTCGTCAGCGGCCATCGGGCCGGCCCAACTGCAGGCGCCGCCATGGGCCAGCAAGCCCAGTTGCAGCGCGGTGAAGTCGCTGTGGCCGACCCAGCGCGTGCCGCGCTCCACGCTGCGCGACAGCACCGGCCAGTCCACGCCGTCGAGCAGCCGCGTCATGCCGTAGCCACCGCGCGTGGCCATCGCCACCGAGGGCGCAGCCTGGGCGACGCGGTGCAGGGTGGCCAGCCGCAGTTCGTCGTTGCCGGCGAAGCGCTGGTGGCGAGCCAATGCCGCGCCGTCGATCCCCGCATCGAAGCCGAGCGCGGCCAGGTTTTTGACGGCGCGATTCAGGCGTGCGCCCTGGGTGACCACGCCCGAGGGGGAAAACAGAACGGTTGTCGTCATCAGGTGGAGGTGTCGTCAAGGGGTGGCGCCGGGATCTCGCTGACCTCGCCGGTGGGGATCACGGCGTCGCCACGCGCAGCCCGCTGCTGGGCGCGGCGCTCGGCAAAGAACTCGCGCAGCAGCGCGCCGCAGGGCTCGGCCAGCACGCCGCCGAGCAGTTCGGTGTGGTGGTTCAGCGTGGGCAGCTCGAACAGGTTCACCACCGACCCGGCCGCGCCGGTCTTGGGGTCGCTGGCGGCGAAGACGACGCGCTTGAAACGGGCATGCATCAAGGCCATGGCACACATCGCGCAGGGCTCCAGCGTGACGAAGAGTTCGCACTCCGGCAGGCGGTAGTTCTGCAGCAGCGTGGCGGCGTGGCGCAGGGCCACGATCTCGGCGTGCGCCGTGGGGTCGTTTGTGGTGACGGGGCGGTTGTATCCGGTGGCCAGCACCTTGCCGTCGCGCAGGATCACGGCCCCCACCGGTACCTCGCCGACCAGCCAGGCGTTCTGCGCCTGGTCCAGCGCCAGGCGCATGGCGTACTCGTCGGCGGGGCTGGGCGACTCAAGGGGAAGTGTCATGGCGTTATGCGTTCTGTGCCAATTCTGCCCCGGCACGTGGTGACCAGGCATGCACCCCACGCGCCAACCCCGGGCGGCCCACCTAAGATGCCGGCCATGGCGATACGACACCCCCACACCGGCCGGCCCCACGCGGCGCATTCGGCCATCGAACTGCGCGGTTTGTTCGAGATGGCTTGCCTGCCCTGGTCGGCGCCCTTGCTGATGACGGCACCGCGCGGCGATGGCCACCCGGTGCTGCTGCTGCCTGGCTTCATGGGCGGCGAGGCCACATTGATCGGCCTGGAGGTGTTTCTGCGCAGCCGCGGCTACGACGTGCACACCTGGGGCCTGGGCCGCAACGTCGGCTTTCATGTCAAGCATGCCGAGGCGCTGGAGCAGAAGATCCGCCACCTGCACCACACGACGGGCAAGCCGGTCAGCCTGGTCGGCTGGAGCCTGGGCGGGGTTTTCGCGCTCTACGGCGCCCACCGCGCGCCGGCCTGCGTGCGCAGCGTCCTCACGCTGGGCAGCCCGGTCACGGTGGACGCAGAGGGCAGCGCATCACCACCCTTCGTGAAGGCCATGTACCGCCTGGTCGCCCATCCCATGGGCCCGGCCGCACACACCATGCAGCCGCGCGCCAAGAAGCTGCGCGAACGCACCAACCTGCCCATGCCGCTGAGCTGCCTGTATTCGCTGAGCGACGGCGTCGTGCCGCCTCAGGAGGCCACAGTGGACGGCGACCCGGCACTGCACGAAAACATCCGCGTGCCCGGCAGCCACATCGGCCTGGGCTTCAACGCCGTGGTGTTGTGGATCGTGGCCGAGCGGCTGGCGCAGCCGCTGGGGTCATGGCGGCCTTTCGAGCCGACCGGCGCGCTGGGCTACGTCTATCGGGCGATGACGCGCGAGGCCGCGGCGGCCTGATCGGTTGACCGGCGGACAGCGGCCGCGGCGGCTTGCCGGCCAGGGCCAGCATTTCCTGGAAGCTGTCTCGCACACACTGCGTGAAGACCTGCGGGTCCGGCATCAGTTCGCGGCATGACGTGGGCGAGATCACCACGCGCTCGTCGTACACGGTGACGGCGAAAGCCAGGCCCTGGCCGTCATGGATGGGCAACAGCGCCGACAGGTAGGTCATGCGCGCCCCGGCCAGGTACCAGGGCTGGTCCGGCCCCTTTAATGAGGTGAAGGTGCAGGCCACCGGCGCCAGGCCGCGGCCCAGCCCGGCGTGGCCGAGCAGACGCGTGCTCAGCGCCTGACCGGCGGAAGGCGTGTCGTCGTCCTCGCTTGGCTGACCCCGCTGTGCAGGAGCACCGCCCTGCGCAGCCGCCGCCGACGTCTGCTGGTGCAGCGCTGCCAGTCGTCGCACGGGATCGTCGGTGTCCGTGCCCAGCCGCAGCCTGAGCAGATCGGTCTGCCCCGATCCTTGCGGTGCGGGCGCCAGGCCGGTCAGGTCGTCGGCCGGCAGTTCGCCGTGCAGTTCCAGGTAGCGCCGCAGACCGCCCGTGCACACGGCCATCACGGCATCGTCCGCCGTCGCGCCGGGCACGAGGCTGGCGATCGTCTTGAACTCGTTCAGCATGAATCGGCGCGTGTCGAAGACCCGGTGTGGCGACACCACCGAGTTGAAGCGCGTGGCGTTCTGGTACTCGGGCCACTTCAGCAGATCGCCCGCAAAGGCCAGCGCGGTGGGCACGGCGCGGATGAGCGGTGTCATCATCTTGCGCGGCGACAGCAAGGTCTTCGTGGCACCACGCAGGGCCTGCGACCAGGCACCGGGCGCACGCTGCGGGAACCAAGGCTCTGGTGGCGCGGGGGCCGGCGCACGCGGCGTGGTGTCGTGCAGCACGTCGAGCAGCTCGTTGCGCTGCGCGGGGTCGATGGCCGAGCGGTGCACCTTGGTCAGCAGCGCGAAGCTGCCCGCGGGCAGGTCTATGAAGCTGTCCAGGCCCTCGATGACGTAAATCTCCCAGAGCGGCCGGTTCAGGTCGAGCGCGCGTGCATGGATGCGCGAGGCCTGGATGCAGAACTGGCGCCAATCACCCGGCTTGGGCAGTGCGATGTGGCGGACGTGGTATTCGAGGTCGAAGTGCTCGTCTTCGATCCAGCCCGGGTGGCTCAGCTCGAGCGGCACACGCTGCAGCTTGCTGCGAAAGACCGGGCTGCGGTGCAGCCGGCTGGCAATGTGCGACAGGAGGGCCTTGAAGCGCACCATGCCGCCCGGTGCGGTGGCCTGGTCGTAGATCTGGACGAAGCTGATGTTGGAGTTGGCGTGCACCGTCTCGGAATACAGAAAGCTCGCGTCGCGAGCGCTGAGCCGGCGCAGCGGCTGCATCACGCCTTGACCGGCGGCTTCGGCGGCGGCGCGGTGAAGAGTGCCGCCGCGCGCATCTTGATCTCCAGCAACTCGGTGGCAGTCACCGAGTACAGGCCGGTGGTGCGGCTGACGTCGATGCGGAATTCCACATCCTTGCCGTTGTTCGACAGCACACCGCTGGTGAACTCGTAGTCTTCATTCTCGACCGGCAAGCCTTGCAGCTCGGCGTCGTAGTCGGTGTACTCGACGCGGGTGATCTCGCCGCTGGCCAGGTTGAGCGACCCGGTGGACATGATGATGTCCTCGGTCAGCTCGTCGGTAATCACGATCGGCACCTTCAAATCCACAGGCAATACCTCAGAGGTCGGGGGATTCCGTGATTTTGCATGCTGGTGGCCGCGCCACGCGACAGGTCAACGGGCGCGGAACCCCGCTTGCGTCGGGATACTGTATGGATATACAGTTCTCTTTCTCAAAGGAGCCCGCCATGCGACACGCCGCCCACCGCCACCTGTACCGCCCTGCCCCCGACCGACTGCCGCGCTGGATGTGGCGCGTGTGGGCCTGGTTCTGAGGGTCGTCGCGCCTGCCGCGTCAGCGCCGCACCGGCGGCAGGTCGGTGCAGCTGCCGTGCGCCACCTCGGCGGCCATGCCGATGCTTTCGCCCAGCGTGGGGTGCGGGTGGATGGTCTTGCCGATGTCCACCTCGTCGGCGCCCATCTCGATGGCCAGCGCCACCTCGCCGATCATGTCGCCGGCATGCGTGCCCACGATGCCACCCCCCAGGATGCGGTGGCC
>JANNWL010000392.1:0-2427 GCA_031414735.1 Burkholderiales bacterium | reverse complement strand
CGAAGAACGAAGCGAGACCGGTGCGCTCGGCTTCGCCCGAAGAAGCGGCCGAGATTCTGGGGAGTGCGCAGACGGTGGTGGTGATTCCTGGCTACGGCATGGCGGTGGCGCAGGCGCAGCATAAGGTCCGCGAGCTGTTCGATGGCTTGAGCAAACGCGGCGTGGATGTGCGATTTGCGATCCATCCGGTGGCGGGCCGCATGCCCGGGCACATGAACGTATTGCTGGCCGAAGCGGAAGTGCCGTACGACCAGGTGTTCGAGATGGAGGACATCAATGGCGAATTCGGGCAGGCCGACGTGGCCATCATCCTGGGCGCCAACGACGTGGTGAACCCTGCAGCGCATGTGAAGGGCAGCGCCATCTACGGCATGCCCATCCTCGAGGCCTACAAGGCCAAGACGGTGATCGTGAACAAGCGGTCGATGGCCAGCGGCTACGCCGGGCTGGACAACGAACTCTTCTACATGGACAAGACGATGATGGTCTTCGGCGACGCGAAGAAGGTGGTCGAGGACATGGTGAAGGCGGTGGAGTGACGCCGCTTGCACCCGCGAACGGAGGCCGGCACTGCCGGCCTTTTTTATTTTGGCGTCGCAACGTAAAATAGCAGCCTTCCTTGTTTTAGCTTGCGCAAGCCATGCACCGCCCGCCACCCGGACGCACGATCACCGTCAGCACCCAGGGCGAACCGTTCAAGGCCTTCGTTCCTGCGCCGTTGCCGCCCATGCCGCCCATCGAATGGTCGGTGGGCCTGCGGCGCCGTTTTGACGATGCCCTGGTGGCGCTGGGCCGGCTGGACGCCGTGTCGTCCATGTTGCCGAACGCGGAATTGCTGCTCTACAGCTTCGTGCGCAAGGAAGCGGTGCTGTCTTCGCAGATCGAAGGCACGCAGTCCTCATTGGCCGACCTGCTGCTGTTCGAGATCGACCAGCAGCCTGGCGTGCCGTTGGACGACGCGCGCGAAGTCAGCCGCTGTGTGGCCGCGATGGCCCACGGCATCGAAAGGCTGCGCGGCGGCTTCCCCTTGAGCCTGCGCCTGCTGCGCGAAATGCACGGCGTCTTGCTCGATCACCCGCGCGGCCAGGGCAAGGCCCCAGGCGAATTCCGCCGCACCCAGGTCTGGCTGGGCGGCACGCGCCCCGGCAATGCCGCCTTCGTGCCGCCGCCGGCCGCGCAGTTGAACGATTGCCTGAACGCATTCGAACGCTTCCTGCACGACGACCCGGAGCCCACATCGCCGCTGGTTCGTGCCGCGCTGGCCCACGTGCAGTTCGAGACCATCCACCCCTTTCTGGATGGCAACGGCCGCATCGGCCGCCTGCTGATCGTGCTGCAGCTGGTGGCGGACGGCCTGCTGCACGAGCCTTTGCTCTACCCCAGCCTGTTCTTCAAGACCCACCGCTCGCTGTACTACGAGCTGCTGAACGGCGTTCGGGTGAACGGCGATTGGGAACGCTGGCTCGACTTCTTTGCCGAAGCCGTGGCCGCCACGGCCACCCAGGCCGTGCGGACGGCGCAGGCCCTGCTGGCCCTGGTGGCGGCCGACCGCGAGCGCCTGGCCACACTGCGCCGCGCCGCGCCTTCTGCCTGGCTGCTGCACGTCGCGTTGCAGCGCCAGCCCGTGGCCAGCGCAGCCGCGCTGGGCGCCGCCACCGGCCTGACGCCTGCCACGGTGAACAAAACCATCGCTCACCTGCAGCGCCTGGGCCTGGTGGACGAGCTGACGGAACGCCAGCGCGGGCGCATCTTTGCGTACCGTGAATACGTGAGACTGCTGAACGCGGAACTCGACGACGCCCCTGTCTAGCCCGCGCACTCGGGCGGCAGGGGTTGGTGTCATAAATGCTACCATTTGAGCCATGGTTGCACGCTGTGTCATCGACACCAATGTCTTCATCGGCGCCTGCCTGGGCACCGGTGCCGCATCGCGGGTGATCGCAGCTTGTCTGCGCGGTGAAGCGCAGCCCTTGATCGGTTCAGCGCTGCTGGCGGAGTACGAAGACGTGCTGGGGCGGCAGGCGTTGTTTGCCCGGTGCCGCCTGTCCGCGCCTGAACGCGCCGAGTTGTTGGACATCTTCCTGGCCCAGTGCGAATGGACCCGGGTGTACTTCGGCTGGCGTCCCAACCTGCCCGACGAAGCCGACAACCACCTGGTGGAACTGGCTGTTGCGGGCCGGGCCAGCCATGTGGTCACACGCAACCTGCGCGACCTGAACCGGGCTGAGCTGGTCTTTCCCGGCCTGCACTGCGTCAGCCCCGAAACCTTCCTGCAAGGAGAAAACCTGCAATGAGCGCCCTGACCGTCCGCCTGCCCGACGACAAGCACCAGCGCCTGCGGGCGCTGGCGGAAAGCCGGGGCACGACCTTGAACCGGCTGATCGACGACATGGCCACCGTGATGCTGGCCGAGTTCGACGCCGAAAC
>JANNWL010000391.1:0-9818 GCA_031414735.1 Burkholderiales bacterium | reverse complement strand
CGGTGGTCGTACGGGCCGGGCAGAAAGCCCTTGTGCGAGACATAGATGAGCCGCGGGTTCAGGGTGCGCAGCGTGTCAGCGCCGAAGCCCAGCTTGTCCATGGTGCCGGTCTTGAAGTTTTCGCTGAAGATGTCGGCGCCGGCCACCAGCTTGAGCACGATCTCCTGCCCGCGCGGGTCGCGCGCATCGACCGCGAGGCTCTTCTTGTTGCGGTTGAACATGGCGAAGAAGCCGGCGCCGCTGCCCAGCAGCTTGCGTGTGTTGTCGCCGGCCAGGGGCTCGATCTTGATGACCTCGGCACCCAGGTCGGCCAGGATCATCCCGCAGGTGGGGCCCATCACCATGTGGGTGAATTCGACAACGCGGATGCCGGTCAAGGGCAGTGGTTCAGACATACCGGTTCCCTTGCACGAAGCCCAGCGGCAAACCCGCCTCAGGCGTCATGCCGTAGATCGGCTCGCCCGGCAGGCCGGCTTGCAACGCTGCGCGGGCGGCGATGAGTTGGTCGATGTCGACCCCGGTGCGCACGCCCATGGCCTCGAACATGAACACCAGGTCCTCGGTGACGACGTTGCCCGACGCGCCAGGCGCGTACGGGCACCCGCCCAGGCCGCCCAGCGAGCTGTCGAAGGTGCGCACGCCCACGTCATACGCGGCCAGGCAATTCGCCAGCCCCAGGCCGCGCGTGTTGTGCAGGTGGGCCGCGCCGGTCTTGTCGCCGATGGCCGCGAAGACACGCTTGAACAGACGGCGCACCTGGGCCGGGTTGGCCATGCCGGTGGTGTCGGACAGGCCGACCTCACCGACCCCGACGTCGATGAGCATTTCGGCCATCCGCACCACGTCGTCCTCCGGCACCAGGCCCTGGATGGTGCAGCCAAAGGCGGTGGAGATGCCGACTTCGATGTGTGCTTGCGGCGCAAGTTCGTTGCGCAAGGCGACGATGCGGCGCACCTCGGCCACCATTTCTTCGCGCGTCTTGCGCACGTTGGCCAGCGAGTGCGCGGCGCTGGCCGACACGGGAATCGTCAGCTTGTGCACACCCGCGGCCAGCGCGGCCTCGGCGCCGCGCAGGTTGGGCACCAGGGCCATCACCGCCAGGCCGGGCAGGGTCAGCGCGTGGCGCACGATGTCGGCGGCATCGGCCATCTGCGGCAGCAGCTTGGGCGGCACGAAGGAGGCGACCTCGATCTCGCGCAGGCCCGCAGCGTGCAGCGCCGTGATCCAGGCGCACTTGTGCGCCGTGGACATGGTGGCCTCGACGCTCTGCAGGCCGTCGCGCGGGCCGACTTCGCTGATGAGGATGTCGCAAGGGGCTGGCGCAGCGGTCATGGGGTGTGCGGCGTAGGGCGTACGGCGTAGGGGGCAAGGTCGGCCCAGAGCCGCACCCGGTGCAGGGCCTCGCCCATGTCAAGCTTGGGTTACTGCCGGCTGTGCCAACAGGGGTGACCGCCCTGCCGGTCCCAGCCTCAAGACCGTGTCTTCCGGCGCGCCGCCCAACCCACCACCGCAAGACCCGCCAGCAACAAGGCGTAGCTGCCTGGCTCGGGCACCACCGCCACGCTGAGCTGCACGCCGGCGGGTGTGTAGGTCAGGTCAGCGACCAGCCCGGCACCCAGGCCGGTGACCGTGAGCGCAGCGAAGGCCCCGGTGTAGTTGACCGCATTGATCAGACTGAAGACGCCCGCATTCGACAAGCCGTCGACGAAAGTCACGTCGATCGCGCCACCGAAAACCGCCGAGCCGGCGAGATCAAGCAGGTCGCCCGCGCCCGTCCCGATGTCGAAGTCGAGCAAGCCACCCGCCAGTTGGGTAAAGCTGCCCAGCACGCCAAGCACGCCGAAGCCGCTCTCGCCGGGTGCCACCACACCGCCTTCGTTGCGCAGCCGGCCTTCGATCGTCGTGCTGCCGTCCAGGCGCCCGCCGAAGAGCGTGAAGTCACCGGTGCCGAAGGACTTCGCAGAGCGCCCGACCAGGGTGCCGCCCCACAGCTCGGTGCCCCCCATGTAGGTGTTCAAGCCACTCAGCACCAGGGTCCCCTCGCCGCTCTTGGCCAGGCTGCCAGCGTAGACGCGGCTGTCGCGCGCGGCTTCCCGGAGCACGCCAGTGTCGTACTCGGTGCGCTGATCGGACGTGGCGCTGGCGGGCAGGCCGTTCTCCCAACCGTTGGCGATCTTCGTGGCCGTCCAGGCGGCGGCCTCGGTCCCATCCTCGATCCGGCGGCCACGGATGGCGACGTCCGAGATGTCGTTCGACCAGGTGTCGTTCTTGCCCTGCGTGTTCACCGCGAAGCGGCCGGTGAACTGGCCCGGGCCGTTCATCGCGTGGCGCAGGCTCACGGTGCCCCAGCCGTTGCGGTCGTCGGGCGTCACCACGCGTTGGCCGGCGGTGGGGTTGACGATGGCCGCGCCGCTGGCGTTGTTGATGCTGCCGTTCTGCACGGCCGTCGTCTTCAGCACCGAGAGCGCCTGCTCGTTGCTCAGGTAGTCGAAGCGTTCCATGATGACGGCCAGCACCCCGGTGGCATGCGGCTGCGCCATCGACGTGCCCGACAGGCTGCTGTAGGTGGCGGTGGGCACGCCGGCCGTGACCGTGACGGTGCTGCCGTTGATGGCATTGCCTGGCGCTGTGACGCAGGACCACTTGGCCAAGCCGCACTGGTTGTAGAGCTGCGCGCCGGGCACGTTGACCGAACCATCGGCATTCAGCGACTGCCCCGCCGCGACGCCGCCAATCGTCAGGTTCTGGCGAATCGCCGCCACCGCGAGCCAGTTCTTTTCGAGTTCAGGCCTGAAGTAGGCGGCCGCGGCGCGTGGCGAGGGGTTGGTGTGACCGGCATTGCCGGCGCTGAAGGCGAGCACGGTTCCGGTGCTCGCGACGTCCAGCGCACCCTGGAACCAGGTGCTGTTGCCGTTCTGGCCCGACAGGTAGGCCCAGGCGCCGTACAGACCGGCGCGCCCCGCGAATGACGCGCTGGGGTACAGCGTGGTGTACTGCTCGGTGTTGGGTGGGCTGCCGAAGCTGGTGCCGACGACACGCACGTTCTGCTGGTTGACGGTGCGGTAGACGTTCGCCACGTAGCCGTCATCGATGGTCTGTGCCAAGGTCTGGCTGGCCTGCGGGATGCCGAACAGCACGCCGTCGGTCTTGCGGGTGTTGCCGATGAACAGGCTGGCATTGAAGGCCACGCCATGAAAGTTGCTGGCGCCGCCGACGCTGCCGTCGCGTGCGGCGGCAAGGGTGCCGGTGACGTGGGTGCCGTGGGCGTCGTTGTAGGCCGGGTTGTACGCGCCAGGGGTGCCGTCCACCAGCACCGGGTTGTAGCGCGATGCGGGGATCTGCGGGTGCAGATCGAAGTAGCCCGAATCAACGACACCCACGCGGACGCCGGCACCGCTGAACCCCGCCGCGTAGCCGAATTCGGCGCCCACCGAGAGCAGGCCCCAGTCGCGGTTGAACTCGGGCGTGCGCCAGCTCAACGCGCTGCCCAGCGTGCCCGGGTCGCCGGGGTAGCTGTCGATGGCCAGCGCGGGCTGGGCGCCGAAACAGGCCAGCACAAGGGCGGCCATGCGGCATGGCGGAAGAGGGGTTGGCTTCAAGGCAATGCTCCTGAGGGCCGTCGCTGCGGCAGTTGATCTTGGTTTCGGCAGGTTCAATGTGACCGATCAAGTCGGATTCCGCAATCCGCAGTGGGCCTCGCAGGCACCGCCGCCATCAGCCCAGAACGCGCCTGTCATGACTGCGTTCGGCCCGCCGATCGACCCCGGTTCGGCGCTCGCCCCATGCGTTTTCCAGCTCCATGCGCTTGATCTCCTCGACCGCACCTTCTTCGGCGCCGCCCGCCTTGCGTGCCTGGGCGCGCGCCAGGCGTTCCATCAGGCGCAGGTCGCGGTCGGTCAGGGTCAGCGCGGTGTGGGCCCAGAGGTCGACGATGTCGAGCAGTGTCTCGTGCCGTATGGGCGCAGCCAGGCGACGCGCCCGCAGGGCGGACAGCGTGCCGCGCAGGCGCGGGTCGACTTCGCGCACCACCTGTTCGATGGCGCTTTCGCCCGTGCCGTCGTCGACCACGGTGTCCACCAGGCCGCGGTAGTGCAGCTCTTCGGCCGTGTACAGGCGGCCTGACAGGATCATCTCGTTGGCCACCGCAAAGCCGGCCCGGCGGATGGTGAAGTCCCAGGCACCCATGCCGGGGAACAGGTTGAACAGCACCTCGGGGAACCCCCCCTGGGCGCTGCGCTCGAAGATCACGCGGTGAAAGGGCAGCACCGATTCCAATCCGCCGCCCAGGGTGTCGCCTTGCGCCAGCACGGTGGTGTGCACGCCCAGGTCGGCCGCACCTTCCATCCACCACACCAGGTCGACGCACAGCCCCGCGTAGAGCTTGAGCGATTCCAGGTCACGTGCCCGCACCAGCAGGACGAAGAGCGCCAGGTCGCCGCCGAAGTTGAAGACCTTGGGCACGTCGGACGTCATCACGAAATGCCGCACCAGCCCGGGGTTGGCGGTGATGTCGTCCAGCATCTGGCGCAACTCGCTCATGGCGGCCAGGCTGTAGCACTGGATCGGCCGCACGCAGGTGCGCACGCGCAGCAACGAGTACTCCGACGTCCATTCCAGGCGGATCGCCTTGTAGGGCCGGCCCAGCAGGCCCGGCACGCCGACAGCGGGCGCGAGACGGCTCAACTGCGACAAGCCCTCAAAGTGCTTCGACCATGCGTGTGAAGTGGTGGAAGTTCACGCGCACCGACTCGGCGACCGCAGCGCGGGCCTCGTCGCCCTGCACCTGGTTGAGCACCTGGCGCAGCGCCACCATGTGGGCCGCGTCCAGGCTGGCATGCGACGCGATGAAGGACACGCCGGCATCGCCTTCCAGCAACAGCGACTCGCGGATGGCCGACGCAAACGGCCCGCCGTAGACGGACGCGATGACCTCCAGCGTGTACATCATGCCCAGCACCGAACAGGGGTGGCGGCGCTCGGCCGCCCAGTGGTTGTAGCCCACCAGGGCCAGGGTGTGCGGGGCGGCGCGGTGCGTGCGCGTGGACTCGGGCGCCACGCCCACGGCCTGCAGGTCGTTCATTACCCATTGCTCGTGCCCGGCTTCTTCGTGCATGTGTTCGTAGAGGAACAGGCGAACCGCACTGTGCTCGTCACCCAGTCGGCTGGCCGCCGAGGCGCAGGCCGGGTTGAAGTGCCAGACCACAGCGTAAAGCTCCAGCAGCAGCGCGCGGTAGCGCTCGACCGACATGCCGCGCGCGACGGCGTCGACCACCTTGGCATGGGTTTCGAAGTCGCGGCGGTCCTCGTCGGTAAGCATCACCAGTTCGGCAAAAAAAGGCAGCATGGGCACTCCAAGACCGGCCCCGACCGTGCAGGGCGCGTGCGGCCATTCTGGCGCCGCGGGGTGACATTCCGCCAGCGCCAACTCTGACAGGGTCGGCTTTTACAATCTGCGGGATGAACCCGTTGCCGCTGGCGGTCGCCACACACCCCGCCCAGCGCGACGGCCCGCCCCGCCGCATCTGCGAGCTGCCCGACGAACTGGTCAGCCAGATCGCCGCCGGCGAGGTGGTGGAGCGGCCCGCTTCGGTGGTGCGCGAACTGGTCGACAATGCCCTGGATGCCGCGGCCACGCAAATCACCGTGCGCTTGGCTGCAGGCGGGGTGCGCAGCATCGTGGTCGAAGACGACGGTTGCGGCATCGAGCCCCAAGACCTGGCGCTGGCGCTGAAGCGCCACGCCACGAGCAAGATCGCGTCGCTGGCCGACCTGGAATCGGTCACCACGATGGGTTTTCGCGGCGAGGCGCTGGCCGCGGTGGCCTCGGTGTCCGACCTCAGCCTGACCAGCCGCACAGCCGGCGCGGCGCACGCCTGGAAGCTGCAGGCCCGCACCGGCGAACTGCAGGCTGCGGCGCGCGCGCAGGGCAGCACGGTGGAAGTGGGTGAGCTGTTCTTCAGCACGCCGGCGCGGCGCAAATTCCTCAAGACCGACGCCACCGAGCTCGCCCATGCCGTGGAGGCCGTGCGCCGCCATGCGCTGGCCCGGCCGGAGGTCGGGTTCGCCGTGTGGCACGACGGCCGCCTGGTCGCGCAGTGGCGTGCCGGCAGCGAGGCCGCGCGGCTGGCCGACGTGCTGGGTGCCGACTTCATGGCCGCCAGCCGGCCGCTGCACGCCGAACGCGGCCCGCTGGCGCTGCATGGCCGCGCCGGCCAGCCCGAGGTGGCGCGCGCGCGGGCCGACATGCAGTACGTCTTTGTCAACGGCCGCTTCGTGCGCGACCGGTTGATCGCCCACGCCGTGCGTTCGGCCTACGAAGACCAGCTGCATGGCGCGCGTCAGCCAGCCTACGCCTTGTTCATCCAGATCGCGCCGGAACTGGTGGACGTGAACGTGCACCCGACCAAGATCGAGGTGCGCTTCCGCGACGGCCGCGCCGTGCACCAGGCGGTGCGCATGGCTGTCGAAGACGCATTGGCGGCCACGCGTGCGGCGCCGGCCTTGCCGTCGTTCGACGACGCGCCCGAACTTGCGCCGGCTGCGCCCCAGGCCTGGCAGCCCCGCCTGGCCCTGCCCGAAGCCGCGCCCCACGTCAGCGAGCCCGCACCGCGCTGGGCGGGCCCCGCTGAACCCTGGCGCACGCCCCAGGGCAGCGGCGGCCTGGCGGCCTGGGCAGGGCTGGCACAGGCGCGTGCGCCCGGTGCGGACACGCTTGCCCAGCGCGAGGCGCCGGCCTGGCCGCTGGGGCGTGCGGTGGCGCAAATCGGCGGTGTCTATGTGTTGGCCGAAAACGCGCAAGGCCTGGTCGTCGTGGACATGCACGCCGCCCACGAGCGCATCGTCTACGAGCGGCTCAAGCGCGCCGCCCGCACCGAGGGCGCGCAGGCGCTGCCGTCGCAGCCCTTGCTGATCCCCGTCAGCTTCGCCGCCACGGCCGCCGAAGTGGCCACCGCCGAGGCCGAAGCCGCCACCTTGCACACCCTGGGGCTGGACGTGAGCCTGCTGTCGGCGACCACGTTGGTGGTGCGCAGCCGGCCTGCCGCGCTGCCCGATGCCGACCTGGCCGAGCTGACCCGTTCCGTTCTCGCCGACCTGGGCAACGCCGAAGCCGGTGGCGCCAGTCGCGTGGTGCAGCGCGCGCGCGACGACATCCTGGCCACCATGGCCTGCCATGGCGCCGTGCGTGCCAACCGCCGCTTGACGCTGGAAGAAATGAACGCCTTGCTGCGCGAGATGGAAAGCACCGAGCGCGCCGACACCTGCAACCACGGCCGGCCGACGTGGCGCGAGGTGACGATGAAGGAACTCGACGCGCTGTTCCTGCGCGGGCGCTGAGTCAGCCGCCCTCAGGGTCCACGCGCCCCTGCCGGCTGCGCGCTTGTTTGCGGTAGGTGCTGCGGTCGGCATGGTGGGCCAGGAACCACTGGCGCAGTTCCTCACGCATCGCCTGGGCCTGGGGCGCGCCGTGGTCCAACACCTGGAGATGGCTGCGGCGCGCGTCGCGGTCGACGAAGAACACCTGCGCGATCACGTCGCCACGCCGCACGTGCAACGCGCCTTGCGCCGGCCGGCGCACCACCAGGTTCACGGGGTGGGCGTACCAGTCGGTTTCGACCAGCGCGGTCAGCAGGTCCAGCGGCGCGGCGCGGTTGATGGGCGTGCCGAAGTGGCTGTCCACGCCCTCGGGCGTGCGCAACACCCAGGGCAGGTGCAGCTTGAAGAATTCGGCCTGGTCGGGCCGGTCCATGAAGCTGATACCGGGCTGGCGCGGGCGCATTTCCAGCAACTGGCCTGACTCGTCGACGAAAGGCAGCGGGTCGGCATCGAAGGCGTTGCCTGCGAAACGGCTGGGTGCGTGGTCGATGACGTAGAAGACGCGGTCGTCGCCCGCGGGCCGGGCGACATCCGGCGGGCTGAATGAACGGGCCTGGGCCGGCACATCGGCCAGCGCGCACAGGCCGAAGTCGAAGGGCGCCGGCACCAGCAGACCCAGCGCGCAGGCGGCGGTGAAGGGCAGGCACTGTTCCTGCACGCCGTAGCCGCGCGGCACCTCGGCGCGGGTGGACGCCGGCGCGCGTGCCGGCAAGGGAACGTGCGGCACCAGCGGCAGCAGGCTCAGGTCCATGGCTGGCGCTGGTGGGGGTTCAAGCCGCCAGCAACTGCCGCAACACAAACGGCAGGATGCCGCCGTGCTTGTAGTAGTCGACTTCAATGGCGGTGTCGATGCGCAGCACCACGGCCATTTCGCGCACGCTGCCGTCGGCGGCGGTGATCACGAGTTGCGCCTCGGACAAGGGCCTCACATCAGAGGCCATCACCACATCCACCGTCTCGTCGCCCTTCAGGCCCAGCGTCTCCCAAGAGGTGCCGGGTTTGAACTGCAACGGCAGCACGCCCATGCCGATGAGGTTGCTGCGGTGGATGCGCTCGAAGCTGCGCGCCACGACCGCTTTGATACCCAATAGAGCCGTGCCCTTGGCAGCCCAGTCGCGGCTGGAGCCGGTGCCGTACTCCTCGCCCGCAAACACCACCGTGGGCACGCCCGCGGCCACGTACTTCATGGCCGCGTCGTAGATCGCCATCGTCTCGCCACCCGGCTGGTACAGCGTGTAGCCGCCCTCGACGCGCGAGCCATCGGCCTGTGCCGGGATCATCAGGTTCTTGATGCGCACGTTGGCAAAGGTGCCGCGCATCATCACCTCGTGGTTGCCACGCCGCGCGCCGTAGCTGTTGAAGTCGGCCTTGAGCACGCCATGCTCCAGCAGGTACATGCCGGCGGGTGTCGTGTCCTTGAAGCTGCCGGCCGGGCTGATGTGGTCGGTGGTGATGCTGTCGCCGAACAAGCCCATGATGCGCGCGCCCTTCACGCCGGCCTCCAGCGCCTGGGGCTCCATCGTGAAGTCGTTGAAGAACGGCGGCTCGGCGATGTAGGTGCTGGCGGGCCACGAATACACGTTCCTGTCCTTGCCAGATGAGACGCCTTTGATCCTCTCCCACAGCTTGCCCGGGTCGCTCTTGACCTTGGCGTAGTTGGCGCGGAAGGCTTTGCCGTTCATCGCGAACTTCATCAGCTTGTAGATCTCGTCGCTGGTCGGCCAGATGTCGCCCAGGAAGATGTCACGGCCCTTGTGGCCCTTGCCCACGGGTTCGGTCATCAGGTCGCGCGTGACGTTGCCCGCGATGGCATAGGCCACCACCAGCGGCGGGCTGGCCAGAAAGTTGGCCTTCAGGTTGGGGTGGATGCGGGCCTCGAAGTTGCGGTTGCCCGAGAGCACCGCGGCGCACACCAGGTCGCTGTGGGTGATGGCCTCGTTGATTTCGGGCGTGAGGTCGCCGGCATTGCCGATGCACGTGGTGCAACCGTAAGCCGCCACGTTGAAACCGAGCTGCTCCAGATAAGGCAGCAGCCCGGCCTTCTCGAGGTACTCGGTAACGATGCGCGAGCCCGGCGCCAGCGAGGTCTTGACATGCTTCTTCACCTTCAGCCCGGCCAGCACGGCCTTCTTGGCGAGCAGGCCCGCGGCCAGCAGCACGCCGGGGTTGCTGGTGTTGGTGCAGCTGGTGATGGCGGCGATGAGCACGTCGCCGTTGCGGATCTCCAGGCCCGAGGGCGTGACGATCGCCCGCCCCAGTTTCTCGGCCGGCTGGTTGAAGCCGTTCTCGGCTGCGCCCGCGCTGAAGAGCTGGGTGAACTTGGTCGCCACGTGGCCCAGTTCGATGCGGTCCTGCGGCCGCTTGGGGCCGGACAGACTGGGCGTGACCGTGGCCAGGTCGAGCTTGACGACCCGCGTGTAATCGATCTCGGAAGCCATCGGCAC
>JANNWL010000390.1:0-1874 GCA_031414735.1 Burkholderiales bacterium | reverse complement strand
GGAATGGTTGACGGCCGACACCAAGTACCTCATCAACCCGACCGGCCGTTTCGTCGTCGGCGGCCCGCAGGGTGACTGCGGCCTGACCGGGCGCAAGATCATCGTCGACACCTACGGCGGTGCCTGCCCGCACGGCGGCGGCGCCTTCAGCGGCAAGGACCCGTCGAAGGTGGACCGCTCCGCCGCCTATGCCGCGCGTTATGTGGCGAAGAACATCGTCGCCGCCGGCCTGGCCAAGCAGTGTCAGATCCAGGTGGCCTACGCCATCGGCGTGGCCAAGCCGATGAACATCACGGTCTACACCGAAGGCACTGGCGTCATCAGCGACGAGCGCCTCTCGGCCATCGTGTCCAAGGGCGACATCTTCGACCTGCGCCCCAAGGGCATCATCCAGATGCTGGACCTGATGCGCCCGATCTACGAGAAGACCGCCGCCTACGGCCACTTCGGCCGTGAAGAGCCGGAGTTCACGTGGGAGCGCACCGACAAGGTCGAAGCTCTGAAGGCCGCTGCAGGTCTCTGAGGCCGGCCGGGCCTAGCGCCGGGCCGTCCGCGGTCCGGCGCGGCGTGGCGCGGGTGTCCGCGCACGCCTTCGCTGCAACAGCGTCAGCGTTGCGGCGCAGCCGAACAGCATGGCGCTGAACCCTGCGGCCAGCGACGCGCCGAAGATCATCAGGCAGGCCAGCGCGGCGGCGACGTACAGGTGCGGCAAGCGCTCGTAAAGCCAGTTGGGCATCCACATGGTCAGGTCCTGGCAGGGCTCGTCATCACACGCCGGCGCATCCGGGTCGCGGTGAAAAAGCCGGTTTTCATGGTCCGTAGCATCGCGTGACGCGGACTGTCCGCAAACCCCGCGAATGCTGGTGAAACGCGCGGCGCAGACTTGTTTCGTGACAGATGCCCGCGGCCTCTGCGCCTCTGCGCCTCAGCGGTCCAGCACGCGCTGCCCAGACCGCGCGAGTGCGCCCTGGGCGACCAGTTCGTCCACCAATCGCTCCAACCAGGCTGGTGCTGACTCTCCGGGCCGGGCCTGCCGCTGCCACAGCTCGAAGTGCAAGGGGGTGTCGGCGGCCCAGCGTTGCAGGTCGGGGAGAGCTTGTTCGCGAACTTCCATCAGGTGGTACTTCAGCAGGACCTTCGCAGCGTGGTGCAGGTGCCGCGCCGGGTCGGCCTGGAAGCCGGCCAGGCGGCGCCGCGCGCGGGCCAGGGCGCCGGCCAAGTCGGTGAAGGGCCTGCCGTGGCCCGGCACGACGACGCGCACGGGCAGGCTTTCGATGAGGTCCAGCACGGCGGCCACGTCGTCGAAGCCGGGCTCGCCCACCATCTCGGGGAAGACCGCGCCGAAGCCGTTCTCCCACAAGGCGTCGGCGGAGATCAGCACGCCGTGCTTGCGGTCGAAGTAGATCAGCGAGTGCTCGTCGTGCCCCGGCGCTGCCAGCGCCTGCCACTCGCGGCCACCCGCCACCCAGGTCTGGCCGGGCTGCACGGTGTGGGCGGCATCGAAACGGTCGATGAGTTGCCCGCTGGCACGGTAGGTCAGCGCGTCTTCGTCCCACTCGCGCACGGCCTCGGCGTGGCCGGGCGGCACGGCCACGGCCGCGCCCAGTTCGCGTTGCAACAGCGCATTGCCGCCGCAGTGGTCGCTGTGCAGGTGGGTGTTGACGATGCGCGCCAGCGGCTGGCCGTCCAACGCATGCCGCACCAGGGCCAGCGTCTGCGGCGCGTGGTTCACGTGGCCGGTGTCGACCAGCACGGCGCCCGCTTCGCCAGGCGCAGCGTGGATGAGGATGTTGTTGCTGGACAGCCAGCCGCGCTCGAAAACGCTCAGCCCCGCCAGCGCGGTATGGGGCTCGTGGGTCGGCACTTGCATACGG
>JANNWL010000389.1:0-3835 GCA_031414735.1 Burkholderiales bacterium | reverse complement strand
GCCGCCACCTACGCCAGGATCGGCGTGCTGTTCGCCACCAAGCTGGTGGTTTCGCGCGTCAGCAACGACACCGAGCTGCAGCGCGGCCTGGACGAGTTTCGCCCCTACCTGCGCGAGCTGTCGCGCAACACCACCTGGTTGCCGGCATCCGCCGAGCGCATGATCGGCGAGCAGCTGTACGCCAGCAACGGCTTGCAGCCCTACACCCCACCGGCGCGGCACAAGGCCCTGTTGGACAAGACCATCCAGCCCATCTTCAACGAGCTGGCGCGCTTTGCACGCGACGATCTGAAGAGCCCGGTGGCCTTCGAGCTGCGGGTGGTGCGCGACGACGCCGGCACCTCGCCCTCGGCCATCGCCGGGGGCATCGTCATCGTGCCCAGCGGCATGTTCTCGGCCATGAGCCGCGTCAAGCAACCCGACCAGGTGATCGCCTTCATGCTGGCGCACGAGTTCTCGCATGTGCTGCGCCGGCACAAGACCAAGATGGTGCAGATGAGCCTGGTCGATGCCGTGACCATGGCCGACCAGTACCGCAAGCTGGCGGCCGATTCGAAATCGGGCTTCGCCTCCATGCGTGGCATCGAGCAGCAGTTCAGTTTCACGAAAGCGAACGTTGCATCTCTGATGGAGCAGACCTGCAAGTCGCGCAACTGGTTGCCCAACATGGAACAGAACCAGGAATTCGAGGCCGATGTCTGCGGCGCCCTGCTGCTGAGCAAGCTCGGCGCGGCGCAGCGCACGCCCTACAGCGCCGCGGCGGGCTACGCGGGCTACTTGTCCGCCGGCCTGGCGTCGACCGTGCCACCCCCCACGGACGACGCCGTGTGCCCGGTCGTGAGCTCGCACCCGCAGCCCGATCAGCGCATGGAAAACCTGAATGCCTATGCGCCCGCTGTGCCGGTTGCCGCGCCAGCGCCATCCAAATCGGCAGCGCCGGAACCAGCGCCCAAGCCTGCCTCACGGACCGCCCCCGCTCCGGCCCCCGGCGGCAAAGGCAAGCCGCCCGTGAAGTAGTCTGCGCTCAGCGGCCCGTCTTGTGCAGTGGATCGTGCCGCTTCAACCAGTCGAAGAACTCGCCGTACCAGAGCTTGCTGTTGCGCGGCTTGAGGATCCAGTGGTTCTCGTCGGGGAACCACAGCAGTCGCGCGTCGACGCCGCGCGCCTTCAGGGTGTTGTAGTAGGCCAGGCCCTGACCGTCGGGCACGCGGTAGTCCAGCGCACCGTGGATGACCAGCGTGGGCGTGCTCATGCTGCCGGCAAAGCCGTGCGGGCTTTGCGCCAGGATGCGCGCCGGCTCGTCCCAGTACCAGGCGCCGAGTTCCTTGGCATGCCAGGTGTAGGCGTCGTCGGCGAACATGGCCGTCCAGTCGAAGCAGCCGGCATGGCAGACATAGGCCTGGTAGCGACCGGCGGGCACGTGCCCATTCATCCACGCCACCATGTAGCCGCCGTAACTGCCACCGGTGGCGAAGACGCGCTTCTTGTCGACCCAGCGCTTGGCCAGCAGCCAGTCGGTGCCGGCCTCGATGTCCTGCAACTCCAATTCACCCCAGCGGTGGGTGATGCTGTCCAGGAAGGCGTAACCGAAGCCCGACGAGCCGTGGTAGTTGACGTTGGCCACCACGTAACCGTGCGCGGCAAAGAGCTGCGTGTTCCAGCGGTAATGCCAGTTGTCGCCCGGGCCGGTGTGCGGGCCGCCGTGGATGCTGTGCATCACCGGGTACTTCTTCTTCGCGTCGAAGTCCGGCGGGTAGACCAGCCACATCTGCACCTTGTCGGGCAGGCCCGGCTTGCTGCCCTTGCGCTTTGCGATTTTCGAGGGTGAGGGCGCGCTGCTGGCGCCGTCGAACCAGACCTCTTCGACCCGGCCCAACGCCAGGCCGGCCATCAGCTCATCGTTGAAGTGTTCGATGCGCGTGGGCTCTTCACCCGGCAGGTGCACACGCAGTTGCCCGGGGTGCATGGCGGTGTCGGCCAGCGTCACCAGCGTGCCCGCGGCTTTGGCAAATCCACCCACCCAGCCGCCACGCACGACCACCTCGGCCCTGCGGTCGGGCAGGTCGAAGCGCCACAGGTGCGTGCGGCCTTGTTGCTCGGCGGTGAACAACAGCGCCTGGCCGTCGTCTTCCCAGTGCAGGGGCGCCTGGACTTCGTGGTCCCACTCGGCACTGACCACTTCGTGCGTGCGCTCCTCGCGCGACCACACGGCCAACTGCGCCGGCATGGTGTGCTTGCGGCCCTGGTGGCTCGCGGTGAAGGCGATGCGGTCGCCGTCGGGGCTGTAGCGCGGCGTGCCGCAGTCCCACTCGGCGTCCTTGGCGATGACCACGGTCTTGCCGGTCTTGATCTCCATCTCGGCCAGCGCGAAGCGGCCGTCGACGCGCTTCTCAGGCGCGGGGTCGAAGGCAAAGACGACATGGCGACCGTCGGGCGAGATGTCGAAGTGGTTGGCGCCCGGGTCGGCGCGGCCCAGCTCGTAGGGTGTGCCCTCGAACAGGTCACGCACCTTGCCGGCGCTGCCGTCGGCCGCCAGTTCCAGCAGGTGCAGGTGGGCGACGCGGCCCATCGGCAGGTTGTGGTCCCAGTGGCGGTACTGGGCTTCGCTGGTGACGTAGCCGGTCTCCTTGCGCGCCTTGAATTCCTTGTGCTTGGCAGCCTGTGCCTTGGTCCCTTTCAGTTCGGGCCAGACCCAGGAGATGAACAGCAGCCGCCGCCCGTCCGGGCACCAGTGAAAGGCCTCGACACCGGTGGCCACATCCGCCGCGCGTCGGGCTTCGCCGCCATCGGGTGCGATGACATAGAGCTGGGCCTCGTCGTCCTTCTTGCCTTCCTGCTCGCGCTTGGCCGTGAAGGCGATGAGCTCGCCCGCGTGACCCTTGCCGGGCGCGGCCGGGCTCCAGCGCGGCGCCCCGTCCTTCTCGCCACACTGTGTGAGTGGCCGCGGCGCACCGCCCAGCGTGGACAGCAGCCACAGCGAGCTGCTGGACTTGTTGTCCTCCATCGAGAACTTGGATACCGCGGCCACGGCCTGCGCGCCGTCGGGTGACAGGCTGGGCGCGCCCAGCCGTTCGATGCGCCACAGGTCGTCGATGGTGATGGGCTTCTTGATTGCCATGGTGCGGTGGAGCCTCAGGCCCGGGTTCGTGGTTTGTGGAGTTGCCAGTCGAGGTGGCTGCGCACGGCGGGCCACTCAGGCGCCGTGATGCTGTAGACGGCGGTGTCGCGCAGGCTCCCGTCACTGGCCAAAGAGTGCGCTCGCAAGATGCCATCCAACTGCGCACCCAGCCGCTCGATGGCGCGCCGGCTCTGGGTGTTCAGGCGGTGGGTGCGGAATTCCACCGCGATGCAGTCCAGCGTCTCGAAGGCATGCGCCAGCAGCAGGCGCTTGCACTGCGTGTTCAGCGCGCTGCGCTGGGCCGACGCGGCCGTCCAGGTGCTGCCGATCTCGACGCGGCGGTGCTGGGCGTCGATGTTCATGCAGGTCGTCATGCCGACGACGCGGTCGGTCGCATCGAACACGGTGAAGGGCAGCATGGACCCGGTGGTCTGCAGGCCCAGGCGGCGCTCGATCTCGGCGGCCATGCCCTCGGGTGACGGCACGGCGGTGTACCAGAGCTTCCACAGTTCACCGTCGCGCGTGGCGTCGCACAGGCTGTCGTGATGTTCCGGCGCCAGGGGCACCAGCGTGGCGTGTGCGCCGTGCAGCGAAACCGGCGCCGGCCAATTCATCGGTTGTGGCGCTGCATGAACACCAGCTTCTCGAACAGCGTCACGTCCTGCTCGTTCTTCAGCAACGCGCCGACCAGCGGCGGCACCGACACCTTGTCGTCCT
>JANNWL010000388.1:0-20863 GCA_031414735.1 Burkholderiales bacterium | reverse complement strand
GCAGTTGCGGGCAATGTCGGTGGCCTTGCTGGCCCAGGGCGACACCGTGCCCAAACGCGGCATGACCACGATCAGTTCGCCCTCAGCACGGCCTTGGGCGGGTTCGCCGCAGTGCATCAGTGCCGCGAAGCGATCGAGCTCGGCGCTCGCCGGCGGCGTGTCGAAGGCCGCCCAGTGCACGAACCGCGCCTGCACGTCGCTGACCCGAGAAACGAGCTCCTGCAAGCGCAAAAGCAGCGCCTGGGAGCGAAAGGCCGGGAGCGCGTCACCGCCCTCGAAGTGCATCAGATGGGGGGTTGAAGAGCTCATGCAGTCCGGTGGCGCGCGGGCAAACCACGATTCTATGGGGCCGGTGGGATAATCCTGGCGATGAGTATTCAGATCAAAACCGGGGCACAGATCGACGGCATGCGCCTGGCCGGCCGCCTGGCCTCCGAGGTGCTGGACATGCTGACGCCGCATGTGCAGGCCGGCGTCACCACCCTCGAGCTTGACCGCCTGGCCCACGACCACATGGTGCATGTGCAGAAGGGCATCCCGGCCACGCTGGGCTACCAGCCGCAGGGCTACCCGGCGTATCCGGCGTCGCTGTGTTCGTCGCTGAACGAGGTGGTCTGCCACGGCATCCCGGACGACCGGCCGCTGAAGAATGGTGACATCGTCAACATCGACGTGACCGTCATCAAGGACGGCTGGCATGGCGACAACAGCCGCATGTTTGTGGTGGGCGAAGGCAGCATCGCCGCGCGCCGCCTGTGCCAGCTGACCTTCGACGCGATGTGGAAGGGCATCGTCAAGGTGCGTCCGGGCGCGCGCTTGGGCGACATCGGCCACGCCATCCAGACATTCGCCGAGAACGCCGGCTTCTCCGTGGTGCGCGAGTTCTGCGGCCACGGCGTGGGCGCCAAGTTCCACGAAGAACCGCAGGTGCTGCACTACGGCCGACCGGGCACGCTGGACGAACTGGTGCCGGGCATGATCTTCACCATCGAGCCCATGATCAACGCCGGCAAGCGCGACATCAAGGAAGACCGCAAGGGCAACCGGCCGTATGACGGCTGGACCATCGTCACCCGCGACCGGTCGCTCTCGGCGCAGTGGGAACACACCGTGCTGGTCACGCAGACGGGCTATGAGGTGCTGACAGTCTCCGCAGGCAGCCCCCCTGCGCCGGCCTTCGCCCCGGCCGGTTACGGCACGCCTGCCCTTGCCGCGCCGGTGGCCGAAGCGGCCGTGGCCCTGACGAGCGGCTGACGCCCATGCCGGTCCTGCCGCTGGCCGGCGCACCCGGGCCAGGCAGTCTGGCGGCGCAGCGCGCCGACTTCCGTGACGGCAAGGCCGCACTGCTGGCGCAGTTTCGCGACACGCGGGCGACCGCCACGGCGGCCACCCGGCTGCTGCGTGGCCTGGCACGCCGCGTCGACGCAGCGCTCACCACGCTGTGGGACCACGCCGCCATGCCCTCAGGCGCGGCGTTGGTGGCAGTGGGCGGTTACGGGCGAGGTGAGTTGTTCCCGCACTCCGATGTCGACGTGCTGGTGCTGCTGCCCGAGGACGCGCTGAACGCCGACGGCAGCCCGGTGCAGGCGCTGCACGCCGTCATCGGCGGGTTTCTCACGGCCTGCTGGGACATCGGGCTGGAGGTCGGCTCGTCGGTGCGCAGCGTGCAGGACTGCCTGGCCGAGTCGGCGCGCGACGTCACGGTGCAGACCGCCTTGCTCGAGTCGCGTTGGATCTGCGGAGCACGGCGGCTGTATGCGCAGTTCGCTGAAAGCCAGAACGCAGCGATGGACGCCCGCGCCTTCCTGCGCGCCAAGACCCTGGAAATGCACCAGCGCCATGTCAAGTACGAAGGCACGCCCTACGCGCTGGAGCCGAATTGCAAGGAAAGCCCTGGCGGGCTGCGCGATCTGCAGGTGGTGATCTGGGTGGCGCGTGCCGCCGGCCTGGGCCGCACCTGGCGCGAACTGGCCGCCAAGGGGCTGATCACGGCCTTCGAGGCCAGCCAGCTCGTCAAGCACGAAGGCACGCTCAAACTGGTGCGCGCGCGGCTGCACATGGTGGCCGGGCGGCGCGAGGACCGGCTGGTGTTCGACCTGCAGACCGCCGTGGCCGAGAGCTTCGGCTACCAGGCCACGAAGGCCGTGGTCAACGGCCAGCGCAGTTCAGAGGTGCTGATGCACCGCTACTACTGGGCGGCCAAGGCGGTGACGCAGCTCAACCAGATCCTGATGCTGAACATCGAAGAGCGCGTGAACGGCTCCGAAGCCACGCCGATGCGCCCGATCACGGCACGCTTCCTCGACCGCGCCGGCATGCTGGAAGTGGCGCGCGACGACCTCTACCTGGAAAACCCGCACGCCATCCTTGAGACCTTCCTGGTCTTCGCGCAGACCCCCGGCCTGTCCGGCCTGTCGGCCCGCACGCTGCGGGCGCTGTACAACGCCCGCACGGTGATGGACGCGCGCTTTCGCCGCGACCCCATCAACCACGAGCTGTTCATGGACATCCTGCGCCAGCCGCGCGGCATCACCCACGCACTGCGGTCGATGAACCAGACCAGCGTGCTGGGGCGCTACCTGTGGGTGTTCAGACGCATCGTCGGGCGCATGCAGCACGACCTGTTCCACGTCTACACCGTGGACCAGCACATCTTGATGGTGGTGCGCAACATGCGCCGCTTCTTCATCCCCGAGCACGCGCACGAGTACCCCTTTTGCGCGCAGCTGGCTTCGCAGTGGGACGAACCCTGGCTGCTGTACGTCGCCGCGATCTTCCACGACGTGGCCAAGGGCCGCGGTGGCGACCATTCCGAACTCGGCGCCACCGAGGCCCGGCGCTTCTGCCGCGACCATGGCCTGCCTCGCCAGGATTCGCAGCTGATCGAGTTCCTGGTGCTGCACCACCTGACCATGAGCCGCGTCGCGCAGAAGGAGGACCTGTCCGACCCCTCGGTGGTGAACCAGTTCGCGCGGCTGGTGGGCAGCCCGCGGCGGTTGACCGCGCTGTACCTGCTGACCGTGGCCGACATCCGCGGCACCAGCCCCAAGGTGTGGAACGCCTGGAAGGGCAAGCTGCTGGAAGACCTGTACCGGCTGACGCTGCGCGCACTCGGCGGCGCGCAACCCAACCTGGACGCCGAGATCGAGGCCCGCAAGCTCGACGCGCGGAACAACCTGGCGCTGCACTCGGCGCTGCCCGGCACCGAAGAGCCGCTCTGGAAGACGCTGGAGGTCAGCTACTTCGCGCGCCACGACGCCGCCGACATCGCCTGGCACGCGCGCTCGCTGTGGCGCCACGTGCAGACCCCCTCACCCATCGTGCGCGCGCGCCCTTCGTCGGTGGGCGACGGCCTGCAGGTCCTGGTCTATTCGCCAGACCGGCCCGACCTGTTCGCGCGCATCTGTGGCTACTTCGACAGCGCGGGCTTCAACATCCAGGACGCCAAGATCCACACCACACGCGCAGGCTTTGCGCTGGACACCTTCCAGGTCGTGTCGCCGCAGGCCGATGCCGACGACTCGGTCAACTACCGCGACCTGATCTCGCTCGTGGAAACGCAGGCGACCCTGGCACTGGCTTCCGACGGGCCCCTGCCCGAGCCGCGCCGCAGCCGCGTGTCGCGGCGCGTGCGGTCCTTCCCGGTCACGCCACGGGTGTCGCTGGCGCCTGACGAACGGGCCCAACGCTGGCTGCTCACGGTCTCGGCCAGCGACCGTTCCGGCCTGCTCTACGACGTGGCGCGCGTGCTGGCGCGCCACCACGTCAACCTGCAGCTCGCCAAGGTCAGCACCCTGGGCGAACGCGTGGAAGACACCTTCCTGGTCGACGGACCGGCACTGCAGCAACCGCGGGCACAGTTGAAGATCGAGTCCGAGCTGCTGGACGCCGTCGCGGCGACTGCCGTCTGAAGGCCATGGCGCTGCGACGAATCACCGCCGACGATGCGCTGACCCGCTGGGCAGAGTTCGACACGCTCATCGACGCACGCAGCGAAAGCGAATTTGCGCTCGACCACCTGCCTGGCGCCGTGAACTGGCCGTCGCTGAACGACGCCGAACGCGAGCTCGTGGGCACCGAATACAAGCAGATCTCGCCCTTCGACGCACGCAAGCGCGGCGCGGTGCTGGTGGCGCGCAACATCGCTGCGCACGTCGAGCGCGAACTGGCACTGACGACCCGCAACTGGCGGCCGCTCGTGTACTGCTGGCGCGGCGGCCAGCGCTCCGGGGCGCTGGCCACGGTGCTCGACCACATCGGCTTCCAGGTGCAGGTGCTGGAAGGCGGCTACCGCGAGTTCCGCCGTGCCGTGATCGGGCAGCTCGACACCCTGCCGGCCGGCCTGACCCTGGTGGCGGTGTGCGGCCGCACAGGTTCAGGCAAGAGCCGCCTGCTGCACGCGCTGGCCGACGCCGGCGCACAGGTGCTGGACCTGGAGGCCCTGGCCTGCCACCGCGGGTCGGTGCTGGGGCTCCTGCCCGACCGGCCGCAGCCGTCGCAGAAGGCCTTCGAGACGCAGGTCTGGCATGCCCTTCGCGCTTTCGACCCAGCGCGACCGGTGTTCGTCGAGAGCGAGAGCCGCACCATTGGCCGCCTGCGCGTGCCCGAGGCGCTGTTGCTGCAACTGCGCGGCTCGGCCTGCGTGCAGTTGCAGATGCCGTTGATGGCGCGCGTGGCGTTTCTGCTCGAGGACTACGTTCACTTCGTCCGCGACGTGGAAAGCTTTTGCCAACGCCTGGAGGCTCTGCGCGAGGTCCGCGGCACCGAGGTCGTGCAGGCTTGGCAAGCCCAGGCGCGCGACGGCAGGTCGGCAGACGTCGTGCTGGAACTGCTGACCCAGCACTACGACCCGATCTACACGAGGTCGATGCAGCGCAACTTTGCCCAGTTCGGCGTTGCCCCCGTCCTGGAGGTGGCCGACGGACAAGCCGCCACCCTGGCCGCGGCAGCGCTGAAACTCATCAACACCCCCTCGTTCGCCGCCGCGCCCGAAGCGGTCGGCAGCCCGTGACATGAAGACCAACGCCGCACCGTTGCCGACCCTGGGGGTGCGCAGCGTGCCTCTGCTGCGACCGCTGCACTGGCTGGCCCTGGGCTGGCGAGACCTGCGGCGCTGCCCCGTGCCTGGCCTGCTGCATGGCGCCGCCATGGCCGCCTTCGGCGGCCTGCTGCTTGCGCTGGCGCGTGACCGCTTCTGGCTGCTGGCAGGCGCCTTCAGCGGCTTCCTGCTCGTCGCACCCATCGTGGCCACCGGGCTGTACGCCGTCAGCCGCGAACTGGAACTGGGCCGCCGCCCGGGCCTGCGTACGGCGCTGGCGGTCTGGCGGCCGCGCGATGCACGGCTGGTGCTGTTCGGCCTGCTGCTGGCCTTGGCCGGTACGGGCTGGGTGCTGACCTCGGCCTCGCTCATCACCCGCTTTGCTCCCGAGCCGGTCAACAACCCGGCCGATTTTTTGCGCGTGGTGGTGCTGGGTGGTCACGCCTACCTGTTCGAGGTTTGGCTGGCCCTGGGCGGCGCGCTGGCCGCGCCCGTGTTTGCGTCCAGCGTCATCGCCATCCCGCTGCTGCTGGACCGCCGCCTGTCCGTGATGCAGGCGGTGCTGACCAGCGTGAAGGCGGCCCTGCAAAACCCGGCGCCCATGGCGCTGTGGGCCACGCTGATCATGGCCTTGACGGCAATAGGCATGCTGGTCACGGCCATGGTCGGCCTGGTGGTGGTGGTGCCCTGGCTGGCGCATTCCAGCTGGCACGCCTACCGCGACCTGGTGGCGCCTGCCGACGAATCCGCCAGCGAGCCCTGATGCTCGGCTACACCGAAGAACAGATCGCGCAGTTCGGACTGACCTTCGGGGTCGGTGCGTTCATGCTGTACATGGTGTTCATCATCTTCCAGCTGGCACGCGAATCCAAGGCCGGGCGCTTTGGCACCTTCGTGCTCTTCATCGCCCTGGGCTTCGGCCTGGTGGGCTTCGTCGCCAAGGCCGTCATCCAGTTTTTCATGGCCGGCCCTTGAAGGAAAAACGGGCGCCCTGGGCGCCCGCTTCGATCCGACTGCGTCGGCTCATCCCATATGCAAACCACCGTTGCACGAGAAGTCTGCGCCGGTGGTGAAGCCGGAGTCTTCACCCGCCAGCCAGGCACAGATCGATCCGATCTCGTCGGGCGTGCCCAGGCGCTTGACGGGAATCGTGGCGACGATCTTCTCCAGCACCTCGGGCTTGATGGCGCGCACCATCTCGGTGCCGATGTAGCCCGGGCTCACGGTGTTGACCGTCACGCCCTTGGCTGCCATTTCCTGCGCCAGGGCCATGGTGAAGCCGTGCATGCCGGCCTTGGCGGCGGAGTAGTTGGTCTGCCCGGCCTGGCCCTTTTCGCCGTTCACCGACGAGATCTGGATGATCCGGCCCCAGCCCTTTTCCACCATGCCCGGCACCACCTGCTTGGTGACGTTGAACATGCTGTTCAGGTTGGTGTCGATGACGGCCTTCCAGTCTTCCGGGGTCATCTTCAGGAACATGCGGTCGCGCGTGATGCCGGCGTTGTTGACGAGCACGTCGATCGGGCCATGGGCGGCCACGGCCTTGGTGAAGGCGTCCACGGTGGACTGCCAGTCGGCCACGTTGCCGACCGAGGCCTCGAAGTGGTAGCCCAGCGCCTTCTGCTCGTCCAGCCACTTTTGCCAGTCACGGCTGGGGCCGCAGCCGGCGATGACCAGGAAGCCGGCCTTGCTCAAACGCTGGCAGATGGCGGTGCCGATGCCACCCATGCCGCCAGTCACGTACGCAACTTTCTTGCTCATGTCGGGATCTCCTTGATTGTTGGTTGGGTTGAGTCGGATGGACTGTATCGCCGGCCGGCCCATGCGTCACCCCGGTCGCACCCCGGGGTTGACTTTGCTCAAGCCTTGGCATTGACGTAGCGGCCGGGGGCAGGCTCGATGGCCTTGAACTGCCGGTTCCCCGGTGCCTTGTGCGCGGGCACCTGCCTGCCGGCCAGCGGCTTCAACCACGCCGCCCAGTCGGGCCACCAGCTGCCGGGGTGTTCGGTCGCCGCGGCAAACCAGTCGTCTGCACGGGCCGGCAGGCGGTCGCCGGTCCAGTGGCTTCGTTTGCCTTTGGCCGGCGGGTTGATGACGCCGGCGATGTGGCCCGACGCCCCCAGCACGAAGCGGCGCTTGCCCTTGAACAGCGGCACCGACGCGTAGGCAGCCGTCCACGGCACGATGTGGTCTTCGCGCGAGGCGTAGATGAACACCGGTGCGTCGATCAGCCCCAAGTCCACCTTCTCGCCGCAAACCGTCAGCGCACCGGGCTTCTTCAGTTCGTTCTGCAGGTAGGTGTGGCGCAGGTACCAGCAGTACATGGGCCCGGGCAGGTTGGTGGAGTCGCCGTTCCAGTACAGCAGGTCAAAGGGCGGCGGCGATTCGCCCTTGAGGTAGTTGCCAACAACATAGTTCCAGACCAGGTCGTCGGGCCGCAGGAAGCTGAAGGTGGTGGCCAGGTCCTGGCCCTTGAGCAGCCCCGGCCCGCTGGGCGCCTGCGCGCCGATGGTCTGTTCGCGAAGCTGGACCGAGCCTTCGTCGACGAAGATGTCCAGGATGCCGGTGTCCGTGAAGTCCAGCAGCGTGGTCAGCAGGGTCAACGAATGCGCCGGCTGTTCGCCCCGTGCGGCCAGCACCGCCAACGCGGTGGACAGGATGGTGCCGCCCACGCAGAAGCCCAGGGTGTTGATGGTCTCGGCTCCGGTGATGGCCTGCACGGTGGCAATGGCCGCCATGGGCCCGTGCTCGATGTAGTCGTCCCAGGTCTTGCTGACCATGCTCTCGTCGGGATTGCGCCAGCTGACCACGAAGGTGCGGTGGCCCTGCTCCACCGTGTAGCGGATGACGGAGTTGGCCGGCTGCAGGTCGAGGATGTAGTACTTGTTGATGCACGGCGGCACGAACAGCATCGGCCGCTCGTGCACCTTGGCGGTGAGCGGCTTGTATTCGATGAGTTGGAACAGCTCGTTCTCGAACACCACACTGCCTTCGGTGGTGGCCACGTTGCGACCGACTTCAAACACGCTTTCATCGGTCTGCGAGACATGGCCCTTGCCCAGGTCCTGCAGCAGGTTGTGCATGCCCGCGGTGATGCTTTCTCCTTGGGTCTGCAGCGCCTTGTTCAAGGCTTCGGGGTTGAGCGCCAGGAAGTTGCTGGGGCTGGACGCGGCCACGCACTGCTGCACCGCAAAGCGGATGCGCCCGCGGGTCTTGGCGTCGCCTTGCACGCTGTCGGCCATCTGCATCAGGGTGCGGGCATTCAGCAGGTACATCTGCGCCGTGAAGGCGGCGGCGGGGTTGCTGGCCCAGGCGCTGTCGGCAAAGCGCCGGTCCTGCAGCGGCGCAGTGTGGCCGGACAAGCTCTGGTTCCAGAGCGCCGTCGCACCTTGCAGATAGGCCTGCTGCAGTTGGGCCAGCTCAGGCATGGGCAGGTTCACGCCAGACAGGGACTTCCATGCCTCGCCCAGCGCCGACCGGAAGGCTGGGGCGGGTTCGCCCGGGGTACCCGCACTCGCATCAGGTTTGGTTTTCACACTTGTCTCCTTGGCTTTGTTCTTGCGCTAGCGTCGAGCCTGCGGGCGGCGGGACTGCACTGTCACCTTTGTATGTCTGCCGACTTACCCCGTGATGACGCCACTGATTCTCACTTGAGCTGAGCTGAACCCATGTACCTCGTTGCGATCGCCTGGCTCTATGTGGTGCTGATGATGGCGCTGGCAGAAGCGCTGTCCACACAAGGCACCGTGCTGGGTGCGGTCATCACCTTCGTCCTGTATGGACTGCTGCCCTTGAGCCTGGTGCTCTATGTATTGGGCACGCCCGGCAGGCGGCGAGCGCGGCTGGCGGCTGCAGCCCAGTCTGATCCGGCGTCATCGGAGCCAGACGGAAGCGGCCATGCGGCCGGTCCGCCCGTCGCGCCGGAAAGAAAAGAAACGTGAACCGCCCTCGAACGTGCACAGCCCGCTCGACGACACCTGCTGCACGCCGGCAGCGGCGCGCCGCGCCAACGCCAGCGCCTGCAGGTCGGCCAGCCAGCGCGGCGAGCCATCCGCAAGCGGCCGACTGACGAAGCGCGGGTCGGCGCCGTCCAGAGCGCCGAAAGCCTTCAGCACATCGGCACCGACCTCGAACGCACGCGGGCCGATGCAGGGGCCCAGCCACGCGGTGACGGCCGATGAATCGACGCCCGCGCCCTCGCGCAGTGCCGCCAGCGTGGCCTCGAGCACACCGCCGGCCAACCCGCGCCAACCGGCATGGGCAGCCGCCACGGCCCGCCCGTCGCTGGAGGCGAACAACACGGGCAAGCAGTCCGCCACCATCACGGTGCAGGCCACGCCTGGCTGATCTGTCCAGGCGGCGTCGGCGGTGGTCGGCTCGCGACCGGCATCCCCCGCACCGATCCGCACGGCCCGCGTACCGTGGACCTGGTTCAGCCAGACGGGCCGCGCGCTCACGGACTTGGACCAGCGCGCGCGATTCGCTGCCACCGCACCTGGGTCGTCCCCCACCAGCGCGCCGAGGTTCAGGCTCTCCCACGGCGCACCGCTGACGCCGCCCTGGCGCGTGCTCATGAGTGAGCCCACCCCTGGCGGCGCGTGCCAGTGGGGTTCGATCGCCAGACCAGCCAGCGCAGCAGCGTCCTGCGGCCGGGCCTCGTTCACTGGAAATCGGGGCAGGCTTCGGGCCGGGTACGCTCGAACGCGTCCAGCTTCATGCACGCGTCGAACACGCGCATGACGTGGGGCACATGGTCCAGCCGGCATTCGAGTCGCAGGGCGTTGAAGATCTGCGGCACCAGCACGCAGTCGGCCAGGCCAGGTGTGCTGGCGTGGCAGTAGGTGCCCGGTGCGGCTGCGAGCTGGCGCTCGACGACCTCGAGCCCCGTTTCCACCCAGTGGCGGTACCAGCGGTTCTTGTCGTCCTCGCTGAGCTTGAGGTCACGCACCAGATAACGCAGCACGCGCAGGTTGTTCAGCGGGTGGATCTCGCAGGCGATGTCCAGAGCCAAGGCACGCACGTGGGCTCTCTGCAGCGCATCAGCCGGCAACAACGGCGGCTGGGGATGGGTTTCTTCGAGGTATTCGATGATCGTCAGCGATTGCGTCACCACAGCGTCACCGTCACGCAGCAAGGGCACCAGGCGCGCCGCCGACACGGCGGCATATGACTCGCTGAAGTGCTCGTTGCGCGCCAGGTGCACCGGCTTGTAGTCGTAGTCCAGGCCCTTGAGTGCCAGCGCGATGCGCACCCGGTACGAAGCCGAGGACCGGAAGTAGTTGTAGAGCTCCATCCGGGTCATCATGCCACGACACCCGGCCGCTACACTGACTCGCATGTATACGCCGCGCCGCATTCAGCACTGTCGGGTTTGTGGCGGCAACGCCCGCTACCGCACACCGCCCGACGACAACCGCGAGCGCGCGATTTGCGATGTGTGCGGTGAAGTGCATTACGAAAACCCGCTCAATGTCGTCGGCACGCTGCCGGTGTGGGGCGAACAGGTATTGCTGTGCCGGCGCAACATCGAGCCACGTTACGGCCTGTGGACGCTGCCCGCGGGCTTCATGGAGCATGGCGAAACCACTGACGAGGGCGCATTGCGCGAGACCATCGAGGAAGCCGGCGCGAATGTAGAGATGCTGGGTCTGTACACCGTGCTGGATGTGGTGCGCGCCGGCCAGGTCCACCTGTTCTACCGGGCTCGCATGGTCGACACCACCCTGGCACCCGGGCCGGAAACGATCGAGGCGCGGCTGTTCCGTGAAGACGAAGTGCCTTGGGACGAAATCGCGTTTCGTACGGTGCGCGACACCCTGGTGCACTACTTCGCCGACCGCAAGCAGGGCGTGTTTCCGGTCCATGTCGGCCATATCGCTTGAGCCCGAGGCCGCTTCGGCGGCGCGAATGCACGACTGGATCGCTGCGGATTGGCGGGCGTGTCAGCCGAAGCGTCGCCAGTCGCGTTAATCTCCCCAATGTGGGCAAGGTCGGCACGCCGCCGCCCCCTGGACCCTTTCAAGACCCCGAAACCCAATCACGCAGGAGATTCAACATGACCTCACGTCGCCGCTTCATCCAGATCGTTCCTCTCGCCGGTGCCGCCATGCTGGGCGCCGGTTCGGCCTCAGCCCAACTCGTGGCCGACAAGGACCCACAGGCCGTGGCCCTGGGCTACGTGGCTGACGCCACCAAGGCTGACAAAGCCAAGTACAAGTCCTACGCCGCCGGGCAGCTGTGCAGCAACTGCGCGCTGTACCAGGGCAAGGCTACCGACGCAGCCGGTGGCTGCCCGTTGTTTGCCGGCA
Organism: Burkholderiales bacterium; assembly: GCA_031414735.1. Classification (GTDB taxonomy): domain Bacteria; phylum Pseudomonadota; class Gammaproteobacteria; order Burkholderiales; family Burkholderiaceae_C; genus Rubrivivax. The sequence continues at coordinate 9,517 of JANNWL010000388.1, read as the reverse complement.
AGCAAGTTGCCGGCAAGGGCTGGTGCAGCGCCTACGCCAAGAAGGGCTGAAGAGGCTAGCGGCTGCCGCGAGGCAGCCACCCCGTTCGCTTCCCGTACCGACACAAAAAAGCCCGCCATCGGCGGGCTTTTTCATGGATGCGGCAGGGTTCTGGTCAGGCGTGCGCAGCGCGCAGCTTGAGCGAGAACTCCTGCAGTGCCGCGATGCCACTGTCCTCGGCCTTGCGGCACCAGGCCTGCAGATCGCTGACCAGCTGATCGGCCGACACGTTGGTGCGGGTCCACAGCAGCCGCAACTCTTCACGCATGGCCACCAGCTTGGCCAGTTTGGGGCTTTCGCCCAGGGCCAGCGCCAGGGAAGGCTTGACGCCATGGGGAATCTTGTCGTCGTCGCGGTGTAGCCATGCCTTGGCCAGACGCATGTTCTTCCAGCGCGCGCTGTTCTCGGCACCCTGGGCTTTCATGCGGTCCAGTTCGGCCGCCACGGCAAGCTTGAGTTCGGCCGCGTACTTGGCCATCACCTCATAGCGGTTGGTGATGACGGCTTCCAGTGTCTTGCCGTCGGCAATGGGCCGCACGCCGCCCAATGAGAGCTTGGGTATGGTCTTCTTGACACGGGCCAGGCCCACCGACTCCATGGCGCGGATGTACATCCAACCCACGTCGAACTCATACGGCTTGACCGAGAATTTGGCCGAGGTCGGGTAGGTGTGGTGGTTGTTGTGCAACTCCTCGCCACCGATCAAGATGCCCCAGGGCGACACGTTGGTCGACGCATCGGGGGACTCGAAGTTGCGATAACCCCACCAATGACCCAGCCCGTTGATGACGCCCGTGGCCCACCAAGGGATCCAAACCATTTGCACGGCCCACACCACCAAGCCGGCGGCGCCGAAGAGCGCCAGGTTCAAGATCAACATCACACCCACGCCCTGCCAGCTGTAGCGGGTGTAGAGGTTGCGCTCGATCCAGTCGTCAGGCGTGTTGTGCCCGTACTTGACCATGGTCTCGGCGTTGCGGCTCTCGGCGCGGTACAGCTCCACGCCGGTCAGCAGCAAGGTCTTGATGCCCCGCGTTTGCGGGCTGTGCGGGTCTTCTTCTGTTTCGCACTTGGCGTGGTGCTTGCGGTGGATGGCCACGAACTCCTTGGTCACCATGCCCGTGGCCAGCCACAGCCAGAGGCGGAAGAAGTGTGAGACCACCGGGTGCAGCTCGAGCGCGCGGTGCGCCTGTGCACGGTGCAGGAAGATCGTGACAGCGCAGATCGTCACATGGGTCGTGAGCAGCGCGTAAATCACGATCTGCCACCAGCTCGCAGACAGCAGGCCGAAACCCAACCACTGGACCAGCGAATCGTGGACCAGCCACATTTCATTCATCAGGAATCCTTGAATCAGGAAGTTACAGACGCATTGTAGGGGTTTGGCACCATTCTGGCGCGGGCGGTGCGCCGGAAAGCCCGGGTGATGACTTGAGGCCCTTCACATGAAAGTCAAGCAGATCCATGCAGATGGCGGCAGTTACTGTCGATTTCAACGCCTTTGCCAAACTGCGGCGAAGAATCCGTCGGTCTGGTGGCGGTGCGGCCACAGTCGAAGAAAGGGGCCGGACACCAATTCGGCGGCGCGGGCCACGCGGGCCGCCTCCAGCACGGTCTGCACCGGGAGCGGTTCGAAGTCGGCCGATCGTTCGGCACTGAAGGCCTCGGCGATGACTTCGTTCTCCGCCGCCAGCAAGCTGCAGGTGGCGTAAACGAGCCGGCCGCCGGGCTTGAGCAGCCTGGCCGCGCCGGCCAGGATGGCCGCCTGCTTGACTTGCAGTTCTTCCACCGACTTGGGCGACTGCCGCCATTTCAGATCCGGGTTGCGCCGCAGCGTGCCCAGGCCGGAACAGGGCGCGTCGATGAGCACCCGATCGATCTTGCCCGACAGGCGCTTGATGCGGTCGTCGCGCTCATGGGCGATCTGCGCCGGATGCACGTTTGACAGCCCGCTGCGCGCCAGCCGGGGCTTGAGCGCCTCCAGCCGGTGCCCGGAGGTGTCGAAGGCGTACAGCCGCCCCGTGTTGCGCATCGACGCCCCCAGGGCCAGTGTCTTGCCACCGGCGCCGGCGCAGAAGTCGACCACCATCTCGCCGCGCTTGGCGTCGGTCAGCAAGGCCAGCAGCTGGCTGCCTTCGTCCTGGACCTCGATGGCGCCCTGCGTGAACAGGTCCAGCTTGTTGACTGCCGGCTTGCCCTGCAGGCGCAAACCCCAGGGCGAGAGGGGGGTGTCCTCGGCGTGCATGCCCGCCGCGGCCAGCGCGTCACGCACTTCGTCGCGCTTGACTTTGATCGTGTTCACCCGAAGGTCCAGCGGCGCAGGCTCGCCCAGCGCTGTCACCAGCGGCCAGAAGTCGTCGCCCAGCTGCTCGCGCAGCGCGCCGGCCAGCCAGTCCGGCAGGTTGTGGCGCAGCTTGTCGGGCAGGCTGGCGTGGTCCACGGCCGAGACCTCGGCCAGCCAGGCCTGTTCGTGCGGGGCCAGGGCGCCGCGCAGAAAGGTGTCGTTGCCCTGCCAGGCCAAGGCCGCCAGCCGACGCTCGAGCGGGCCGCTGCCGGTCTGCGCCAGATGCTGGAACAGCAAGCGTTGTCGCAGCACGGTGTAGGTGGTCTCGGCCAGGGCATGGCGCTCGCGCGGGCCCAGGCCGCGGTTCTGGCGAAAGAAGGCGGATAGGGTGCCGTCGGCAGGCGCGTCCAGGCGCAGAACGGCGCGCAACAGGTCCGTCGTGAGATCAAGCAAGGCGTTGGGGTGCATCCGCTGGATTATCCTGCCCAGGTATGAGCCAACCCCTGAGCGACGCGACCGAACCGAACGACCTGCCGCCCCTGCCGGACGCACCGACCGGCCGCTACCGCCACTACAAAGGCGGCGAGTACGAGGTGCTGGGCGTCGTGCGCCACAGCGAAACGCTGGAGCCGCTGGTGCTCTACCGTCCCTTGTACGGCGAGCGGGGCGACTGGGTGCGGCCACACGCCATGTTCTTCGAGACGGTGGTGGTGGACGGCATCGCCCAACCCCGCTTCAGCCGCGTCAACTAGACCAGCAACTGCGATGCGCCTGCGGTGTGGCTGACGACGCCGTCACGCACCAGCAACTGCCCCTGCACGAACCAACGCACCGCCAAGGGGTAGATCATGTGCTCGGTGGCCAGCACCCGTGCCGACAGCGCGGCTTCGTCGTCACCATGGCGCACGGGCACGACGCTCTGCATGACGATGGGGCCGTGGTCCAGTTCCGGCGTCACGAAGTGCACCGTGGCGCCAACGGCCTTGCACCCCGCCCCAAGCGCCCTGCGGTGCGTGTGCAGGCCCGGAAAGGACGGCAACAGCGACGGGTGGATGTTGAGCATGCGGCCCTCGAAGCGCCGAACGAATGCCGGACCCAGTATGCGCATGAAGCCGGCCAGCAGCAGCAGGTCGGGCGCGAAAACGTCGATTGCATCGGCCAGGGCGGCATCGAAGTCCTCGCGGACGGGAAACGTCTTGTGGTCGACCACCACCGCCGCAATGCCCCGCGCAGCCGCGAACTGCAGGCCGCCAGCGCCGGGCCGGTTGGCGACCACGGCCGCCACGTGCGCAGGCCAGCGCTGCTCGGCGCAGGCTTGCACGATGGCCTCCATGTTGGAACCGCGGCCGGAGATGAGGATGACGATGCGCTTCATGGCGGCGCGGAGTGTAGGCCTTGGACGGGACATGGGGTGTGGAGGCACGGGGCCGACCTGACAGAATCGCCTGCTCCCCCACCCTGCCCTGCACCATGCGAGCAAGAGTCCTCTCCGGCATGCGCCCCACGGGCGCCCTGCACCTCGGCCACTACCACGGCGCGCTGAAGAACTGGGTGCGCCTGCAGGACCAGTACGAGTGTTTTTTCTTCGTTGCCGATTGGCACGCGCTGACCACGCACTACGAAGACCGCGAGGTCATCGAGAAGAACGTCTACGACATGGTCGTCGATTGGCTGGCCGCCGGGCTGGACCCCGAGAAATGCACGATCTTCATCCAGAGCCGCCTGCCTGAGCACGCCGAGCTGTTCACGCTGCTGGCCATGGGCACGCCGCTGGGCTGGCTGGAACGCGTGCCGACCTACAAGGACCAGATGGAAAAGCTGAAGGACCGCGACCTCGCGACCTACGGCTTCCTGGGCTACCCGCTGCTGCAGGCGGCCGACATCCTGATCTACCGTGCCAGCTACGTGCCGGTGGGCGAGGACCAGTCTTCCCACGTCGAGCTCACGCGCGAGGTGGCGCGCCGCTTCAACCACCTGTACGGCCGGGCCAGCGACTTCGAAGTGCGGGCAGCCGCCGCCCTGGCCAAGCTGCCACGCGACGACGCCCGCTACTTTGACAAGCAGCGCAAAGCCTATGGCGAGACCGGCAGCGCCGAAGCCCTGGCCAAGGGCGAAGGCATGGTGCGCAAGGCGGCCACGTCAGTGGCCGGTTGGGCCATCGAGGACACCGAGCTGCTGCTTGGCCATCTCAAGGGCAGCGGCAAGAGCATCCTCACCGAGCCGGCCGCCCTGCACACCGAAGTGCTGCGCCTGCCCGGCCTGGACGGGACGAAGATGAGCAAGAGCTACGGCAATGCCGTGCTCATGCGCGACGAGCCGGCAGAGGTGACGAAGAAGATCCGCGGCATGGTCACCGACCCCGCCCGCGCGCGCCGCACCGACCCCGGCGACCCCGACAAGTGCCCCGTGTGGCAGTTCCACAAGCTCTACAGCGACGAGCCCACCCAAGCCTGGGTGCGCCACGGCTGCACCACGGCCGGCATCGGCTGCCTGGAGTGCAAGCAGCCGGTGATCGACGCCGTGGTGCGCGAGCAGCAACCCTGGCGCGAACGCGCCGAGAGCTTCCTGGCCAACCCGAAGCAGGTTCACTGGATCGTCGAGATGGGCACCGAGCGCGCACGCACCGTGGCCCGCCAGACCATGAAGGACGTGCGCGAGGCCATGGGCCTGAACTACTGATGAGCTGATCTGCCAATGAACCTGCAAACCATCGAAGTCAACCCCGCCGCCACCGCCCGCGCCAGCGTCATCATCCTGCACGGCCTGGGCGCCGACGGCACCGACTTCCTGCCCATGGCCGACGAGCTGGACCTGGCCGCCGTCGGCCCGGTGCGCTTCCTGATGCCGCGCGCGCCGCTGCGGCGCGTCACCATCAACGGCGGCCAGCCGATGCGCGCCTGGTACGACATCCTGGGCGTGGACCTGGTCAAGCGCGAGGACGAGACCGGCCTGCGTGACTCGATGCAGCAGGTCGGCCAGCTCATCGAACGCGAAGTGGCGCGCGGCGTGCCGGCCAGCCGCATCGTGCTGGCGGGCTTCTCGCAAGGCTGCGCCATCGCGCTGGGCGCCGGTCTGCGGCATCTCGAGCGCCTGGCCGGGCTGGTCGGCATGTCGGGCTACGTGCCGCTGGCCGACACCAGCGCCGCCGAACGCCATCCGGCCAGCCAGGGCCTCCCCGTGTTCATGGCCCACGGCCGCAGCGACGGCATCGTGCCGCTGGCCCGCGGCGCGGCCGCGCGCGACCTGCTGCAAAGCCTGGGCTGCGACGTGGAGTGGCACGACTACCCCATGGAACACTCGGTCTGCATGGAAGAGGTCGTGGCGCTGAACCGGTGGCTGTTGAAAGTGCTGGCCTGACCAGGCACTGCGGCGCTGCGTGATGGGCTGCCCGCCCAGGGCCCGCGGCAGCCCCCTGGCCGAGCTTATGATTCTTGGTTCACTGGTCAGGCCCCGATGCGATACACCGAACCCCGAGAACGCAGTGCCGAGTTGTTGCGCGCCGCGCTGGCACAGATGGGCCGGCACGATGCGGCGTTCAACCCCATCACCTTCGCGGTCTGGTACGAGCACACGGCCGGCATCAACGCCCGGCTGAACCGCGCCATTGACGAGTGCCTGCGCACCGAGCCACGGCTGAGCGACGCGACCATGGCCCGTCTGTACCGTGAATTCGTCAGCGAAGTCGACGAAGTTTCCATGGAGCGTGCCAGCGGTGACCTGCAGCGTCTGATGGCGGGCATGGCCGAAACCGCAGCCCGCACCGGCAGCCAGGCCGGCACCTTTGGCGACCAGCTCAGTGGTCTGACCGAGGCACTCCACGGAAACAAGCCCGACACCCTGGCGACACTGCTCGACCAGGCGATGGCCGGGACGGCCGAGATGCGTGCCTCTGCCGCCGCGTTGCAGCAGCAGGTCGAGAACAGCCGGCGCGAGATCGACCGCCTGCGCGACGACCTCAGCCGCGCCCGTGACGAAGCGCTGATCGATCCGCTGAGCCGGGTGCTCAACCGCAAGGGCTTCGACCAACGGGTGCAGGCCCTGCTCGACATGCCGGTCACGCCAGGCCATGCGCATTGCCTGGTGATGATGGACATCGACCGCTTCAAGCTGGTCAACGACACCCACGGCCATGTCATGGGCGACCGCATCCTGCAGGCCGTGGCCGAGGTCATGCGCACCACCGTCACCGACCCGAACCACAGCGTGGCGCGCTACGGTGGCGAGGAATTCGCCATCCTGATGCCGCAGTCCACGATGGACGCGGCCGCGGCTGTGGCCGAGCTGATCCGCCACCGCGTCGGCGACATGAAGGTGCGCGACCGCCGCACCCAGCACGTGGTGCTGACGGTCACCATCTCGGGCGGCGTGGCGGCCATGGAGCCCGGCGACGATGCGTCCAACCTGGTGGCGCGCGCCGACGAGCTGCTCTACGCGGCCAAGTCCGGCGGGCGCGACCGCGTCCACCGGGCCTGAGCCCAGCCTGGGTTCAGGCGAAACGCCCCTGCAAGAACCACTGCACGGCGCCAGGCATGGCGGGCAGGCGGCCCCGCCACAGCCACACCAATGAGCCGTCTTCGGCCTGGGCGATGAAGTAGTCGCGCGCCGTGGGCGCACCGTCCCACCAGCCGGCCTCGATGCGTTCGGGGCCGCTCACCAGTTGCAGCGGCCGGCCTTCCAGCCAGGGTAGCGCCCCGCGTTCGGCAAGAGGCAAGGGCTCGGGCAGCAGCCAGGCCGGGCGGTGCAGCGGCAAGGCCGCCGAGGCCGGGTTGAAGACACCGTGCGGTGCTTTGTCCTGCGGCCGCCCGCCCTGCGCCGGCACGGCCAGGCTGGCGCGCTCGGGGCGGTGGTCGGCCACGGCCACCAGGCGCTGCACCTGGGTGTCACCCAGGCGGGCGCGCAGGCGTTCCAGCAACCGCACCAGGCCGGCCGATTCGCTGGCCCGGGTGGGGAAGAGTTCGCCGTTGGGGGCGCTGGCCAGCACCACGTGGCTGCAGTGCAGGCGCAGCTCCAGCGTGGGCGCGGCCAGCGTGCAATGCGCCAGCCGCTCGCGCAGCAGCAACTGCAGGTGGGTGGCATCCAGCGCGGGTTCGGCCAGTTCGATACGCAAGTCGGTGGCCGCTGCGGCTTCGTCGCCAGGCCGGCTGCTGCGCTCGTGCTGCATGCGCAGCGTGAAGGCCGCCACACGCGCCTGGCGCGCCTGCGCCCAGGCCACCAGCCGCGCCAGCAGCACGGCGGCGCCCAGCAGCACCTGCTCGGTGGTGTCGGCGCGGGCATACAGCTCAAGCCGGCTCTCGAAGGCGGCGGGCAGCGCCAGCCAGTCGCGCGGGTCGGCCCGCAGGCCCCAGGCGCGGTCGATGTCGTCCAGCAGGGCCTGGCCGAAGCGCCGCGCCAGGCCGGCGCGCGGCAGTTGGCGCAGGTCGGCCAGCGTGTGCAGGCCCATGCCTTGCAAGGCCTGGGCTGGTGCGGCGGCGAGGGCTGAATCCAGCAGTTCCACAGGCGCATCACCCAGCAAGCGCTCCAGTGCCGCGGTCTGCGTGGCGTGCGCGCCCAGCACCAGGTCGCCCTTCCCGCGCGGGTGCCAGCGTGCCAGCCACGCCGCGCCCAGTGCGGTGGGCGCGGCCGCCAGTTGCACGCGGTGCGGCACCGGGTGGCCCAGCGGCGCCAGGGCGTCAAGCAGCCGCCGGTGCAGGGCCGGCAGGCCGCCGAAATAACGCAGGCTGGCCTGCACTTCCAGCAGCACGGTCTGGGTGTCCTGCAGCGTCACCGACGGCGTGAAGGCCAGCGCCGCATGGGCCACGGCCTGCAGCGCGGCCGCGTCGCGCGAGGCATCGGCCTGGCCGGGCAGCAGATCGGCCGCCAGCGCCAGCGCGGTGGCCCGCTTCAGGCCGGGGCGGATGCCGCACTGCGCGGCGGCGGCATTGACGGCGCTGACCTGGTGGCCGTCGATCAGCACCACCGGACGCAGGCGCTGGCCTTCAGCCAGCGTGGCGCAGAAGGCCTCCAGCGACAACAGCGGCAGGTGCAGCGCCAGCCACAGCATGGGCATCCTTCGCGGTGCGGGCGGCGCAGGCTCAAGCCGCGGTGGCCGTGCGCAGCGCTGGCAAGGCGACGACTGGGGCCACCGGCGCCACCCGGCCCGCCAGGGCGCGCGCCCGTGCCGGCGCCGACAGCACCGGCGGCAGGGCCAGCGTGATCGGCTGCGCCAGCGGCGGCCCGCGGCGCTTGAGCAGGGTCACACGCAGCGCGTCGGGCCCGGCGCTGGCCAGCAGCAGGCGCAGCGGCGCAGCGCTGGGCTGGCTGCGCGCCTGCACACCACGCAGCAGGAAGGCGGGGCCCCCGTGCGCCTGCGCTGCGAGCTGCAGGCGGCGCAGCGCGTCGGCAGGCAGCCGCGCCGGCAGCCAGGCCAGCACGGCGCCCAGGTGGCCACTCTTCAGCGCGTGTTCCAGGGCCCACAGGATGTCGGCGGCCGGCAGTTGTTCGCGGGCACCGCGCTGCTGCCGCGCATGCACCACCACCAGCTGGCGCACGGCGATGCCCAGCGCCGCCAGCGCCCAGGCGCAGGGCGCCGCCGGCGGGTCGAACCACATCAGGCTGCGCTGCGCGCCCTGTTGCCGGGCCAGCACGGGTGCCAGCAGGCGCAACTCGCCGACACCGGCGTGCGGCAGCAGCAGTTCGGTCAGCACCCCGACCGGCCAGCCGCCGCCGGGCAGTTGGGCGTCGAGCTCGGCAAAACCGCTGGCCAGCACCACCGCTTGCGCGCGACCCATCTGGTGCGCGCGCCACAGCGCCGGGTGCAGTTCCTCAGGCCGCCGGACGGCAGGGAACAGCGGCAGCGTCGCAGCAGAGACATCAGAACCGAGGGAAGGAGACAGTAACACCCGAATACTGTACGTTCATACAGCCTCTAAAGCAAGACTGCCTCCCCACTGGCCCGCCCCATGGCAGCCTTCTCGCGGCCGAAAAGCCGAACTGCAGTGCGCTCTGGCCCTGTCCACCGACCCCATACTGCCGACTCGACTCACTGCTGCGGGTGCGACCATGGAAACCGAACACTTCGACGCCATCATCGTCGGCGCCGGCCAGGCCGGGCCGGCCATCGCCGCCCGTTGCAGCCGTGAAGGGCTGAAGACGGCCGTCATCGAGCGGCACCACTTCGGCGGCACCTGCGTCAACGTCGGTTGTGTGCCGACCAAG
>JANNWL010000387.1:0-2157 GCA_031414735.1 Burkholderiales bacterium | reverse complement strand
GTTTACGTGCCGCCCTGCAACCGAATCACATGGCGTCGACCAGTACCCGCCCAAAGCCAGAGCAAGACACCTGCGTGGCGCCGTCCATCAAGCGCGCCAGGTCGTAGGTGACCTTCTTGCTGGCGATGGCACGCTCCATCGCCGCGATGACCAGGTCGGCCGCCTCCGGCCAGCCCATGTAGCGCAGCATCATCTCGGCGCTGAGGATCAGCGAGCCCGGGTTCGCGTAGTCCTTGCCGGCGAACTTGGGCGCCGTGCCGTGGGTGGCTTCGAACATGGCGACGCTGTCACTCAGGTTGGCGCCCGGGGCGATGCCGGTGGCGCCGACTTGTGCGGCCAGTGCGTCGGCAACGTAATCGCCATTCAGGTTCAGCGTGGCGATCACGCTGTACTCGGCCGGGCGCAGCAGGATTTGCTGCAGGAAAGCGTCGGTGATGCAGTCCTTGATAACGATAGTTCGCCCAGTCTTGGGGTTCTTGAACCTGCACCACGGGCCGTCCTCGATCGGTTGCGCACCGAATTCCCGCCGTGCCAGGGCATAGGCCCAGTCGCGGAAGCTGCCTTCGGTGAACTTCATGATGTTGCCCTTGTGCACGATGGTCACGCTGGGCTTGTCGTTGTCGATGGCGTACTGGATGGCCTTGCGCACCAGCCGCTCGGTGCCCTCGCTGCTGACGGGCTTGATGCCGATGCCCGAGGTGTCCGGGAAACGGATGTTCCCGACGCCCATCTCGTCCTGCAGGAACTTGATGAGCTTCTTGACCTCGACGCTGCCAGCTTCGAACTCGATGCCGGCGTAGATGTCTTCCGAGTTCTCGCGAAACAGAACCATTTGCGTCTTCTCGGGCTCCTTCATCGGGCTGGGCACGCCCTTGAAGTACCGGATGGGACGCAGGCAGGCGTAGAGGTCCAGTTCCTGGCGCAGCGCCACGTTCAGGCTGCGGATGCCCCCGCCCACCGGCACGGTCAGCGGGCCCTTGATGGACACCACGTAGTCGCGCACCGCGCTCAGCGTTTCTTCGGGCAGCCAGACATCGGGGCCGTAGACGCGGACGGCTTTCTCGCCTGCGTAGACTTCCAGCCAGTGGATCTGGCGTTGGCCAGCGTAGGCCTTGGCGACCGCCGCGTCGACCACCTTGATCATGACCGGCGTGATGTCCACCCCGGTGCCGTCGCCCTGGATGAAGGGAATGACGGGGTGGGCCGGCACATTCAGCGAGAAGTCCGCGTTGACGGTGATCTTTGCGCCCGCGGCGGGCACCTGGATGTGCTGGTACATGGTTTCGGACTCCGGCGGGTGCGGCAAAAAATCGTCCCGACCCCTGGTCGGCTGCAGCGGGAAAGTTTAGTTCAGGGTCCGAAGCAGTAAGCTGCGACGCGGTGCCACAGGCCATGGCCCAAGGCCCAGCTGGAGGCACCGACCAGCATCAAGCCGGCGGCGCGGGTCAGCCAGCGGTCCCAGGGCAGTCCGCCTTGTTGACCGAGCCGCTGCCAGAGCCAGGGCGCAAGCAACAAGCCTGCCGAAGACGCGCTTGCAAATCCAGCCATGGCCAGCGCGCCGCTCTGCGCAGATTCCGTCAGCGCAGCCATGAGCAAAGCCGACTGCAACAGTCCGCACGGCATCAGCACCCAGGCGCTTCCGGCCACCGCCGCGCGCACAGGCATGCGCATGGGCACCCACCCCGTCGGCGTGGCCGGCGCCGGGGTGGGGGTGCGGCCCAGGCCGGCCATCCATGCCGGCTGCCGCCCACACCAGAGCAGCCACAGCCCCAAACCCAGCGCCGCGGCGTGCAGCAGCGTCCACAGCGGCCGCACCGCCGGGCTGATCTGGGCCAACACCGCCAGCGCGCCCACCCCCGTCGCCACCACCGCCCCGGCCACGGCATATCCGGCCATGCGTGTGGTCTGGAAGGCCAGACTCGCGCCGAGGCCGCCCCGGGCCGTTGCGGCCGTGCAGGCGGCACCACACATGACAGCGCAATGCGGCGTGCCCGCCAGGCCCAGCAGGGCCGCACCGCCGATGAGGGCCAGGTCAGACATGTCGCGCCGTCAGTGGCTGCGTGAGTGCAGCGGCGGCCTGCGCCATACTTGCTTGCCCCGCCCTCCCAACTCCGCTGCCCGGGACATGGAACCACACCAGACGCTGCCTGCCATTCG
>JANNWL010000386.1:0-1913 GCA_031414735.1 Burkholderiales bacterium | reverse complement strand
CCTGCCCCTGCAGCCGCATGCGGCGCCAACGCGCACGTTGAATCTGGTGTCGTGCGGTGACCGCAGCGCCATCGCCGCCTGGGGCCCGTGGGCGGCGCAGGGTCGCTGGGTCTGGTGGCTGAAGGACCGCATCGACCGCGGTTTCGTGGCGCGCTACGTGGCCGCCGCGGACTTCAGCCACACTGTCGACCCCACGCCGAAGGCCGATCCATGACCCCGAATGCACTGCACGCCCTGGCCCGGGCGGTCCGAACGGAACGAGAAGCCCTGCTCGCCCGGTGGCGGGCCCAGGTGCGGCAGCTGCCGTCAGCGCAGCACCTGGACATCCCGACCCTCAACGACCACATACCCAACCTGCTGAGCGAGTTGGCGCAGGCCCTCGAAACGAACCCCGGGCAGACGATTCCGCAAGCGCTTGCCCAGACCAGCGCGCCGGCGCACGGCCTGCAACGCCTGAGTGACAGTTTCGACATCGAGGAGGTGGTGGCCGAGTACAACATCCTCCGCGGTTGCATCCATGACCTGGCCACCGAGCACGGCATCACGCTGCAGGGCAGGCCGTTCCACGTCATCAACCGTGTCTTCGACCAGGCCATCGGCGAGGCCTTGCAGACCTACGCCAGCCAGCGTGCGCTGGAGGTGCAGCAGCGCCGTGAAGAGTACCTGGCCTTCGTCGTGCACGACCTGCGCACTCCGCTGTTTGCGATCTCGCTGACCGGCCGCGTGCTCGAGAAGACCCTGTCCAGGCAGGCCCTGACCGATGACGCCCAGCGCGTGCTGAAGTCTCTGCGCCGCAACGTGCAGCATCTCGAGAGCCTGGTCCGCAAGGTGCTGGAAGAGAACACGAATCTGCAGGACGACAGCGGCATCAGGCTGCAGCGGCGCTGGTTCGAGCTGTGGCCGATGGTGGAAAGTCTGATCGACGACCTGCACCCGGTGGCCAGTGCGGCAAAGACGCAGGTGCTCAACCGCGTGCCCGATGAGTTGGTCGTGTTCGCCGACGCCGGACTCCTGCAGCGCGTGTTCCAGAACCTGATCGGCAACGCCATCAAGTTCACGCCGGGCGGCGAGGTGATCGTCGGTGCACAGGCGGACGAGAGCCAGGCCACGGTGGCGTGCTGGGTCAGCGACAACGGCCAGGGCATCGAGCCGGAGATGATGGAAAAGATCTTCGAGAAGGGCGAATCCGGCGCGGGGGAGGAGACCAGCAGCGGCCTGGGCCTGGCCATCGTGAAGACCTTCATCGAAGCGCACGGCGGCAGCGTCACCGTGCAGAGCCAGACGGGGCGGGGGTCGAGCTTCCGTTTCACCCTTCCCGGGCCCGCCGCTGCGGGCTGAGCCAGCTGTCTCAACCCCCAAGTCGGCGCCCGCGGTGTGGTCCCGGCAGTCTGCCGCTTCACTCCCGCGGCTTGAACGCGATGATGATGACCGGCGGCACGCGGCCGTCGGCGTCGCGCGGCAGGCGACCGGTGCGGTCGATGGCGCGCAACACCGCCTCGTCCCAGTCGGCGTGGCCGCTGCTCTTCACCAGGCGGCGTGCCAGCACCATGCCGCTGGCGGCGGCGCGCACTTCCACTTCGGCCACGGCGGTGTCGGGCACGTTGCCCGTGAACACGGTGTTGGCGCGTATCAGCGCCGTCAGCCGGCCGCTGTAAGCGGCTGAGGGCGCGGCGTCTTGTGCCGCGGTACCGCGGCTGCCCGGGTTGCCGGCGCCAGTGGGCCCGGCCTGGCCCATCATGCGGCGCAGGTTGGCTTCGCGCTGCTCGGCCAGCCGGGCTTCGTCGGCCAGCAGTTCGCGGGCTTCCTCGCGGCGTTTCTGTTCGACCTTGGCGGTGCGTTCGGCTTCGACCTGCTGCTGTTTGGCGGCTTCGGCCTGGCGCTGGGCCTGGGCCTTGAGTTCGCGTGCTTTCAGA
>JANNWL010000385.1:0-10774 GCA_031414735.1 Burkholderiales bacterium | reverse complement strand
GGCCAGGGCCGGACGGCGTGCCAGTTGCTCCAACGTCTCGCGCGCAAATTCGCGCGGGTGGGGTTCGTACTGGCCGGGCTGCAGCTTGACGATGGCATCGGGTCGCCGCGCCAGCACTTCTTCGGGGTCGACGCTGACGTTGTTGACGCTGCCGCGCGTGCTGCTGCCGTCCCCCAGCCGCACGTCGCCGAACAGGTTGCGGCCGCCCGCCGCTTCGATCATGTCGTGCCAGCCCGAACCGGGCAGCACGCTGCGCCAGTCGCCCACCTCCTCGAAGTACACCCGCGGGCGTTGGGCATCGCGCAGGCCGGCCATGCGCTCGTCCAGCCGCTGGCGCCAGCTGCGAAACCAGGCGTTGAGCTCGGCGGCCTGACGGGGTCGCGCGAACAGGCGGCCGAGCAGATCGACGTTGAATTCATGCTTCTGGTAGTCCCACGCCGTGACGACGACCACCGGCGCGCCCATGGCCGCCAGCAGATCGTGGGCGCGCACCCAGTCGCTGTTACGCGGCATCAGGATCGCGTCGGGGCGCATGGCCACGATCGCTTCGTAGTTGGGGGCCATGCCGCCGCTGCCGGCGAACATCTCGCGCGTCACGCTGGGCCAATACTGGCCCGGGCGGCCGTGGCGGCCAGCGTCGATGTCGACCCCCACCACGGCCGGCATGGCGCCGATGGCGCGCACGAACTCGGTGGTGTAGCGGTTGAAGACCACCACGCGCTGCAGCGGCAGCACGAGCGTGACCGCGCGCCCGAGGTCGTCGCTGACCGTGCTGCGCGGTGCTGCACGCGATGACGTTGGCTGCGCCCTCAGGGTCGCTGACGCAGGCAACGCGCTCCAGGCTGCGGCTGCCCGCAACCAACGGCGGCGTTCAGAACGCATACACCCCCGACACGCTGAGCGCGCGCGGCTTGCCCAGGATCCACTGCGTGGTGGAGCCCTGCGTACCGTACACCTTGTCGCCCAGGTTCTCCAGCCGCGCGTCCAGCCGCAGCGCCGGGTTGAACTGCCAGGCCAGGCCAGCGTCCCAGCGCGTGTAGGACGGTATCGATGCGGTGTTGAGGTTGTTGGTGTAGCGCTGCCCCACGTGCTGCATCACCACGCGTGCTTGCCAGGATTCACCGAAACGGCGCGCAACGATCAGGTTGGCGGCGCGCCGGTGCACCGTCAGCGGGGTCAGCCCGGCCAACTGCCGGGTGACGGTGCCGTCGCGCACCAGGAAGTCGTCGAACTTCGGGTCGAGCACGGTGCCGTTGGCGTCCACCCGCCACGAGCCCCAGCGCAGGCCGATGGCCAGTTCCACGCCCGTGGACGACTGCTGGCCGACCTGTTCGGTCAGCGAGGGGTTGGCCAGGCTCGTGGTCAGCAGCTTGCGCTTGGTGATGTCGTACCAGGCCAGCGTCCATTCGATCTCGGCCGCGCCGATGCGGTGCTGCGCCTTGGTGCCCAGTTCGACCTGGCGGCCGGGCGACAGGTCAAAACCCTGCTGTGCTGCGCCCACGCTGGCCAGCGAGGCCACGGGGTCGGTGGCGGCCGCCGTCTGCGCGTAGACCGACCAGGTCGGCGTCGGCTTCCACACCGCGCCGACGTGCCAGCCCGTGCCTTCCAGGTCGGCGAACGTGGTGCCCGGCGTGGCCAAGCCGTCGCGGCGGTTGCGGTAGCGGTCGTGGCGCGCGCCCAGGTTCAGGCTCCAGGCGGGGGTGAACGACAGCCTCGCTTCGGCAAAGGCGCCGGCCTGTATCAGCCGCATCACGTACTCGCGGCGCGACTCCCCACGGTAGAAGTCCAGGAACACCCCCGGCACCGGGTTCAGGGCGTCCACCAGCGACGAGCCGCCGCGCACGTTGTCCTCGCGGTCGTAGTGCATGCGGCTGGCCTCGATGCCGCCCAGCAGCTGCAGCGGGATGCCGGCCAGTGTGGTGTCCCAGCGCAGCGTGCTCTGCTGGCCGTACTGCCGCTGCGGTGCCACCGCGATGTGGCGGAAGTTCGTGCGCCGCACCTGTGCCGGCACGGTGCTTGTTGCAGGCACGTAGCTGAAGGTGAAGGCGTCGCGGTAAGCGCGGTCGTGGTCAATGCGGTACAGCGTGCTGTTCAGCGACAGCGCAGGCGCAATCTGCCAGTCCAGCGCGAGCGTCAGCCACTGGTCTTCGAACCAGTGTTGGTTGTCGGCGATGTTGTAGTTGCGACCTATCGTGCCGGGCGCTGGCGCGCCGTTGAACACCGGCGTCCCCAGGCCGTGCTGCGGGTGTTGTTGGCCGTAGTCGTAGGCAGCAGTCAGACGCAGGCGTTCGCTGGCCTCCCAGCGCAGCGCCGCGCTCACGGCCACGGTGTCGGATTCACCGCGGTCGATCCAGCCGTCGCTGCTGCGGTGGCTGGCATCGATGCGAAAGCCCAGGCCCTCGCGCAGCGGCCCCGTCAGGCTGACGGCCTGGTGCAGCGACTTGAAAGAACCCGCGCCCAGGGCTGCGCGGCCTTCGAAACGGTCCGGCCGCGGCGCCAGCGGCACGACGTTGACGGCGCCACCGATGGCACCTGCGCCATACAACACCGAGGCCGGGCCGGCCAGGGTCTCGATGCGCTCGACGTTCCAGGGGTCGAAGGGAAAGCTCACCACGCCGCCGGCGTTGGAAATCTCCAGTCCGCGGTAGAGCTGCTTGACCGAGTTCTGCCCCGAAAAGCCGCGTGCGTTGAGCAGGTTGCCGCCATTGCCGGGGCTGTTGGCCGAGGTGATGCCCGGGCCCAGCGTCTTGGCTTCGATCAGGCTCGAAATGCCCAGCTCACGCAGGCGTTCGCCGTCCAGCACCGACACGCTGGCGGCAGTATCAGCGGCGTCAGGCCCAGGCGGCTGCCGGTGGTGGAAGGCTGCGTCAGCGCGGTGTCCAGGCTGCGTTGGCCGGAGATCTCGACGCGTTGCGGTTCAGCTTGCGCCCAGGCCGCGCTGTGCAGCGAGGCCACGCAGGCCATCACCATCAAACGGAAAATACAACGCAAACTCATTGTTTCGCCGCCCCGGCCACACACTGCGCCAGTCCGTCCAGCAGCACGTCTTTGGGCATGTCGCGGCCGATGAAGACCATCTTGCTGTCGCGCTTCTCACCGGGCTTCCAGGCCGAGCCTGCATCAGAGCCCATCAGCATGTGCACGCCCTGGAACACCACGCGCTTGTCGACGCCCTTGATGTTGAGCACGCCCTTGTAGCGCATCAGTTTCGTGCCGTAGACCTGCACGATGGCGCTCAGAAAGTCTTCCACCCGCTCCAGGTCCAGCGGCCGCTTCTCGCGGAAGACGAACGAGGTCACGTCGTCGTCGTGCTCGTGGTCCACGTCGGTCAGGAAGTCGGGCTCGATCTCCAGAATGGCCGTGAGATTGAAGCCGCGGATGTCCAGCAAATCGTCGATGGCGGCCACGCCGTGCTTCGCCTCGCCGATCTTGGCGCGGGGGTTCATTTTCACCAGGCGCTGGCGCAGCGTGGCCACGTCGTAGGGCTGCACCACGTCCGTCTTGGTGATGAGAATGCGGTCGGCAAAGCCCACCTGCTCCTGCGCTTCGTGGTGTTCGTCCAGCTGCTGCGGCGCGTGCTTGGCGTCGACCATGGTGACGATGGCGTCCAGCAGGTAGTGCTGGCTGATGTCATCGTCGACGAAGAAGGTCTGCGCCACGGGGGCCGGGTCGGCCAGGCCGGTGGTCTCGATGATCACGCGGTCGAAGTGCAGCGTGCCGGCGGCCTTCTTGGCATGCAGTTCACCCAGGATGCGCACCAGGTCGCCACGCACGGTGCAGCAGATGCAGCCGTTGTTCATCTCGATGATCTGCTCGTCGCGGTCTTGCACCAGCAGTTCGTTGTCGATGCCGGCTTCGCCGAACTCGTTTTCGATGACGGCAATGCGGTGGCCGTGCTGCTCTTGCAGGATGCGGTTGAGCAGCGTCGTCTTGCCGCTGCCCAGGAAGCCGGTGAGGATGGTGACGGGGATCAGGTTCATGGTGAATTGCTTTCGGAGTTGGGGGACACGCTAGATTGCGCGAGGGTTAAAGGGCTCCCAGGCGCGGACTTACGCGTGCTTGCGCGGGCTTGCGCATCTTTGGCTGCGCACTCAGGGCTTGACGGCAGCGCTGCATTGCGCCTTGCGCTTGCGCCTGACGGCCCAGCCCAGACCCGCCATCCCGGCCAGCATCAGGGCCAGCGCCTGCGGTTCCGGCACAGCCTGCAGCACATAGGCCTGGGTCAGGCCGCCGACGGTGCCCCAGCCGACGATGTCGCCACGGTCATTGATGCCCTCGGCCGACAGCAGCGTGAAGCCGCTGGCCGGGTCGACGAGGCTGTTGAGATCGAGCAAGTTGCCGGCCTGCCAGATGAAGGCGCGTTGCGGCGAGCCGGCGATGTTGGTGGCGTAGCCGACAACCTGTCCGGCGTCGTTGATGTCCTTGGCTTCGCTGAAGGTGCGCCCGAGCGAGCCCAGCGCCTGCAGGCTGACGCTGTTGCCGGCCAACCTCCAGAGCACGGCCTGCGTGATGGAGGTGCCACTCCCGGTCTGGCCGTTCACGGCCGAGCCGACGATGATGCCGTTCTCGTTGATGGCGTAGGCTTGGCTGAAGCTGTCTGGCTGCAGCGACCCCAGGTTCAGCGGCGCTGCGCCAGGGCGCCACAGGGTGGCTTGCGACACACTGCTGGTGCTGTCGCGCCGGCTTAAGCCCGCTGCGCTGCCGGCGTCGTTCAGGCCCCAGGCGCGCGCGGTGGTGGTGCTCAGGCCGTCCACCGAGCCCAGGTCGCTGGCTTGGCCGTTCGTCCACAAGGTGGCGCGCGAGGCCACGCCGTTCGACGAGATGCCGACCACCAGGCCGGTGTTGTTGATGTCGTGGGCCACGCCACGGTCGTTGTCACCGGCCAGCCGTGTCAGGCCGCTCAAGCTGCCGTTGGCGTAGATGAAGGCGCGTGACGCGTTGTTGTCGGACTCGCCGACGATGGTGCCGGCATCGTTGATGGCATAGCCGCGGCTGAAGTTGTTGCTGCCCGGCAGCACACCCACGTTGAGCATCGGACCAGGTGCGTTCCACAAGAAGGTGTTCAGGCGCGGTGCGGGCTGCCCCACGGCGGTCTGCGCGTTACCGGTGACCTGGCCCAGGTTGTTGATGTCCAGCGCGAAGCTCGAATTGCCGCCCAGCGTGCCCAAATTGATGAGCTGGTAGGGCTGCGCTGACGCGGTGGGTGTGAAAGCGGCCAGGGCGGCGCCCAGTGTCAGGACGGCAAGAAGAGTGGATTTCATGATCGGGTGGGCTGGCAGGTGTGAAGGAAGGAATCGGGGTGGGGCTGCTGAGCGTGGCCGCCGAGGACGCGGAAGAGCTCGGTCACCGCCTCAGGCCAAGACGCCGCGTGCCTGTTCGAACCACTGCTGCACGTGCCGGCGGTGGTCATCGCCATAGAGCTGTGCGAAACGCCGGGCTTCGTCTTGCGCAGGGTCGCGCCACACGGCCAAGCGCTCGTCGATGTAGTCCAAGGTCAATGGGATGCCGCACTCGACCTCGATGCAGTGGCGCCACTGCGCATAGGTCTGCGGGATAACGGGCGTCTTCATGCCGCCACCGCCACAGTGGTGCGCTGCCACTGCGGGAAGGGATCGGGCAAGTCGCGCCACCCCTTCATGCCCTGCGCACCTTTGCGCGTCTCGGTGTAGTTCAGGTGCATCGCCTTCCAGGCCTCTTCGATGGCCGCGCGGTCCACGTGGCGGCCGATGAAGACGACTTCGTTCAACCGGTCGCCATAGGGTTCTTTCCAGCGCGCATCGATGTTTCGGCGCTCGGCTGTGCCGGGTGCCGGCCAGCGTTCGCGAGGCGCGGCGGCCCACCAGCGGCCCACGGGTTCGTGCGTGGCGGTGTTGCCGGCGCGTGAGTAGTTCACCACCCAGTCGGGCCGGCTGGCCAGCCACACGTAGCCCTTGGCGCGGATCAGGCCGGGCAACGGCAAATCCATGAAGGTGGAAAAGCGCCACGGATGCAGCGGCTGGTAGCTGCGCAGCACGAAGCTGCTGATGCCATAGGCCTCAGTTTCCGGTGTGTGCTTGCCTTCGAGCTCACGTGCCCAGCCGGGCATGGCGCTGGCGCGTTCCAGATCGAACTTGCCCGTGCCCAGGATGGTCTTCAGCGGGATGCGGCCGTGGTCGGCGTAGACGATCTGCGCCGTCGGGTTCAGTGCCTTGACGACGGCAGTCACCTCGTCGCGCCGCGCTGCGCCGACCTTGTCGATCTTGTTGACCACCATCACGTCGGCGAACTCGATCTGCTCGGTCAGCAGGGCGGCGAGCGTGCGGTTGTCTTCGTCGCCAGCCACCTCGCCGCGTTGGCTCAGCAGGTCGGTGCTGCTGTGGTCGGCCAGCAGGTTTAAGGCATCCACCACCGTCACCATGGTGTCGATGCGGGCCACGTCGTTCAGCGACTCGCCTTCTTCGCTCCTGAAGTCGAAGGTGGCGGCCACCGGCAGCGGCTCGCCAATGCCGGTGGATTCGATCAACAGGTAGTCAAACCGGCCTTCTGCAGCCAGGCGCTTCACTTCCAGCAGCAGGTCTTCGCGCAGCGTGCAGCAGATGCAGCCGTTGCTCATCTCCACCAGCCGCTCGTCGGTGCGCGACAGCGCCGCTCCCGCGTTGTCCGCGCTGCGCTCGACGATTTGCGCGTCGATGTTCACGTCGCTCATGTCGTTGACGATGACCGCCACACGCAGGCCTTCGCGGTTGGCCAGGATGTGGTTCAGCAGCGTGGTCTTGCCGGCGCCGAGGAAGCCGGAGAGCACGGTGACGGGCAGGCGTGGGGAACTCATGGTGGCGTGCATGGCTGGAGTTGGGTGGGCGACAGACTTGAATGTAATGGTATCGCGTTATCATTACCAATCACCAAAGTCCGGTAACCTCGATGCATGGAACGCAACACCCGCCAGCGCAGCGCCATCCGCGATGCCATCGTTCAGGCCGATCGCCCGCTGCTGCCGCAAGAGGTGCTGGACGCCGCGCAGCAGGACGTGCCGGGCCTGGGCATCGCCACGGTTTACCGCAACCTCAAGGCGCTGGTCGAAGAAGGCGAGTTGCAGCCGGTCAACCTGCCTGGCGAGAACCCGCGCTTCGAACTGGTGGGGCACCAGCACCACCACCACTTTCAGTGCCGACAGTGCCAGCGTGTGTTCGACGTGCATGCCTGCCCCGGGGACATGGGACGCCTGGCGCCGCAGGGCTTCACGGTGGAAGACCACGACCTGACGTTGTACGGCCGCTGCAGGGACTGCGCGCCACTGGCGCCGAAAGTCGCCAAGCGCAATTCGCCCGATTCCTGCGCCCACAAGCAAGCCCCAAAGCACACCCACGGGCATCGCGGCTGACGGGTCAGGGGCCGCTGTGCTGACGGCAGGTGCCGGCCTGCGCCTCCTGCTGGCGAGCATTGCAGTGGGTTTCCTGTGGCTGATGGTGGCCTGGGCGCTGACATGAGTGTGGCCATGCCCGCGGCAGTCACCTTGCGCGATCTGACCGTGTCGTACCGCGGCCATCCCGCCGTGCATCACCTCAGCGGCGCCTTCATGCCCGGCGTGCTGACGGCCGTGGTGGGGCCCAACGGCGCGGGCAAGAGCAGCCTGCTCGGTGCGATGGGCGGCACAGTGCATGACTTCGAGGGTGCAATCGAGCGCGACACCGCGCTGCGTGTGGCGTACCTGCCGCAGGCCTCGGCGCTGGACCGCAGTTGTCCGGTGCGCGTGCACGAGGTGGTGGCCATGGGCCTGTGGTCACGCATCGGCAGCTTCGCTGCGCTGCGGCCGGTTGACCGCGCGGCGGTCGCCGACGCGCTGGCTGCGGTGGGCTTGAGCGGCTTCGGCCAGCGCTGGTTGGGCGAACTGTCGGCCGGCCAGGCGCAACGCGTGCTGTTCGCGCGCGTGCTGATGCAGGACGCCGGCTTGATCCTGCTGGACGAGCCGTTCAACGCCATCGACGCGCGCACCACGGCCGACTTGCTGGCCCTGTTGCAGCGCTGGAAGCAGGAGGCGCGGACCGTGATTGCCGTGCTGCACGACATCGAACAGGTGCGCGAGCACTTCGAGCAGGTGCTGCTGCTGGCCCGCGAACGCGTGGCCTGGGGGCCGACAGCCGAGGTGCTGAGGGCCGAGCACCTGTTCAAGGCGCGGCAGATGGCCGAGGCCTGGGACGAATCGGCGCCGACCTGCAGGGTGTCGGCATGACCGGAATCGGTGAGCTCCTGTTCGGCCCCTTCATCGAGTTCGCATTCATGCGCCGCGCGCTGGTGGCCACCTTGGCACTGTCGCTGGGCTGTGCGCCGATCGGCTGCGTGCTGGTGCTGCGGCGCATGAGCCTGGTCGGCGACGCGATGGCGCATGCGGTACTGCCGGGCGCGGCAGCGGGCTTTCTGCTGGCGGGGCTGTCGCTGCCGGCCATGAGCCTGGGCGGCTTCGTGGCCGCGCTGGCGGTGGCGCTGGCGGCCGGCTTCGTCACGCGCAGCACGCCGCAGCGGGAAGACGCGAGCTTCGCGGCCTTCTACCTCATCGCGCTGGCGCTGGGCGTGTTGCTGGTGTCGCTGCGCGGCAGCCAGATCGACCTGATGCACATGCTGTTCGGCAGCGTGTTGGCGGTGGACGACGCGGCGCTGCTGCAGATCGCCGTGGTCGCCAGCGTCACGCTGTGGGCGCTGGCGCTGATGTACCGGCCGCTGGTGCTGGAGAGTTTCGAGCCCGGCTTCCTGCGCAGCGTGGGTGGCCCCGGGGCGCGCGCGCACATGCTGCTGCTGGTGCTGCTGGTGGCCAACCTGGTCAGCGCCTTCCAGGCCCTGGGCACGCTGATGGCGGTGGGTTTGATGATGCTGCCCGCCGCCGCTGCACGCTTCTGGGTGGCCAGCCTGCCGGCGATGGTGGCGCTGTCGGTGGCCATCGGCGCGGTGTCCGGCGCGGTCGGACTGATGCTGAGCTACCACGCCGAGTTGCCGTCCGGCCCCTGCATCGTGCTGGTTTGCGGTATGGCCTACATCGCATCCGTTTTGTTCGGTGCGCGCGACGGCATCGTCACGCGGCGCTTGCTGGCCGCGTCCCACCTCACCCGTTGAAAACCATGACCCTGAACCGTCGTCAGACACTCCAACTCGGCAGTGCCGCCCTGGCCGCGCTGCACCCCCTGGCCACCCGCGCGCAAGCCCCGGCGCCCCGCGACGTCGCCAGCTTCTCCCTGCTGGCCGACATGGCGCAGGAACTGGCGCCCGCCGGTGTCCAGGTCACTGCGCTGGTCGGGCCCAACGCGGACGCCCATGTCTACGAGCCCAGCCCTGCCGACGGCAAACGCCTCGCCCAGGCCGACCTGGTGTTGATCAATGGCCTGGGCTTCGAGGGCTGGATCGAGCGCATGGTGAAGGTGTCGGGCTACCGCGGTACGGTCGCTGTAGCCAGCCAGGGCATCCGCGCACGAACCGGCGGTCACCACGATGCCGACCCCCATGCCTGGCAAGACTTGACGCTGGCGCGGCGCTACGCCACCAACATCAGCGCCGCCTTCACGCAGCGCTGGCCTGTGCAGCGCGACGAGATCGCCCGGCGCGGCGCGGACTATATGGCCCGCATCGACGGCCTGGACAAACAGGTGCGCGAGTGGCTGGGTGCGGTGCCGCGCGCCCAGCGCCGCGTCATCACCTCGCACGACGCCTTCAACTACTTCGGTGCCGCCTACGGAGTGGACTTCCTGGCGCCGCAAGGCTGGAACACGCACAGCGAACCTTCAGCCGCCGCCGTGGCGCGCCTGATCCGGCAGATCAAGAAGGACGGCGTGCGCGCGATCTTCATCGAAAACATCAGCGACCCGCGGCTGGTCGAGCGTATCGCCCGCGAAGGCGGTGTGCGCATCGGCGGAACCCTGTACTCCGACGCCCTGTCCAAAGCCGACGGGCCTGCGCCGACCTACCTGCGCTTGATCGAACACAACGCGCGCAGCCTGGCTGCTGCGCTGCAGGCTTGATTCACCACTGCCACCCACCCGAGGAGATCCGATGAACCGACCGACCCTTGTTTTGTGGATGAGTTGCCTGGCCTTCGCTGCGGCCCCAGCCTGGTCGGCGGGCAAGGCGCACAAACACGGCGCGCTGAAGCTCGACGTGGCGATCGAAGGCAACAAGCTCACGATCGCGATGGAAGCGCCGCTGGACAGTCTGCTCGGGTTGGAGCGCGCGCCGCGCACCGACGCTGAGCGCAAGGCGGCCGTCGAGGTACTGGCCCGGCTGCGGAGCCCGAACCAGGGCAAGGCACTATTCAGCGCGGACGCCGCCGCGCAATGCACGCTGAGCAAGGCCGAAGTGAATGCACCAGTGATCGAGCCCGGCGCCAAGCCGGCGTCGAAGGACGAACATGCCGACCTGGATGCCAGCTACGAGTTCAACTGTGCCCAGCCTGCCGAACTGCGCAGCCTGGACGTCGGGCTTTTCGACGCCTACAAACGCATCCAGCGCATCGATGTGCAAGTGGCGGGGGCGAAGTCCCAGTCGAAGGTGACCTTGAAGCGGCCGGCGCGCAGTGTCAAGCTGGTGCGGTGACGACGAACATCGTCAATGGCTCGCCGCTATGGCAGCGAACGGCAGCTAACAGGAGCAAGCCTGAACGGCTGGAATTGGCCGGGACCGGGTCTACGCCGCCGTCGCCGGAAGCTGACTTTGCCTTGGCGCTGTGCCACCCGCCGAAGGTCAGGTTACTGGCACGGCCGCGAAGTGCCGGTCCCGGCCAGAGGAGACATTCGTAGGTGCCGCCAATCAGCGG
>JANNWL010000384.1:0-5845 GCA_031414735.1 Burkholderiales bacterium | reverse complement strand
AGGAAGGCCAGGATGCGCCAGACCTCGGGCTTCCTGAAGAAGGCCGCGAACACGGCCGCGAAGTCGACCCAGAAAGTTCCCGAGCGCGGGGCCGGTTGGTCGATGGCCGGGCGCGGCAGCGCCCAGGCGTGGTACGCGGCGGCCAGCGCGAACATCGCTGCCAGGAGCCAGAACACGATCGTCCAGGCCTGCACCACGTTGCCGTTGCGTTCGGCCAGCCAGCCCGCCAGGTACACCAGCCCGCCCTGGCCGCCGATCATGGCCAGCCGGTAGAAGGTGCTGCGCACACCCACGAAGGCCGCCTGCTGGCGTTGCCGCAGCGCCATCATGTAAAAACCGTCGGCGGCGATGTCATGCGTGGCCGACGCAAACGCCATCAGCCAGAACATGGCCAGCGTCATCTGCAGGAACTTCGGCCCCGGCAGCGTCAGCGCCACCAGCGCAAAGGCGGTGCCGACGAGAAACTGCAGCAGCACGATCCACCGCCGCTTGGTGCCGAGCAAGTCCACCACAGGGCTCCACAGCGGCTTGATGACCCAGGGCAGGTACAGCCAGCTCGTGTACAGCGCGATGTCGGTGTTGCTGACGCCCAGGTTCTTGTACATGACGACGCTCAGCGTCATCACCACCACATAGGGCAGGCCTTGGCTGAAGTACAGCGTGGGTATCCAGCGCCAGAGCAGGGCGGTGTTCATGCGGTGGTGGGGCGTGGTTGTGGCCGTGGATGTTCACATGGAACGGGGCGTGGGCCGGGCGGTGGCCTCTTCAGCAGGTATTCCCCGATGGGCCCAGCGCTGCTGCGGGGCAATACTGCGCGGGCGTCTGCTGGCCGAGCCTGCACCTTGCTAGCAACATCGCCACAACAACCAGAGAGGATGACCCCGATGCGACTCAAGACAATCGTCAGCAGCCTGGCGCTGCTTGGACTGGCCAGCCATGCGGTGGCGCAAAGCGCGGCGTCTGACCAGCGCATCACGATCACCGGGTCCAGCATCAAGCGGATCGCCAGCGAAGGCGCGTTGCCAGTGCAGACCATCAGTGCTGTCGAGCTGACCCGCCAGGGCATCGTCAATGCCGAGCAATTGATCGCCACACTCACCAGCAACGGCAACGGCTTGGACAACCTGGCCAGCAACTCCGACGTGGTGACGGGCCAGTCCCGTGGCAACAACGGCGCGACCAGCGCCAACCTGCGCGGCCAAGGCGCCAACGCCACGCTGATTTTGCTGAACGGCCGCCGCATCGCAGCCCACGGCCTGAATGGCGGTACCGTCGATTTGAACCAGATTCCCATGGCCGCGGTCGATCGCATCGAGGTGCTGAAGGACGGCGCCTCGTCCATCTACGGCACCGACGCCATCGGCGGCGTCATCAACTTCATCCTGCGCAGCAACTTCCAGGGCCTTCGTGCAGCGGCCAGCATCGACGCCACCGAGGCCGGCGGCGGCAACATCTCGCGCGCCTCGCTGGCGGGCGGTTTCGGCGACATCGACACCGACGGGTTCAACGTGCTCGCCACGCTGTCTGTCACCGAGTCCAAGCGCTTGGACGGAAGCGAGCGCAACTTCGTCAACAGCTTTCAGCGCGAGCGCGCGCTTTCGCCCGACACCCGCGGCGCACCGTTCGCCACGGTGTTCTCCGTGCTCACCACACAACGCAATGCCCTGTCCTGCATCGTCGGCGTGAACTGCCCCACAGGCACCGTCAACAACGGCACCGCGCCGCTGCTGGGCGGCGTGCAAACCAACGGCATCAACACGCTGGATCTGCCCGGCGGCGCGGGCTGCGCCAGCCAGCCCAACATGGGTCCATACGAAGAAGTGCTTTGGGCGTCGGGTGCCGGTGCCCGCTTTGGCTGCGCCTGGGACAGCGGCAAGTCAGCTGTCATCCAGCAGCCCGTGAAGAACACCAACCTGGTGACGCGCGGCACGCTGAAACTGGGCAGCGACCACATGCTGATCGGCGAAGTGCTGCTGGGCAAATCGGAGTCTGCCAAGACCTTCTCTGAAAACCAGATCAGCGGCTCGGCCAACACCGCCAACATCACGCTGACCAGCGGCACCGTGGTGCCCAGCCCCTTCCGCGACTTGGTCTACCCCAGCACGGGTGCGGGCTACAACCGCGTGTTCAACGCCCTGGTGGGCGCGTTCCCGGAACTGGAAGCGAACCGTGGCAGGGGCATGTCCTTCCGCTGGCGTTGCGTGGACTGCGGCCAGCGCCAGATCGCGACCGAGACCGACACCAGCCGCTTCCTGGTCGGCCTGGAAGGCACGCTGCCCTTCTTCGGCGGCTGGGACTACCGCACCGCGGGTTCACAGGCCAAGAGCACGAGCAAAAGCGTGCTGGGCAGTGGCTACCACTACATGGAAGGTTTCGCGAACCTGCTCAAGAACGGCACGCTGAACCCCTTCTTGCTGACGGGGGAGCAGCAAACACCCGCCGCCAAGGCCGCACTTGAAGCCGTTTCGGCGCGCGGCGTCGAGCTCTACGGCGGCGAGTACACGGTGACGCAGATCGACGCCGTCGCGTCGGGCCCGGTCTTCAAGCTGCCCGCCGGCCAAGTGCTGATGGCCGTGGGCGTGGACTCGCGCATCGAGAAGTACAAGTTCAACGGCAATCTCAACGCCGGCTTCTCCAGCATCAGCAACTGGGTCTTCAACGCGCCGTTTGACAACATCAACGCACTGGGCGGCGTGAAGCGCGACGTCAACGCCGTCTTCACCGAAATCATCGTTCCAGTGCACAAGACGACCGAGATCAACCTCTCGGTGCGCCATGACCAGTACACCGGCTTCGGCGGCACCACCAACCCCAAGGCCTCGCTGCGCTTTCAGCCCTTGGAAAGCCTGATGTTCCGCGCCAGCTACAGCACGGGCTTTCGCGTCCCCACCTTCAACCAGTTGTTCAACGGCATCACCGAGTCGCCCAACACCGGCGCGGGCGTTCCCGACCCCGCCACCTGCCCGGCCAACGTGGTCAGCGCCACCCCGGGCTGCGCCGCGATCACCTTCACCACCCTGTTCGGCGGCCGACCCGAGCTGGCGCCGGAAGAATCCAAGATGGCCAACGTGGGATTGGTGTGGCAGCCCATGCCAGGCTTCAGCGCCAGCCTGGACTGGTGGGACATCAAGCGCGAAGGCGCAATCACCAGCTTCACGCTGGCAACCCTCCTGGGCAACTACCGACTCTTCCCCGACGCCTTCATCCGTGACCCGGTGACCAACGCGCTGCGCACGGTGGACACGCGCTGGCTCAACGCAGGCGACACCGCCACCAAGGGCCTGGAACTCTCGCTGCGCGGCAACGGCGTGCTGGCCGGCGCGCGCATCAGCGCCGGCCTGGACGGCACCTACTTGCTGGAAAAGAAGAGCCGCATCGCCACCAGCCCGGTCTTCGGGCCCAGCGAAGTGGGCCGCTTCACGCGGAGCAGCGACCTGGGAATACGCTGGAAACACACCGCCTTTGCAACCTACGCACGCGGCGACTGGAGCGGCACACTGCGCCAGCAGTACAGCGGCAAGTACGCCGGTTATGTACCCCCGGGCATGGCCAACGGCACCTTCACCGCCAGCGCCACGCAGTGGGACCCTATCGTCAAGCCCTACACGCTGCACCACGCCAACGTGAGCTACACCGGCATCAAGAACCTGACCCTCACCGCCGGCGTGAAGAACCTGTTCGACAAGGACCCGCCCTACGCGAACAGCTACGACACCAACACCGGCTCGGGCAGTAGCTGGGAGCCGCGTGTGGCCGACCCGCGCGGGCGCTCGTTCCTGGTGGGCGCTGAGTACAAGTTCTTCTGATCTAACCCAGCCCACAGAGCGTTCATCGGGGCCCCGAAAGGGCCCCTCTTCACGTTTGCGCGCTTGCGGGACGGAGCGCGAGGTCGATGATTGCACTGTAAGCAGTGACTTCACTGCTTACAATGTGGACTCCCTGCCAATTGGAGCATCCACCCTGGCCACCCTGACCATCCGCGACCTGGACGACAGCGTGAAGCTGGGCCTGCGCATGCGGGCGGCCCGGCACAGCCGCAGCATGGAAGAAGAAGTGCGGCAGATCCTGCGCCAGGCCGTGCAGGGAGATGCTGCCGCGCCATCGCAGCAAGACCTGGCGTCACGCATCCGCGCGCGGGTGGCGGCTGTGGGCGGCGTGGAGTTGAAGATCGCACCGCGTGAACTGCCCCGCGGGCCGCCCGATCTGAGCAGCGTGCTGCAGCCGCGCAAGCGCGCGCGGGGCGCTGCGTGAAGATGTTGCTGGACACCAACGTGGTGTCCGAGTTGATGCGGCCGAACGCGGCGCCCGCGGTCAGCACGTGGGTCAAGGCGCACCCCCTCAGCAGCCTGTGGATCACCAGCATCACACAGGCCGAACTGTGGTTTGGCGCCCGGGTGCTGCGCCCGGGCCAGAAGCGGCAGTCCCTGGAAGCGATGCTGACCTTGATCTTCGACGAAGACTTCGCCGGGCGCATCTTCCACTTCGACAGTCCTGCAGCCAGCGCCTATGCCGACATCCTGAGCCAGCGCCGAGCCGCCGGGCGCCCGATGTCACAGTTCGACGGCCAGATCGCTGCCATCGCTCGCGTGCGCGGCGCGGCGGTCGTCACTCGCAACGTGGCCGACTTTGAAGGGTGTGGGCTGGTGGTTCACAACCCGTGGTTGGCCGTCGCGGCGTCTTGAAAAGAGCGTCCATGACCGAGTCCCACTACCTCGCCCAGGGCCTGCTGGCGGCGGTGCGTGCCCAAGGCTTCGGCAGCACGCCCGACAACGACCACGGCGGCGCACCCGTGGCGCATTTCCCGAGCATCGACCTGGCCGTGGCTGCCTTCGGACCGAACGGCAGCGCGCGCTGGGCCAATGTCCTGTTTTCGCGGGAACACCCGCATGGTCTTGTGGCCCGCATCGGCGACCAGGCCACTGCCGTGCAAGGCATTCGCTTCGATGCCGACCAGCAGGACGCGGCCGGCAACTCCATCGCCTGGGCGCGCGACACCGACTGGCTGCACCTGACGTGGAAGCCGCTGCACGGCGCGGGTCCAGCGCGCATGGTGGGTGAGGACACGCGTGTGCCACGCGTGGTGGCGCCCTACCCGGCGTCGCTGTTGAAGCTGATGGTGGCGGTGGGCTTGGGCCTGGCCGTGGACCGCGGGCTGACCGCCTGGCCGGCGGCGCTGGAGCCGATGATCGTCGTCAGCGACAACGACGCCACCGACCAATGTGTCGCGCTGTTGCACCGTGTGGGGATGGTCGGCGCGCTCAATCAGCGCTTCGCCGACCTTGGCCTGCCCACCCTGCAGCTCAACAACACCACGCCGCGTGGCGGTTGGCGCAACGGCGACGGCGCGGGCGTGGGCCACATCCACATGACGGCCTGGGACACGGTGCGCCTGCTGTGGTTGCTGGACAGCGATGTGCCCGCGCCGCCGTGGCTGCCCGCCGGCACGCAGCTGCTGCAGCCGGCCACCGGCGCGCACTTGCGCGACGTACTGGCACGCCAGCAGTTGGACGAGATCCTGTCGTCAGGCTCGCTGCGCGACGTGCCCGGCTGGGTGCCCGGCCTGCCCGACGCGCCAGCCTTTGCACACAAGACAGGCACCACCGCCAATTACGCGTCGGACGCCGGCATCGTGCGTGCTTCCGACGTCAAGAGCGACGGCACACACTACGCCGTGGCCGTGCTCACGAACCTGGGTGATCGTTACGCCCCGCACGAGCGCTGCGCCACCACCTGGCGCTTGCCGGCGCTGGGCGCGGCGGTGCACCAACTCGTCACGACCCTGGCATGACATTCAAGACCCTGCCCCCTGGCGCCCTCATCGGCGTCATCGCCCCCGCCGGCCCCG
>JANNWL010000383.1:0-26266 GCA_031414735.1 Burkholderiales bacterium | reverse complement strand
AGCGAAGACGGCAAGCGCATCGAGCCGCTCGAGAACTACGGCGTGCAGGTCATGAGCATCGGCTTCCTGATCGAGCCCGACCAGGCCATGATCTGGCGCGGCCCCATGGCCACGCAGGCGCTCGACCAGCTGCTGAACCAGACCAACTGGCGCGACCTGGACTACCTGCTCATCGACATGCCGCCGGGCACTGGCGACATCGCGCTCACGCTCAGCCAGCGCGTGCCGCTCACCGGCGCCATCATCGTCACCACGCCGCAGGACATCGCGCTGCTCGACGCGAAGAAGGGCCTGAAGATGTTCGAGAAGGTCGGCGTGCCGATCCTGGGCATCGTCGAGAACATGGCCATCTACTGCTGCCCCAACTGTGGCCACACCGAACACATCTTCGGCGCCGACGGCGGCAAGCGCATGGCCACGGAATACGGGGTGGAGTACCTGGGCGGCCTGCCGCTGACCATGGCCATCCGCGAACAGGCCGACAGCGGCCGGCCCACCGTGGTGGCCGACCCCGACGGCGACACCGCCGCCATCTACAAGGCCGTGGCGCGCAAGGTGGCGGTGAAGATCGCGCTCAAGGCCCGGGACTTTTCGGCCAAGTTCCCGACCATCAACGTCTCCAAGTCGACCTGAGCGGGCGCCGGATCGCCGGGCCCGCGGCGGGGGCGGCCCCCGTGTTTGGGCCAGGGCCTCAGGTCCGGCCGGCTTCCAGCGCCTGCAACTCCGCCAAGGTGTTGGCGTTCGCAAAGGCCCCTGCGTCTTCAAACACCACGGTCGCGCAGCGGTGTTGCGACGTCCAGCGGTCGATCTTGCGCTCGCCGCTCTTCAGGTACGCCACCAGGCTTTCCAGCAGCATGGCGTTGACCAGGCAGAACACCGGTTGCACCTGCACGCGACCGTCCTCCCGCGTGGCCGCCATCGCGATCTCGGCGCCCTCACGGACCAGCGCCCCGGACAGCCGCGCCGCCAGGTCGGCAGGAAAGCCGGGCGTGTCGCAAGGCACGGTCAGCAGGTAGGGCGCTTCGCAACGTTCCAAGCCTGCCAGCCAGCCGGCCAGCGGGCCCGGGTAGTCGGCGACCGGGTCGGGCCACACCGGCACGCCCATCGATTCGTAGGCGGCCAGGTTGCGGTTGGCGTTGATCATCACGTCGCCCACTTGGGGCAACAGCCGCATCAAGGCGTGCATCGCCAGCGGCATGCCCTGGTAGGACTGCAGGCCCTTGTCGACGCCGCCCATGCGGCTGCCGCGGCCGCCGCACAGGATGAGGCCGGTGATGTCGGCGGGGGCGATGGGCTGGGTCATGGTTCGGGTGGGTTCGCAATCGTGGCGGGCGCGGCGTCGGCAGCGGGTTCGTCGCCGGCAGCCGCGGCGGGCGGGTCTGCCGGGTTTGGCGACGTGTCAGCGCCATCCGCCCTCTTCTCATGGTCGAACAGACCGAGCAGTTGCGACTGCATCATCTTGCGCAACATGCCCGGCGGCAGCGGGTCGGGCTTGCCGTAGTCGTCGATGTAGGTGTCCAGCCCGTCCATGACGTTGAAGTGCGGGTCGGTAAAGAGCTTCTTCAACGCCGCCTGCTTGACTTCGGGCGCCACGTCGCGCGACACGAAGCGGGTGTAGTCGGACTGGGTCGTCAGCGCGTCGACGTCGGCCAGTGTCGGCGGCGGCGCAGCGGGCGCTGCCGGCGGCGCAGCGGCCAGTGGGGGCTGCGGCGTGGCCAGCGCAGGTGGCACCTCGACCACGGCCGGCGTTGCTTCGGCCGGCGCTCGCGCGGCAGCCTCGGGCGCCACAGTGCCTTGGCGAACCTCGGCCTTGCGCCGTGACCACCGGCTGAGGAAATTGCTGTCGCCTTCGCTCACGCGGTTGCCGTTCGGTGCTTGGAAGAGGTGAGTTTCGTGCGCGATGCACGGGGCTGAAGCGCTGAGTTTAGGCCGCCGCTGCGATGCCGGACAATCCGCAGGATGAGCAACCTACCCCTGGCCGACGTCGATCTTGACCGGCTGCAGACCCTGCTGGAGTCCCTGGCCCCGCCGCTGGAGCCGCTGGACATCAGCGCCCTGGACGGCTACCTGTGCGGCGTGCTGCTGCAACCCAAGGGGGTGCCTGCGGCGCAGTGGCTGCGCTTCGTCACCGATGTCGACGGCCGCCCCGCCCCGCCCGGCCCGGCACTGGGCGAGCTGCACGCCCTGGTGCACCGCCGCCACGCCGAAATCGAGCAGGCCATCGCCCGGCGTGACTGGTTCGACCCCTGGATCTACCCGCTGGAGGACGAGACCGCCGTCGCCGACAGCGTGCTGCCCTGGGTCGCCGGTTTTGCCGCGGCAATGGACGCCTTCCCCGGCCTGATGGCCATGGACGCACCCGACCTCGTCGAACCCTTGGCCCTGCTGTACCTGCACTTTGACCCCGCCGACCTGGAAGACGCAGACGCCCTGGCTGCGGTGATCGAGACACTGGAGCCGCCCGCCGACCTGGCCGAAGCCGTGCAGGACATCGTGCGCGCGCTCATGCTCATGGCCGACGTGACACGCCCGCGTGCGTCGCCGCCGTCACTCAACCGGTCACTCAACCGGTCACGCGGCACCGCGCGGGGTGCGCCACAGCGCAAGCGCCGCTGATTGACCCACCCACCTCGGAGACCGCCGTGAAACTTCGCACTCTCGCCGTCATCTGCCTGCTCGCGGCCACCGGTCTGGCCGGCCACGCGGCCGACACCACGCCGCCGTCAGAGCCCGACAAACCCGCCGCGGCCGACCCGCTGGCCATGGCGCGCGCCCGCATCCAGGCCAAGCAATGGCCGGCGGCCATCGATGAGCTGCGCAAGCTGAACGCGACGTCGAATGCCGACTGGAACAACCTGATGGGCTACGCGCAGCGCAAGCAGGCCACACCCGACCTGGCCGCCGCGCAGCGCCACTACGACGCCGCCCTGCGCATCAACCCCAAGCACCTGGGCGCGCTGGAATACGCCGGTGAGCTGGCCCTGATGAAGGGCGAACTGCCGGTGGCCGAAGCGCGGCTGGCGGCACTGGAAAAGGTCTGCAACGCGCGCTGCGAAGAGTTCGACGACCTGAAGAGGGCCATCGCGCGCTACAAGGCCAACGGGAACCGCTGGGTGCCGTGATTCAGGCGCCCGGGCCGAACACGGCCCGACGAGCTTACGAGCCCGGGCCGAACACGGCCCTGGCGTGCCACCCCAGCCCCTGGGCCACGCTGGCGAAGCGGTCGCCGCGCACGCGCCGGGCGGCAGGGAAACAGGCCGCGATGCGGTCCACCAAGGGCGTCAGGCCGGTCGATCCGCCGGTGAAGTAGACGACGTCGACCTCGCCCGGGGCCAGGCCGGCCTGGCGGGCGGTTTCGCGCGCAGCCTGCACGATGCGTTCGAGGTCGGCCTCGATGGCACTGGCCGCCTGGGACTCTTGCAACGTGGCCTTCAGGCCACGCTCCACCAGCCACAGGTCGATCTGCGCCGTGCCATGCAGCGCCACGTCGATCTTGGCCTGCTCGGCCGCCGCGGCCAGGGCGTGGCCCAGGCGCTCTTCCAGCGTCTTCAGCAGGCGGGCGTGGTGCGTGGCGTCGGCGTACCAGCTCTTCATGCTTCTTATCTCGGCCAGGCGGGCCGGCGCATAGACCGTGTTGATGAGGTGCCAGGTGGCCAGGTCGAAGTAGACGCCGGTGGGCACCTCGCGCGGCGCTTCGCCCTTGCGCGCCGGGCGCAGCGTGCGGTAGCCCAGCAGCGGCAGGATGCTGGCCAGCTCCATGTGGCGGTCGAAGTCGGTGCCTGCCAGGTGCACGCCGTGGTTGGCCAGGATGTCGTCGCGGCGCTCGGCGCGGCCGTGGCGCAGCGGGCCCACGCGGACCAGCGAGAAGTCTGAGGTGCCGCCACCAATGTCGGCCACCAGCACCACCTGCTCGTGGTCGATCTGGCTTTCATGGTCGAGCGCGGCGGCAATGGGTTCGTACTGGAAATGCACCTCGGTGAACCCCACGGCGCGGGCGGCGGCTTCCAGCGCGGCCTGCGCCTGGGCGTCGCGCGCCGGGTCGTCGTCGACGAAGAACACCGGCCGGCCCAGCACCACGCGTGGCAGGGGCTGGCCGGACTCGGCCTCGGCCAGGCGCTTGAGGTGGCGCAGGTAGCCCACCACCACGTCGCGGTAACGCACGGCGCGGCCACCGCCGACATCGGTGCTCTGGTCCAGCAGGGTCGAGCCCAGGATGCTCTTCATCGAGCGCATCAAGCGGCCGTCGGTGCCCTCGACATAGGCGGCCAGCGCGGCGCGGCCGTACAGGCGCTCGGGCTCGAGCTGCGCCGGCGGGGTGTCGGCGCGATAGAACACCGCCGTGGGCATGGTGGGCTGGCCGTTTTCCAGCGCCACAAGACGCACCCCGCCGCCCGCCTGGGGCAGCGCGATGGCGGAATTGGAGGTGCCGAAGTCGATGGCGGCAAAGCCATGCGGTGAGGGGCGCGTGGCCCTTGCGGAAGCAGGCGGCATGCAGTCCGGCACTGGCAATGCCAGCGGCGGCGGGTCGTGGGCGGGGCGCGATTGTATCGACGGCCCCGGATGTGTTGCTTTCGTGTGATTTGAGGCACGCGCTCCCCCGTTCTCGGGGTGTCGAAAGCGAACGCGCAGCGTGACACTTGAGGCACTTGTCCAACCCTCAAGGCCCGCGCCATGAAAAAGGCCGATTCCCCCGCCCGTTGGTACCACGCCTGGCAGCCGCAACGCGCCCAGGTCGATGACGACGCTGCCGACATGGGCACGGCATTCGGGCTGGACATGAGCATCCCCGACGACATCGCCGAGACCCCCTCGAACAGCCCGCCTGCGCGTCGCGACGCCGGTTTCATGGCGCGCTGGAACAACCGGCGCAACACCGCGAGTTGACTTGCGCGTCCACGGTCCAGACCGTGTGTTGTCGACGCGACTGAGCAGTTCACGCTGGCGACGGCGCCGGCTAAAATGTGGCGATGGGCCGTCTGTCTTTCCGCGAACAAGTGCTGCGTGTGCGTGAAGACGCCATCGTCGAATCCGTCAATCGCTTGCTGGCAGACAAGGGTTTCGACCTGATGACGGTGGACGAAGTGGCCGCCGACGTCGGCATCGCCAAGGCCAGCCTGTACAAGCACTTTGCCTCCAAGGAAGCCCTGGCCGCCGCGGCCATGGTCCGGCTGATGCAGCGCACGCGGGTGCTCGTGGAGCAACAGGCTGCGCTGCCCGGCTTGCGTGACGCCGAGCGCCTGGCCGCCGTGGTGCGCTGGGCGCTGACGCTGCAGCTCTCGGGCGACATGCCGTCACTGCCTTCGCAGAACTCATCGCTGCGCGCCGAGCTGATGGCCGACAAGGACTATCTGCACCTGTTGATGCAGGTCAGCGAGGTGCTGGGCGGCTGGATCGTGCAGGCCCAGGCCGACGGCGACATCGACCCCGCGCTGCCGCCCGAGGTGGTGCTGTACTCGATCTACGCCCGCGCCTGCGACCCGGTGCCGGGCTTCCTGAAGGCCGGCGGCCAGCACAGCGACGCGCAGATCGTCGACTGGGTGCTGGGCACCTGCATGAACGGTCTGCGCAGCCGCCCCGCAACGGCCTAGCGAATCAGCAACACCGGCAGCTTGGTGCGCGCCAGCACCTTGGTCGCCACCGAGCCCATCACCAGGTTGACCAGCGAACCCTGGCCGTGCGATCCCATGATCAGCAGGTCGAAGTCACCTTTGTCGGCGGTGGCCGCGATGACGTCCGCCGCCGGGCCCACCTTGGCCAAGAACGCGGCCTTCAGCCCCTGGCGGCTGAAGAAGGTGCGCATCGGCTTGAAGACCTTTTCCGTCTCGTCGTCGTAGTAGGCCTTGAGGTCGGCTTTGGCGATCACGGCCGCAGCGCGCGGGGGCACAGCGGGCACGCAATGCAGCAAGGTGTATTCGTGGTGCGCGCCCAGCCATTCGTCGTGCGCCGCCAGGTAGGCCAGCATGCGCTTGGTGTAGGGGCTGCCGTCAACGGCTGCGAGGATCTTCATGACATGTCTCCAGTGGCGCCGCGCACACGGTGGCGCGACAGGTGGGGAGTGTGCGGCCGGGCCTGCCCGCACAGCTTGATCATTCGCACACTTGTTGTGGGCGGACCTAGACCTCGATCAGTTTCAGCGGCTCCAGACCCAGTGTCTCGCCTTTCTTGAACAACCCCCGAGCCTGGCAGACCACGCGCGACGGCGCCCGGCCGGCGCGCGGCACGCGGTAGTCGTGGCGGCAATGCAGGTGGCCGTGCAGCCAGACGTCGGCGCGCGGGATCAAGTCGTCGTCGGCGCTGCAGAAGCTGGCGGTGCCGGGCTGGCGGCCATAGCGCGGGTCGGCACTGAGCAGGCTCGGCGCGAAGTGCGTGACGACCAGGGTCGCGTCCCAGCGTCCCTGAGGCGCGGCCTGCAATTCGCCTTCCAGCCAGGCACGGCAGGCCAGGCCCTGGGTGCGCACACCTTCCGCGTCGAAGGGGCGACCGTCGCAGGTGGCGGCCATCAGGCGCATGAAGTAGGCGGCGGCGCGCAACGCGCGCGGGCGCTGCGCCGCACCGAAGAGGTCGAAGTCGCTCCAGCGCGTGGCGCCCAGGATGCGCACGCGCCGCCCGCTGGCGGCCGTGAAAACCAGGGTCTCCCGCTGCAGCAGGCGCAGGCCCAGGCTGTCGCAGTGGCGGGCGAAGTCCGGCCAGGCGGTGTTCAGCTCGCGGCCGTCGAACTCGTGGTTGCCCGCCACCACCAGCACCGGCACCGGCCAGTCCTTGAAGCGCGCGTAGCCGGCCCAGGTGGCGTCGATGTCGCCGGCCAGCACCAGCAGTTCCGCGCCCGGCGCGGGTTCGGGGTCGAAGGTCTCGGTTTCCAGGTGCAGGTCGGACAGCAGTTGCAGCTTCATGCCGCCGGCCCGTCCGCCAGCCAGTCCAGGTGGGCTCCATGGGGATGGGCCCGTGCGAGCAGCCGATCGCCTCCGCCGGGCCACAGCCGGCAGCGCAATTCGAAGTCGCCACCCCCGTGGGCGGGCGGCTCCAGACGCAGCCACGCCAACGGCCGGTCGACCGTGGCGGCCTGGCCGGCGGCGTGCATCGCCTGCGCGATGGCCGCCTGCTCGTCGGCAGCGATGTACTGCCAGACCACCGAGTGCATGAGCACGGTGGCCGCGCCGCGCGAGCCTGCGCTCACTTCACGCCGCACGAAGTCGGCCGCCGAACACGCTTCAATACTGAGCCCCCCGTCCTTCAGCCAGTGCGCAGCCGCAGCGCGTGCTGTGTGCAGACGGGCCAGGCGCTCGACCTGCTCGGGCCAGACGAAGGAGGCCAGGCGCAAGCTCTGGTCCGGTTGCGCGAGATCGATGGGCAAGGCGTCGCAGCCGGCGCGCCGCACGATGCGCAGCGGCGCGCCGGCCGACGTCGGCGGCGGGCCGCGCCAGTCGCAGCGCAGCGTGAGCGGGCTGTGGGTGTCGCCCCACTGCCAGGCCGCGTGGAGGTGCCGGTAGCGGTCGCACCACAGGTTGAGCCCGGCCGAGGCGCCGATCTCCAGCAGCACCAGCGGCAGCCCGGTGCTGGCGGCCACATGCAGCAGGCCGGGCAGCAGCGCGGCGCTGCGCTGCACCTCGTTGGTCTGCGGCGGGCGGGACAGCGCGGCCTGCACCTGCGGGCGGTGCAGGGCCCAGGCACGCTCGATGGCGTCGTCAAGTTTGCCGGCGCTCACATTCCGTGAATCGCCTTGCGGTGGCCAAAGTGACGACCACGGTTCGGCGCCCTGCAGCGCCAGGTGGTGGAGCGCCGCGGCCCACCGCAAAGGCACCGCGGCGGCCAACGGGTCGACCGACAGCGCGTCGAACACCGCAGCGGCGGCCGCGTCTTCCTGCAACCAGCGCCGGCTGCGCGCCAGCACTTGGGCGGTGAAGGGCGCCGGCGCAGCGCACCAGGCGACCTGGCGGTCAAAGGCGTCGAGCAGCGCGGGGGAAACCATGCTGCCCAGTGTGCCCCACCGGCGCCGTGCCGGCAGCGACGGTCAGGCGGCCAGGCGCTCGGTGATGCGCGCCTGGGTGGCGGGCAGTTCCTGCGGCAGGTGGTAGGCCAGCGTCTTGAAGAGCTCGGTGTGCAGGCTCAGTTCTTGCTGCCAGGCCGCTTGGTCGATGCCGATGACGCTGGCGAACTGCTGGGCGCTGAAGTTCAGGCCGGTCCAGTGCAGGTCTTCATAGCGCGGGCTGGTGCCGAAAACGTTGTCCTGGCCGCCCGCCGTGCCCTCGACGCGGCCCAGCACCCAGGCCAGCACACGCATGTTCTCGCCGTAACCCGGCCAGACGAACTTGCCGTCGGCCCCCTTGCGGAACCAGTTGACGCAGAAAATGCGCGGCGCCTGGGCCCCCAGCTTGGCGCCGATGGCCAGCCAGTGCTGGAAGTAGTCTGACATGTTGTAGCCCACGAAGGGCAGCATGGCGAAGGGGTCGCGGCGCACCGCGCCGTTGCCACCGGCCATGGCGGCGGTGGTTTCGCTGCCCATGGTGGCGGCCATGTAGACGCCGTCGACCCAGCTGCGCGCCTCGGTGGCCAAGGGCACGGTCGTCGAGCGCCGGCCGCCGAAGATGAAGGCGTCGATGGGCACGCCGGCCGGGTTGTCCCATTCCGGGTCGAGCACGGGGTTGTGGATGGCCGCCACGGTGAAGCGCGAATTGGGGTGGGCGGCGGCGCGTGGCTTGCCGCCTTCGAGGTTGTCGCGGGCGATGGCGGGCGTCCAGTCGCGGCCCTGCCAGTCGATCAAGTGGGCCGGCGGCGTCTCGGTCAGGCCGTCCCACCAGACATCGCCGTCGTCAGTCAGCGCCACGTTGGTGAAGATGGTGTCGCTGCGCACAGAGGCCAGGCAGTTGGGGTTGGTGAGCTCGTTGGTGCCCGGGGCGACGCCGAAGTAGCCGGCCTCGGGGTTGATGGCGTACAGGCGGCCGTCGGCGCCGGGCTTGATCCAGGCGATGTCGTCGCCGATGGTGGTGACCTTCCAGCCTTCGAAGCCGGCCGGCGGCACCAGCATCGAAAAATTCGTCTTGCCGCAGGCGCTGGGGAAGGCGGCAGCCACATGGTGCTTCTTGCCCGCCGGGGTGGTCACGCCCAGGATCAGCATGTGCTCGGCCAGCCAGCCCTGGTCACGCCCCATGGTGGACGCAATGCGCAGGGCGAAACACTTTTTGCCCAGCAGCGCGTTGCCGCCGTAACCCGAGCCGTAGCTCCAGATCTCGCGCGTTTCGGGGTAGTGCACGATGTACTTGGTCTTGTTGCAGGGCCACGCCACATCCTTCTGGCCCGGCGGCAGCGGCGCGCCCACGGTGTGCACGCAGGGCACGAAGTGGCCATCGGTGCCCAGCACGTCCAGCGCGCCTTGGCCCATGCGCGTCATCGTGCGCATGCTCACGACCACGTAGGGGCTGTCGGTGAGTTCGACACCGATATGCGAGATGTGCGAACCCAGCGGGCCCATGGAAAACGGCACCACGTACATGGTGCGGCCCTGCATGCAGCCGCGGAACAGGGCTGGCGTGCCGTCGGGCTGGCCGGTCTGCAGCAGGCCGCGCATCTCTGCCGGGGCCATCCAGTTGTTTGTCGGGCCGGCGTCTTCCTGGCCGGCGCTGCAGATGTAGGTGCGGTCTTCGACGCGCGCGACATCGGCGCTGTCGCTGCGGGCCAGGAAGCTGTTGGGGCGCAGCTCGGGGTTGAGCTTCATCAGCGTTCCGGCCGCCACCAGCTGGTCGCACAGGCGCTTGTACTCTGCCGCGCTGCCGTCGCACCAGACCACGTCGGCAGGCTCGGTCAGCGCGGCCACCTCGGCCACCCAGGCCACCAGGGCCGGGTGGTTGACGTGCGCGGGTACGTTCAGGTGTCGGCCTGCAGGCACGGGACTGTTCATGGCATCTCCAATCAGAGCGGAATAAGTAGAACCGGAATCGCGCCAGTCCCCTGGGGAGCGCATTGTGCTTCCGATGTAATCGCTATGTAACCACGGGGTCGCAGGGGGTCGGGCAAGATTGACTGGGCGCAATGCACGGTTCTTTGGTTCTTGCGCGGGGGATGGTCTGCTGCCACGGGTGGGGGACCGGCAGCGCCCTGCGCGTGGCACAGTCGGGGCATGCTCGCCTACC
Source organism: Burkholderiales bacterium (assembly GCA_031414735.1). Taxonomy (GTDB): domain Bacteria; phylum Pseudomonadota; class Gammaproteobacteria; order Burkholderiales; family Burkholderiaceae_C; genus Rubrivivax. The sequence goes on along the minus strand of JANNWL010000383.1, from coordinate 16,142 downwards.
GCCACGCCTTCCATGCCGGCAACCATGCCGACGTGCTCAAGCACATCGTGCTCATGCTCGTGCTCGAGTACATGAACCTCAAGGAGAAGGGCTGGCGCTGCATCGACACCCACGCCGGCGCGGGCGGCTATTCGCTGCTGGGCGAATACGCTGCCAAGCGTGGCGAGTTCGAGCAAGGCATCAACAGCCTGTGGTCGCGCAACGACCTGCCGCCCGACGTGGCGCAGTACGTGGCCCTGGTGCGCAGCTTCAATGGCGCCGACAAGCCCAGCACCAAGCTCACCCAGTACCCTGGGTCACCGACCATCGCCCAGGCCATGATGCGGCCGCAGGACTCGCTGCGCCTGTTCGAGATGCACCCCACGGACCACAAGATCCTGGCGTCCTACATGGAAGGCGCGGCGGGCGTGGAGGTCAAGCTCGACGACGGCTTCGCGCGGCTGAAGGCCCAGCTGCCGCCGCCGACGCGGCGCGGCGTGGTGCTGATCGACCCCAGCTACGAGCTCAAGACCGACTACACCCGCACCCTCACCGCCCTGCGCGAGGCGCTGACCCAGTTCCCCGAGTGCGTGGTCGTGATCTGGCTGCCGCAGTTGCAACTGCTGGAAGCCACCCAGCTGCCGCAACGGCTGAAGAACGCCGCTGAATCGCTGGGCAAGAAGGGCTGGCTGCTGGCCCGCTTGACCGTGGCGCAAGCCGGCGAACGTGGCTTCGGCCTGATGGGCAGCAGCCTGTTCATCGCCAACCCGCCGCACACGCTGCAGGACCGCCTGAAGCCGCTGCTGCCCTGGCTGTGCGAGGCGCTGGCACAGTTCGACGGCGCCTCGCACCGGCTCGAACACAGCATCGCCTGACCCCACGCGGCGACGGGACAGCGGCGCGCCGATACTCGGCGGCCATGACGCTGCCCTTTTCCCGATCCGCGCTGGTGCGCGTTGCACCCTTCGTCGTGTTCATGGTCCTGCTGGCCTTGCGCGGCATGGCTCCCGACGACGGCTCGTGGGGCTTCGACACGCGCTGGCTGTACGCCGCCAAGGTGGCCGTGGTGACCGCCATGCTGGCTTGGTGGTGGCGCGAGTACGGTGAACTCTCCAGCCAGACCTGGCCCACGGCGCGCGAACTGTTGTGGGCCGTGGCAGTGGGTGCGCTGGTGTTCGTGCTGTGGATCAACCTGGACGCACCCTGGATGACCATCGAAACCGGCACCGTCAAGCCCGTCGTGCCGGTGGACGCCCAGGGCAACCTTGAATGGCCCCTGATCGCCGCACGCCTGGCAGGCGCTGCACTGCTGGTGCCGCTGATGGAAGAACTGTTTTGGCGCTCGTTCCTGATGCGCTGGATTCAGCAGCCCGTGTTCGAAGGGCTGAATCCACGCCACGTCGGCCTGCGCGCTGTGGTGCTGTCCACCTTCGTCTTCGTGCTGGCCCATCCGCTGTGGCTGGCCGCCATCGTCGCCGGACTGGCCTACGCGGCAATCTACATCCGCACCGGTCGTTTGTGGACTGCAATCATCGCCCACGCCGTCACCAACGGCATGCTGGGCGTGTGGGTGGTGGCGACGGGGAACTGGCAGTTCTGGTGAGCGGTGGCGCCGGCCTGGCGGCAAACGCCACCGACGATCAAGCCCGCAGCTTGCGGTTGAAGAACTCCATCGTGCGCCCCCAGGCCAGCTTGGCAGCGGCTTCGTCGAACCGCGGCGTCGTATCGTTGTTGAAGCCGTGCTGGGTGCCGGGGTACTTGAAGGCTTCGACGCGGACGCCAGCGGCCTTGAGTGCGGACTCATAGGCGGGCCAGCCGTCGTTGATGCGCGGGTCGGTGTCGGCAAAGACGATCAACAGTTCAGCCTTGATCTTCGCGGCCTGGTCGGCGGGCACGCCAGGGCCGTAGTAGGGCACGCCGGCGATGAGTTCCGGCACGCGGGCGGCCAGCATGTTGACGGTGCCGCCGCCCCAGCAAAAACCAACCGCGCCGAGGCGGCCGTTGCCGCCGGCGATGGTGCGCGCGTAGCCAGCGAAGGCGACAAAGTCCTCGCGCGTCTTGGCCTGGTCCAGCTTGCCGAAGAGGTCGCGCGCGGCGTCTTCGTTGCCCGGGTAGCCGCCCAGGGTGAACAGCGCGTCGGGCGCCACGGCAATGAAGCCGTCCAGCGCCAGGCGCCGGGCAATGTCTTCGATGTGCGGGTTCAAGCCGCGGTTCTCGTGCGCCACCAGCACGACGGGCAGCGGCCCGCTGGCCTGCGCCGGGCGGGCGACGTAGGCCCGCGCCTTGCCGTAACCGGCGGGCGACGCGATCTCTACCGATTCGGTCTTGATGCGGGCGTCGGTGGGCGAGACCTTCTGCGCCATCGCGAAGTCGGGCGACAGTGCCGCCAGCAGTGCTGCAGCCGTGGTGCCCGCGCCGGCTGCGATGCCGCTGGCGCGCTCCATGAAACCGCGGCGGTCGATCTGGCCGTGCACGTACTGGTCGAACAAGGCCAGGGCTTCGGGGTCGAAGTCGGCAGCGGTGGGGCGGGGGGAAGGGCTCATCGAGGACCTGGAGAAGTGGACGGCAAAGTGTCTTTTATCTCGTTGCCAATGCCCCTGCGGGCAGGCGGGCCACCGGTCGGCAAAGAAGCGCCAATTGCACCCCGCTTCTCGACAGGCGCCGGGCCCGGCGGCGACCTAAAGTCCACTCACCATGCCCTTTGTTGCCCGCAACGCCGCCGGCGTCATCACCAGCCTGCACACCCTGGCCGAGGGCGGCGCGACTGAGTTCCTGCCCGACGAGGACCCCGCCGTGCGCGCCTTTGTCGGCGTCGACGCTGGATTCGGGCAGCTGGACGCCGACTTCATCCGCGTGCTGGAAGACCTCATCGACGCGCTCATTCAGCGCAAGGTGATCAACCTCACCGACCTGCCTGAAGACGCCCGGCGCAAGCTGTATTCGCGCAAGGGACACCGGCATGCGTCACCGCTGAGTGCGCTGGGGCTGCTGGGCGACGGCGACGGCGACGTGGCGGACAACACCGCCGCCTGATCGCACCGCCGCCAACGGCTTACTCGGGCACCTGCAGGGTGTTGCCGCTGACCGTGATGGCATTGCCCGCTGCCGGCGCCGCGACGATGGCAGGCAGGTTCGCCGCCGTGATCGCTGGCGCCGCACCCGGGCTGCCGCCGCGCGGCGTGGCACGCACCACCTGCGACGGTGGCAGCGGCGTACCGTTCTTCAGGGTGGCCCACATCGCATCCATGGCCCTGATGAAGTACAGGTGCATCGGCACATATCGGGTGTCGTAGCCCGCGAAGGGCAGGAACGAATCGAAGTGCTGCCCGTTCGTCACCTCCACGTAGCGCAGCCGGCTGTTGGCGCCCTCGACCTGGCTGTTGCGAAGCACGTAGGGGCGTGAGCTGAAGTTCACCGGGATCAGCGTGTCGCTGCGCCCGTGCACCACGATGGTCGGCTTGCCGCCCAGGTTGGCCGTGCGGTAGACCTCGGCCACGCCGGCCTTGAGCCTGGTCGCGTTGGCGCCGGTGCCTGTCCACAGTTGGCGCAGGCAGTTGGCGCCGTCAAAAGCGAAGTCGGCCTGGCCTGTCGACGGGCTGGTGGATGCTGCCTGGCTGCGCGCGCCACCCACGCTTTGGTTGTAGATGATCTGGATCACGCCCGAGGGCGGCACGCCGTTGCCGGTGCCGAAGAGGCCGGCGATTTCCGCCGTCGCTACGGCTCGGGGTGCGAACGTGCCGTCAACCGCTGCGAAGCTGAAGCCGCACAGGCTGTCGCTGACACGGAAGCGCCCGTGCGTGTTGCCATAGGTGACGGCGATGGCCGGCGTGGCGAACTGCCACATCGAGGCGTGCAGCAGCGCCGCCTCGGGCTCGTAGCCGAAGGCCTGCAGGCGGGCCAGCGCGTCGTCGGCCTGGGCTTGGGTGGTGGCCCCGGTCACCAGACCTGCCGTGACCAGCGCCGCGCAGCGGTTGGCGCCGCCAAAGGCCAGTGCCGGGCTGAAGGCAAACGGGCTGCCCGCCGCGCCTGCGGCCAGCGCCGCGCAGGGTTGCAGCAGGTTGGCGTAGCTGAAATAGTCGTACAGCGGCCGGCTGCCGGCGGTGTAGGCCGGCCGGGCGCCGCGCTGGATGTTCAGGCTGCCGCCGGGGGCGATCTGGATGTTGGGCTCGCTCACGGCCACGCCGTCGATCAAGCCGGCCGTGTCCTGCTCGGCCGCCGCGAGTGCCGCGCCGGCGCCGTTGCTCACGCTGCTGGCGATCACCAGCGTGTTGCCCGGCTTGATGAGCTTGGTGCGCCGGCCGTCGGGCAGCGCGTCGCCGAAGCGCTCGTTCAGCACCCAGAAGGCGAACTCGATGGCCTGCAGCGTGTGAATGCCCCAGTCCTTCTCGGGGTTCTGTTCGGAGTGCGCGTGCTTGACGGCAAAGCGGTTGGGCGTGGCGGTGTTGAAGGCCGTGCGCTCGGCCGCAGTCAGCCGCGCGCTGAAGTTGGACGCGGCGCCCAGCGTGGCCGCGTCGCCGCGCCGGCCGTCGATGCCATTGACCGTGTGGGCCTGCAGGTCGTGCACGCCGGTGCCGGTGCCCTTGTCGGTGTAGGCCACGGCGCAGCCGCGCTTCAGGCCCCATTCGCCGGCCGAGCCGATTGCGCCGTAGACGCCGCGCGAGCCCGACGAGGTGGCGCTGACGATGCACGGGTTCTTGGGGTCGAAGGTGACGGGCACCTGGACCATCATGGTCACGTTCTGGCTGCCGGTGCCGCCGTCTGCGTAAGCGATGGTCTCGGTGCCTGCGACGCGACCTTCACCCGTGCCGGCCACGCCGTTCACGTCCACGTTGGGCCCGTACAGCGTGCCGTAACCGCCGTTTGCAGTGATATCCAGAATGGCGCGGTAATTGGTGTGGATGGCGAGCTTGCGCAACTCGGCTGCCGTCGGCGTGGCCGACAGCGTGGGCGCGGCGCCGGCCAGACCGGTGCGGCCCAGGCCGGCAGTCAGCAGGTCGTCGCTGGTGCCGTCGTAGGGGGTGCTTGCCACCGTGCCGGCAAAGCCCGGCTTGATGTTGACCTCGAAGTCGCCACTGCCCAAGGTCACCTGGGTGTCACCACCGCAACTGGCGGCCAGCACGGCGGCGGTCAGGGCAGCAGCCGCCAGCGCAATGCGCCGGATCTGGAAGGGAATCTGCATCGCGGTCTCCTCGGGTATTCGGGCAGGCGGGACACCTATCTTATTCAGCCACCATGACACGGGCGTTCGGGTCTGTACGCACGCCGCTGCCCGGGGCAACCCTGCCACGCCGCAGGCAGGTGCCCGGCTACGATCTTCACCGGTTTTGCCGGCGCATGGCGCAGGGCACCCCAGCCAGCCACAGCCGTACGGATTCCACCCCACCCATGCTCGACGAACTCCGCCAGGCCGCCGCACGCCAGCGCACTGCGCGGGCCACGCGCCGCATGAAGCTGGCCAGCAAGCGGCTGCTGTCGGAGAAGGGCGAACTCGGCGGCATGGCGCTGGCCACCGAGCTGATCGAACGCCTGCAGGACCTGCCCGACGACGCGCTGGAGGGCTACTTCGAGTACCTGGCCAGCGAGCTCAGCCCCGACCCGAAGTTCGTGCTGCGCCTGGCCCAGGCCTATGCCGACGCACCGAGTGCGGCGACCCTGCTGCCGCTGACCGCTGCCGCCGAGCCAGCGCGGCAAGAGCTCTTCCGCCGCCTGAACCGCATGCCCGGGGGCACGGCGGCGGTGCTGCACCTGCGCCGCGCACTGCTGGCGCGCCTGGCCGGCCGGCCGCACCTGCAGGCCATCGAAAGCGACTTGCTGCACCTGTTGAACTCCTGGTTCAACCCGGGCTTCCTGCAGATGAAACGGGTGGACTGGAATTCACCCGCGCAACTGCTCGAACGCATCATCCACCACGAGGCCGTGCACGCGGTGGACGGCTGGGACGACCTGCGCCGACGGCTGCAGCCCGACCGCCGCTGCTTCGCCTTCTTCCACCCGCAGCTGCGCGACGAGCCGCTGATCTTCGTGGAGGTGGCCCTGCTCGCCGAGATGCCTGCGGCGATTGCGCCGCTGATCGACAAGCTGAGCACGCCGCTGCCTGTCGACCGCTTTCGCGAGGCGGCGTTCTACAGCATCAGCAACTGCGAGCCCGGTTTGCGCGGCGTGTCGCTGGGCAACTTCCTGATCAAGACCGTGGCCCAGCAACTGCAGCGTGAACTGCCTCGGCTGCGCCGCTTCTGCACCTTGTCACCGATACCTGGGTTCGCGAACTGGCTCTTGTCGGAACCCGACTTCACCCTGCTGCCGCAGCTGCGCAAAGCCGGCCTGGCCGAGCTGACCGCCGCCCGCGAGCGCCTGCGCAGCCTGTGCGGTGGCGACCTGGGTGCGCTGCAGGGCGCGGCCATCCATGCCCACATGGACGAAGCCCACACCGCCGCGCTGTGCCAGCTGGCCAGCGCCTACCTGCTGCTGCTGTCGCCCACGCCGGCGGGCGACCCGGTGGCGCGCTTCCACCTGGACAACGGCGCCCGGCTGGAACGTCTCAATCCGCGCGGCAACCTGTCGGCCAAGGGGCTGCGCCAGTCCTTCGGCATGATGGTGAATTACGTCTACGAGCTCGACAAGGTCGAGGCCCGCCACGCCGAGTTCCGCCTGGGCGAGGTGGCGCGCTCACGCAGCGTCGCCCACCCGGGCTGATGGCCCCGTTCACACCCTCCACAACAACACAGCGAGACACCCCATGACCCAGACCACCCGCCGCCAAGCCCTCGTCCACGTGGCCGCCGGCACCGCCGCCGCCCTGGCCGCCCCGTGGGCGCACGCCCAGGCCGGCTGGCCGGTCAAACCCGTGAACATCGTCGTGCCCTTCCCGCCCGGCGGCGGCACGGACGCCTTCGCGCGGCCGTTGTTCGCGGCCATGACGCGCAACCTGGGCCGCCAGTTCATCATCGACAACAAGGGCGGCGCCGGGGGCACCCTGGGTGCCAGCCTGGCAGCCAAGGCCGCGCCGGACGGCTACAACTTCTTCATGGGCGCGGTGCACCACAGCATCGCGCCCAGCATGTACCCCAAGCTCGACTACAACATCGAGACCGACTTCATCCCCGTGGGCCTGGTGTCCAGCGTGCCACAGGTCATCGTCGTCAACCCGACCAAGGTGGCGGCCACCACGCTGCCGGAATTTCTGGCCTTCCTGCGCAAGAACCCGGGCCGGCTGAACTACGGGTCGGCCGGCAACGGCACCTCGCACCACCTGGCCGGCGAACTCTTCAAGCTGCAGACCAAGACCTTCATCGCCCACATTCCCTACCGCGGCGCCGGGCCGGCGCTGCAAGACCTCATCGCCGGCCAGGTCGACATGATGTTCGATGGCCTGGGCTCCAGCGCGACCCACATCAAGAGCGGCCGGCTGCGCGCCATTGCGGTGGCCGGCGACAAGCGCGCGCCGGGCTTCCCCGACCTGCCCAGCACCGCCGAGGGCGGGCTGGCCGGCTACAACGTGGCCACCTGGTACGGCATCTGGGCGCCCAAGGGCACACCGCGCGAACTCGTCACCACCATGCAGAACGAGATGCGCAAGGCCCTGAACGCCGACGACCTGAAGACCCTGTGGACCGGCCTGGGCACCAACACGCCCAACCTGTGGGGCGACGACTTTGGCCGCTTCGTCGGCAGTGAGGTCAAACGCTGGGCCGAGGTCGTCAAGACCAGCGGCGCGAAGCTCGACTGATGGTGCCCCAAGCTCACTTCGTTCGCGGCCCCCGAGGGGCGCAAGTGCCCTTGGGGCGGCCCGGCGGGCACTTTGATCCGCCTGCGAACATGACCGAAATCCGATGACCGACAGCAACCTCTTCACCGCGCTGCGCGCGGGTTTCCCGGCCGCACTCGACAGCACCGCTGTCGAGACGGCCGATACCGCGCAGCCGCTGCGCTACACCTGGCGCGACATCGACCGCGGCACGGCCATGCTGGCCAACCTGATCGATTCGCTGGCGCTGCCGGCCGACTCGCGCATTGCCGTGCAGACAGGCAAGAGCGTCGAGGCGCTGATGCTGTACCTGGCGGTGCTTCGCGCCGGCCATGTCTACCTGCCGCTGAACCCGGCCTACCAGGCCGGCGAGCTGGACTACTTCATCGGCAACGCCGAACCCGCCGTGGTGGTGTGCGCGGGCGACGACTTCGGCTGGGTCAGCAAGCTGGCTTTCAAGGGCGGCGCACGCCATGTCTACACGCTGAATGACGACCGCACCGGCACCTTGCTCGACCGGGCGGCCTTTCACGGCGACGAGCACCTGCCCGCATTGCGCGCGGCAGACGACCTGGCCGCCATCCTGTACACCAGCGGCACCACCGGGCGCAGCAAGGGCGCCATGCTCACGCACGGCAACCTGCTCAGCAACGCCCGCGTGCTGAACACCGCATGGGGCTGGAAGGACACAGGCTCAACAACAGGGCGCGACGTGCTCATCCACGCCCTGCCCATCTTCCATGTGCACGGCCTGTTCGTGGCCGCGCACGGCGCGCTGCTCAGCGGCAGCCGCATGATCTGGTTCAGCCGCTTCGACGCGCGCGCGGTGGTGGCGCGCCTGCCCGAGGCCACGGTGTTCATGGGCGTGCCCACGCTGTACGTGCGGCTGCTCGCCGAGCCCACCTTCACGCGCCAGACCTGCCGCCTGATGCGCCTGTTCATCAGCGGCTCCGCCCCCCTGCTGACCGAGACCTTCAACGCCTTTCGCGACCACGCCGGCCACACCATTCTCGAACGTTATGGCATGAGCGAGACGGTGATGCTCACGTCCAACCCCTACCGGCCCGAGAGCGCCCGTCGCGGCGGTACCGTGGGCCTGCCACTGCCCGGCGTGGGCCTGCGCGTGCACGACGACAAGGGCCGCCCGCTGCCCGCGGGCGAGACCGGCGGCATCGAGGTCAAGGGCCCCAACGTGTTCAAGGGCTACTGGAGAATGCCCGAAAAGACAGCCGACGAATTCACCACCGACCTGTGGTTCAAGACGGGCGATGTGGGCCGCATCGCCGACGACGGCTTCGTGACCATCGTCGGGCGCAGCAAGGACCTCATCATCACCGGCGGCTACAACGTCTACCCGGCCGAGGTCGAGGGCTACCTCAACGACATGCCCGGCGTGGCCGAGTCGGCCGTGGTCGGCGTGCCGCATGCCGACTTCGGCGAAGCCGTGGTGGCCGTGGTCGTGGCACAACCAGGTGCGGCGCCAGACCCTGCAGCCATGCTGGCGCAACTGAAGAAACAGATCGCCAACTTCAAGGTGCCCAAGCAGATATTCCTGGCCAGCGAGCTGCCGCGCAACGCCATGGGCAAGGTCCAGAAGAACCTGCTGCGAGACGAACACCGCGGTCTGTTTTCGGCTTGAACTTTCCGCTGAACCGAAGTCCGCCCCAAGGCAAGCCATGGACCTGTTGATCATCGGCGGCACGCGATTCCTGGGCCGCCACCTGGCCGCACAGGCGCTGGCCGCCGGGCACCGCGTGACCCTGCTCAACCGTGGCCGCAGCGGGCCCGGCCTGTTCCCCGAGGCCGAACACCTGGTGGCCGACCGCGACCGCGACCTGTCCGTGCTGGCCGGCCGGCAGTGGGACGCCGCGCTCGACACCTGCGCCTACTTCCCGCGCCAGGTGCGCGCGCTGGCCGAACAACTCGCCGGGCAGGTGGGGCAGTACCAGCTGGTTTCCAGCATCAGCGCCTACGCCGGATTCCCGCACCCGGGCATCGACGAGGACGCGCCCGTCATCCAGCTGGCCGACAGCGAGTCGCCCACCACCGTCACTGGCGACAACTACGGCGGGCTGAAGGTGGCCTGCGAGCAGGCCGCGCTGGATGCCTTCGGCAGCGCCTGCCTGGTCGGTCGCCCCGGCCTCATCGTCGGTCCGCACGACCCCACGGGCCGCTGGACCTGGTGGGTGCAGCGCCTGCTGCGCGGCGGCGAGGTGCTGGCCCCCGGCGACCCGGCCACGCCGGTGCAGTTCATCGACGCGCGCGACATCGCCGAGTGGATGCTGCACCAGGCCGAGCAGGCGCACCAGGGCGTGTTCAACCTGAACGGCCCCGACGACCCACTGACGATGGGCGACTGGCTGACCGGCATGCGCGCGGCACTGTCCAGCGACGCGCAATTCACCTGGGTGGACGAAGCCTTCGTGCTCGGTCAGGGTGTGCAGCCCTGGAGCGACTTGCCGGTGTGGCTGCCAAGAGATAACGCCGCGATGCACGAGGTGGATTGCAGCCGCGCCCGCGACAGTGGCCTGGTGTGCCGGCCGCTGGCGCAGACCGCGCAGGACACCGCCGCCTGGCTGGCCGCCGCACCGCCTGCACCGCCGGCCGGCGGTCCGCCACGCCCGGCGGTGGGGCTGACGCACAAACGTGAAGCCGCACTGCTGGCAGCGTGGCGCGGGCGCAGCCTGGCTTGAGGGCAGACGCTGCACTGTCGGCTGCACTCTCGGTTGCACTACAGCAGCGCCGCCAACGGCACGGCCTCCATGCGGTCGGCCAGCGCGTATCGCAGCGCGCCGGGGTAGACGACGTACAACCGGTCGAGTTGCAGGTCGTGCAGGGCGACCTTCATAGACGGGGTGACGCCCGGCGCATCGGCGCGCTTGAACTCCACGCCCACACGCCGGCCGTCCTTGAGCAACAGCAGGTCGAGCTCGGCGCCGTTGTGCGTGGCCCAGAAATAGGCCTCGTCTGGCGCTGCCACGCGCAACACCTGCTCCAACGCGAATCCCTCCCAGCTGGCGCCGCTGCGGGGGTGCGAGAGCAAGGCGTCCAGGTTGCCCAGGCCCGTCAGCGCGTGCAGCAAGCCCGTGTCGCGGAAGTAGAGCTTGGGCGCCTTGACCTGGCGCTTGCCCAGGTTCTGGTGCCAGGGCTGCAGCTGGCGCACCATGAAGGTCTGGGTCAGCACGTCGAGCCAGCGGCGCACCGTGGGCTCGGACACGGCCAGCGATCGCGCCGGGTCGGCGGCGTTCCAGACCTGGCCGTGGAAGTGCGCCAGCATGCGCCAGAAACGCAACATGGCCGGTGCCGGTACGTTGACGCCGAACTGCGGCAGGTCGACCTGCACGTGCTGCTGCATGGCCTGGATGCGCCAGGCCAGGCTGTCGCCGTCGTTGCCTGCAAGAAACGAGCGGGGGTAGCCGCCGCGCAACCACAAGGTGGTTTGCTGCGCCGGACCCACCTCGGCGATATCGAATCCACCGACCTCGATGACCTCCACCCGCCCCAGCAATGACTCGCCGGCTTGCCGCAACAGCGCCGGCGACGCACTGCCCAACAACAGGTATTGACCGTTGGCCGGCGACTGGTCGATGAGCACCCGCAGCACCGGGAACAGGTCGGGCGCGAGCTGCACTTCGTCGATGACGACAGGACCGGCCGGCGCGGCCGAATCAGCCGGCAACTGCAGGTCTTGCAAGGCGGCCAGCGCCGTCATGGGCTGCTGCAGGCGCTGGCGGTCTACCGGACTCTCAAGATCAAACCAGCGCGCACCCTGGCGCGGCACCAGACTGGCGGCCAGGGTGCTCTTGCCGGCCTGGCGTGGCCCGGCCAGAACCACGGCCCGCGACCGGCCCAAGGCGCGAAGAACCTGGTCGCGAAGGCGGTTGCGGGCAATCTCCATCGCCACATTGTGAATCAATGACCATGAAAAAGGAATATGGCATGTTCCTTTTTCATGGCCATGGTTCAACCATCAACCCACCCCGCGCGCCCGGTCGGCCTTGAACTGCGCCCGAAACGCGTCGAAGCGGCCCGCATCCAGCGCCGCACGCACCTCGGCCATCAGGTTCACGTAGTAGTGCAGGTTGTGGATGCTGGCCAGCATGGGGGCCAGCATCTCGCCGCAGCGTTCCAGGTGGTGCAGGTAGGCGCGGCTGAAGCCCGTGCAGGTGTGGCACAGGCAGGTCGGGTCCAGCGGCTGCTCGTCGCTGCGGTGGCGGGCGTTGCGGATCTTCAGGTCGCCAAAGCGCGTGAAGAGGTGGCCGTTGCGCGCGTTGCGGGTGGGCATGACGCAGTCGAACATGTCGACGCCGCAGGCCACGCCTTCGACCAGGTCTTCGGGCGTGCCCACGCCCATCAGGTAACGCGGCTTGTGCGCCGGCAGGCGCTGCGGCGTGTGGGTCATGATCTGCAGCATCTGCTCCTTGGGTTCGCCCACGCTCACGCCGCCCACGGCATAACCCGGCAGGTCGAGCTCGGCCAGGGCCGCGGCCGACTCTTCGCGCAGCGGCTCGAACATGCCACCCTGCACGATGCCGAACAGCGCGTTGGGGTTGGCCAGGCGCGCGAATTCGTCCTGGCTGCGCCGCGCCCAGCGCAGGCTCAATTCCATCGAGCTGCGTGCCTGCGCTTCGGTGGTCAGCTCGCCGCCCACCTCGTAAGGCGTGCACTCGTCGAACTGCATGACGATGTCGCTGTTCAGCACCGTCTGGATCTGCATGCTCACCTCGGGCGTGAGGAAGAGCTTGTCGCCGTTGACGGGCGAAGAAAAGCGCACGCCTTCTTCGCTGATCCTGCGGCCCTTGCCGTCGCTGCCACCCAGGCTCCAGACCTGGAAGCCGCCGCTGTCGGTGAGCATCGGCTTGTCCCAGGCCTCGAAGCGGTGCAGGCCGCCGAACTGCTTGACGACGTCCAGCCCCGGCCGCATCCACAGGTGGAAGGTGTTGGCCAGGATGATCTGCGCACCCATCTCGTGCAGCGAGCGCGGCAGCACGCCCTTGACGGTGCCGTAGGTGCCCACGGGCATGAACACGGGGGTCTCGACGACGCCGTGGTTCAGCGTCAGGCGGCCCCGCCGGGCCAGGCCCTCGGTCCTGAGCAGTTCAAAGTGCAGCATGGGGGCATTCTCGCCGCCGTGCGGAGCCACGTAAGATGAACGCATGTCCAACATGCTCAAGCTGTGCAGTCACCTGCCCGAGGTCGAATTCGCCGCGGGCGACACGGTGGTGCGCGAAGGCGGCCAATCCGGCAGCATCTGGGTGCTGGTGTCCGGGGCACTGCAGGTGCACAAGGGCGCGGTGGTCGTCAACACCGTCACCGAGCCGGGCGCCACGGTGGGCGAGATCTCGGTGCTGCTGGGCAGTGCGCACGGCGCCACGGTGGTGGCCACCGAGCGCAGCGTGATGCGCCTCGCGGCCGACGGCCGTGCCCTGCTGGCACGCGACCCAGCCATCTCACGCCTGGTGGCGATGGGGCTGGCCGAGCGGCTGAACTTCGTCACCACCTACTTGAGCGACCTGAAACACCAGTACGGCGACGCGCCAGGTTTGGTCATGGTGAATGACGTGTTGCACCAGCTGTCGCAGCGCCAGGGCCCCACCGCACGGCCGGGTTCGGCGCGCGACCCCGGCCCGGAACACTGACCCCGTCAGAACACGCTGCGCGCGGGCGCGGCGGAGTCGGACAGGCGCAGCGTCTCGCTGCCCACCATCGAACGCCATTCGGCCGATCCGGCTGCCAGGTCGATCTCGATGTGCGCCGGCACCGGGCCGATCTGGCGCCCGGCGTTGAATACCCACGTGTCGCCGATGCGGTCGGCCCAGTGGCCGGCGGGCTTGAAGGGCGGTTGGTGGACGTGGCCGGTGAGCACCAGGTCCGGCCGGTGCTGGGCAATCCAGGCACCGAGTTCGGTGTCACCGTAGCTGCGCTTGCCGGTCCAGCAGGTGGCCGACCCCAACGGCGGCCAGTGATAAATCCATACCCAGCGCGCCGGGCGGCGGGCGGCGTCTGCAGCCAGGCGCGCCTGCAGCGCCTGGCTGCCCAGCGGGCCGTCCCACCAGGGGCAGATGGTGAACAGCGTGTCGCCCACGAGCAGCGAGTCCCCGTCGGTGGGCACCCCCGCGGCGCGGGCGTGGCGCAGCCACAGCGCGCACTGCTCGCCCTGTTCGTCCGGGCCGGTCAGGTCGTGGTTGCCCGAACACACCGCCACACGGCCTGCGGCTTGCAGCAAGGCGAAGTAGCGCTGGATGACGATGGACTGCGCGTCCAGCGACACCGGCGAGCTGATGTCCAGGTGGTCGCCGGCCAGCACGACGAGGTCGTAGGACGGCGCCACCCGCGTCACCCAGTCGAGCTGCGGCAGGGTGCAGTGCAGGTCGGAAGCCAGCAGGATGCGCAAGGGGCTTCCTGAACGCGCTCAGGCGATGCGGCGTTGCAGCAGCATCGAATCGCCATAGCTGAAGAAGCGGTAGCGCGACTCCACCGCGTGGCGGTACAGCGCCATCACGTGGGCATGCCCGGCCAGGGCACTGACCAGCATCATCAGCGTGCTCTTGGGCAGGTGGAAGTTGGTGACCAGGCTGTCGACCACGCGGAAGTCGAACCCGGGCGTGATGAAGATGTCGGTGTCACCGGTGCAGGGCGCAAGCCGCTGGCCCGGGCCGGCGCGGCCGGCATGCATTGCGGCCGATTCCAGCGCGCGCAGCGTGGTCGTGCCCACGGCCACGATGCGCCCGCCGGCCGCGCGCGTGGCCTCGATGGCAGCCACGGTGTCTGCGCCGACCTCGAACCACTCGCTGTGCATGCGTTGCGTGGCGATGTCGTGCACGCGCACCGGCTGGAAAGTGCCTGCGCCCACGTGCAGCGTCACCGCAGCGCGCTTCACGCCGCGGGCGTCCAGCGCGGCCAGCACAGCCTCGTCGAAGTGCAGCGCGGCCGTGGGCGCGGCCACGGCGCCGGGGCGGGCGGCAAAGATGGTCTGGTAGCGCGCCTCGTCCTCGGCGCTGTCGTCGTGGGTGATGTAGGGCGGCAGCGGCACATGGCCGTGCCTGGCCAGCAGCACGAAGGGATCGTCGGGGAAGCGCAGATGGAACAGCGAATCCTCGGGCCCGGTCCGGCCCAGCACCTCGGCGTCGAAGGCGTCGGCAAAGCGCACCAGGCTGCCCGCGCGCGGCGACTTGCTGGCGCGCAGGTGGGCCCAGACCTCAAAGCCGGACAAGACCCGTTCGACCAGCGCTTCGACCACGCCGCCGCTGGGCTTTTCGCCACGCAGCCGCGCCTTGATGACACGGGTGTCGTTGAAGACCAGCAGGTCGCCCGGGTTCAGCAAGCCCGGCAGGTCGGTGAAGCGGCGGTCGGCCGGCACCTGCCCCGTACCGTCGAGCAGGCGCGAGCCGCTGCGCTCGGCCGCAGGGTGTTGGGCGATCAGCTCCTGCGGGAGCGGGAAGTCAAAGTCGTCGAGGGTGTATTGCACGGCAGTTCAGGGTGATGCTGATGCGGCTGTTGCGGCCGGCGCGGGCGCGAATGCTGAAGAAACAGCCAGGGCCGCGGGTGTGTACAGGGGCGGGCCGTCGGCGCGCAGGTGGGCCACGCGGCCGCCGCCCAACCATTCGTCGTAGACCCACTCGTCGTCAACGCGCTGCACGCCGGCGGGTGCTTCCAGTGTCTGCACCGGCACGCCGTTGAGGGCGACCGCCATGTAGTCGATCCAGATTGGCAAGGCCAGGGCGCTGCCCGACTCGCGTTCGCCCAGGCTGCGCGCGGCGTCGCTGAAACCCATCCAGACGACTGCCACCAGCCGGGGCTGGAAGCCGGCAAACCAGGCGTCGACGGCGTCGTTGGTGGTGCCCGTCTTGCCGTACAGGTCGGGCCGCTTGAGCCGCGCCTGCGCGCTGGCGGCGGTGCCCACACGCGTCACGTCGGCCATCAGGCTGTTGACGATGAAGACGTTGCGTGCCGGCACGGCCCGCGTGTCTTCGCTCAAGGCCGCGGGGGGCGGCGCCTCGAACAACACCTTGCCTTGTGAGTCCGTGATGCGCTCCACCAGCACCGGCGGCACGCGCCAGCCGCCGTTGGCGAAGACGCCGTAGGCCTGCGCCATCTGCAACGGGCTGGCCGCGCCGCTGCCCAGGGCGAGCGTGAGGTTGTCGGGCTGGCGTGCCGGGTCGATGCCGAAGCGCGCGGCCCAGTCGCGTACCCCGCCCGCACCCACATGCTGGGCCAGGCGCACGCTGACCAGGTTCTTCGAGCGCACCAAAGCGTCACGCAGGGTGATCGGGCCGTCGAACCGGCCGTCGTAGTTCTGCGGCGCCCAGGGCTTGCCGCCCAGGTTGTCGGACACGAATGGGACGTCGTCGATCAGCGTGGCCGGCATCACCCCGCGTTCGAGCGCCGCCGAGTACAGGAAAGGCTTGAAGCTGGACCC
>JANNWL010000382.1:0-5242 GCA_031414735.1 Burkholderiales bacterium | reverse complement strand
GTGCAGGCGCCGCAGTCGCCCTCGGCGCAGCCTTCCTTGGTGCCGGTGCAGCGTGCATCTTCGCGCAGCCATTCCAGCAGCGTGCGTGTGGGCGGGCAGCCGGCCAGGTTGACGACCTGGCCCTGGTGGAAGAAGCGGATGGGGCGGGTGTTCATGGGTGCAGTCGGGACCCGGTGTGGGGCCAAGCAGGTATGGGCGACAGCGCCGTGCAGTGGCGTCGAGTCTATCGGGGACACGCCGCCGGCGCTTGTGGGCGTCGGACCCCGTGTACACGACGCCCGTGTACACTTTCCCCACGAACGCTCCTGAGGATCTGGCCATGAAAAACGTGACCTTCAGCGCCGATGCAGCACTCATCGATACCGCCCGGCGCCGCGCTGCCGAAGACCAAACCACGCTGAACGAAGCCTTTCGGCTTTGGTTGGCCGACTACGCCCACTCGCGCCAGCGCATGCAGCGCTATGACGACGTGATGTCACAGCTGCGCGGGTCCGTTCGTGTCGGCCGTCCCCTGACGCGAGACCAGCGCAATGAGCGTTGAAACGTTTTTCGACACCAACGTCTTTGTCTATCAGCTCGACACCACCGACAAACGCAAGCACAAGGTGGCCGAGGCCCTGGTGCGCAATGCCATTGCAGACGAGTCGGCCTGCATCAGCTTTCAGGTGGTTCAGGAGTGCCTGAACACGGTGCTGCGCAAGGCGGCCGTGGCGATGGAGCCGGCCCAGGCCCGGCAGTACATGGACTTGGTGCTGCTGCCCCTGATGAAGGTCGGCGCATCGCCGGCGCTGTACCAACGCGCCCTGGACGTGCAGGAGCGCTGGCGTTTTGGCTTCTACGACGCCCTGATCGTCGCCGCCGCACTTTCTGCAGGTTGCACCCGTTTGCTCACCGAAGATTTGCAGCATGGCCAGCGGATCGAGTCGCTGACTGTCGAAAATCCCTTCCTGCTCTGAAGGCATCCCGCATGACCCGCCTGGCCATCCGCGCCGACCTGCTCGACTTCACGGCCGCCCCGCCCTGGGCCAGCACAGGGCTGGACGGCGTGCGCTTTCGGCCGGACCACTGGCTGCTGATTGACGGCGACCGCATCGCCGGCGCCCTGCCCGGCGACCAGCCGCCTGGCGAGGACTGGCGGCGTGACGACCAGCGCGGCCGGCTGCTGATGCCAGGCTTCATCGACACCCACGTGCACTGCCCGCAGCTGGACGTCATCGCCAGCCACGGCGGCAGTCTGCTGGACTGGCTGGAGACCTACACCTTTCCGGCCGAGCGCCGCTTTGCCGACCCTGAGGTGGCTGCCGAGGGCGCAGCGCGCTTTCTGGACGCGCTGCTGGCCCACGGCACCACCGCCGCGGTGGTCTTCCCCACGGCGCACGCGGTGTCGGCCGAGACCTTGTTCGCCGCGGCCGCGCAGCGCGGCATGCGGCTGGTCGCCGGCAAGGTGCTGATGGACCGCCACGCGCCCGACGGCCTGCGCGACGACGTGGCCACTGCCGAGCGCGAGTGCGAGGCGCTCATCCAGCGCTGGCACGGCCAGGGCCGCAACGCCTATGCAGTGACGGTGCGCTTTGCCGTCACCAGCACGCCGGCGCAACTGGCCATGGCCGGCACCCTGCTGGCCCGCCACCCCGGCCTGTTCATGCAGACGCACCTGGCCGAGAACCGCGACGAGGTGCGCTGGGTGGCCGAGCTCTTCCCCCAGGCGCGCAGCTACCTGGACGTCTACGACCAGGCCGGCCTGGTCAACGAACGCGCGGTGCTGGCCCACGGCATCTGGCTGGATGCCCAAGACAGGGCGCTGCTGCGCGAGCGTGGTGCGCAGATTGCGTTCTGCCCCAGCAGCAACCTGTTCCTGGGCAGCGGATTGTTCGACTGGCCGGCGGCCATCGCGGCCGGGCACAAGGTGTCCTTGGCCACCGACGTGGGCGGCGGCACCAGCCTGTCCATGCTGCGCACTGCCGCCGAGGCCTACAAGGTGGTGGCCCTCCAGGGTAACCAGGCCGGCGGCCAACTCAGCGCCTGGACGGCGCTGCACGCCGCCACCCTGGGCGCCGCGCAAGGCTTGGGGCTGGCCCACGAGCTGGGTCACCTGGGTGCAGGTGCCCTGGCCGACCTGGCACTGTGGGACTGGGCCGTGGGCCCGGTGGCCACCCACCGCGACGCCGTCGCCCGCGGCAAGGTGGCCGGCCTGCCCGCGCAAGACCTGCACGCCCGCGTCTTCGCCTGGATGTTGCTGGGCGACGAGCGCAACCTGCGCCAGACCTACGTCGCCGGACGCTGCCTGCACGACCGGGAAATGGCAGGCACACAATTTGCTGCAGCAGCGTGACAACAAGTCACCAACTCCAGAGGTTTTCTCGATGCGTCCCGTTCCCCGCCTGTGCTCCCTGGCCGCGATGGCCCTGTTTGGCGCCACGGCCCCCGCCTGGGCCCAATCTTCGGTGCAGATCTATGGCCTGCTCGATGTGTCGGCCGGCCAGTTCCAAAACGCCGGCGGCCTGAAGCTCAAGCGCCTGGACAGCGGCAACTTCAGCACCAGCCACATCGGCTTTCGCGGCACAGAAGACCTGGGCGGCGGGCTGCGCGCCGGCTTCACGCTTGAAACTTTTCTGCGGCTGGACAACGGCGGCGCCGGCCGTGCGGATGTCGATACCTTCTGGGGTCGCAACGCCGTCGTCAACCTGAGCGGCGGCTTCGGCAACGTGCGTCTGGGCCGCATGGGCCCGCCGATGTGGAACTCGACGTTGCAGTTCAACGCCTTTGGCGACTCCTTCGGCTTCTCGCCCAGCGTGCGCCAGTACTACAGCCTGCCGGCCGGCACGCCGTTGGTCGGCGATTCGGGCTGGAACAATGCCATCGCTTACACCACGCCCGCCCTCGGTGGGTTCACGAGCACGGTGATGGTCGCCGCCGGCGAGGGCGGGGTCAATTCCCGCGGCAAGAACCTGGGCGCCAACGCCACCTACCGCGCCGGCCCGCTGGGCGTGACCGCAGCCTGGCAGGATGTGAAGTCACAAGGCGCCTTGGGAAGGCCCCTCTCGGCCTTTGCCGGCTTCACCAGCCAGACGGCCTACCAGGTCGGCGGCACCTACGACTTCAAGGTGGTGCGGGTGTTCTTGCAGTACGGCCGCATCAGCACCGACGCCATCCTCGACGTCGACACGACCAACGTGAACCTCAGCGCCGCCATTCCCCTGGGCAAGGGGTCCTTGCTGGCAGCTTACGGCACGTCCAAGGTCGACGTGCAGGGCCCCACGCCTGAGCGCACCAGCACGATCACGACCGTGGGCTACGATTACCCGATGTCCAAGCGGACCAACCTGTACGCGATCTACCTGAGCGACAAGTTCACGGGCCTGGCCAACGGCACCAGCTACGCGGTCGGCATGCGGCACCGGTTCTAAGCCGCGCGGGGCCAGGCCAGGCCCCCAACTCTGTCCCGATGCTCCGACTCGAACTCACCGGCGTCAGCAAGCAGTACCCGGCGGTGCGTGCCTGCGACCGGGTGAACCTGCGCGTCAAGCCGGGCGAGATCCACGCCGTGCTGGGCGAAAACGGTGCCGGCAAGAGCACGCTGATGAAGATCATCGTCGGCGCCGTTCAGCCCGACGAGGGCAGCATCCGCTTCAACGGCCAGGTGCTGACCGTGGCCAGCCCGGCGCAGGCGCGCGCGCTGGGCATCAGCATGGTGCACCAGCATTTCTCGTTGTTCGACACGCTGACGGCGGCCGAGAACGTCTGGCTCGGGCTGG
This sequence comes from Burkholderiales bacterium, assembly GCA_031414735.1. Classification (GTDB taxonomy): domain Bacteria; phylum Pseudomonadota; class Gammaproteobacteria; order Burkholderiales; family Burkholderiaceae_C; genus Rubrivivax. The sequence continues at coordinate 1,487 of JANNWL010000382.1, read as the reverse complement.
ACAAATCGCTGAGCCTGTCGGAGACGTCGCGCCGCATCACCGACGTGGCCAGCCGCTACGGGCTGGACGTGGACCCGCTGCGCCCGGTGCACTCGCTCAGCGTGGGCGAACGCCAGCGCGTGGAGATCGTGCGCGCCCTGCTGGCCGAACCCAAGCTGCTGATCCTGGACGAGCCGACCTCGGTGCTCACGCCCCAGGCCGTTGAGAAGCTCTTCGTCACCCTGCGGCGGCTGTCGGCACAGGGCTGCTCCATCCTGTACATCAGCCACAAGCTCGACGAGATCCGCGCGCTGTGCCACCACTGCACGGTGCTGCGCAGCGGCAAGGTCACGGGCACAGTGAGCCCGGCCGACGAGACCAACGCCAGCCTGTCGCGGCTGATGATCGGCGCCGAGCCGCCCCCGCTGCAGCACCGCCCGGTGCAGGCGGGCCGCGTGGCCTTGCAGGTGAAGAACCTGTCGCTGCCCTGCGACCAGCCCTTCGGCACCGCGCTGCAAGGGATCGACTTCGAGGTGCGCAGCAGCGAAATCCTGGGCGTGGCCGGTGTCTCCGGTAACGGCCAGCAGGAACTGATGGCCGCGCTGTCCGGCGAAGACCGCCACGCCGCGCCCGGCAGCATCACTTTGTTCGGGCAGGACATCGCCGCGCAGTCGCCCCGCCAGCGTCGTGCCCAGGGCCTGCACTTCGTGCCCGAAGAACGCCTGGGCCGCGGCGCCGTGCCCACGCTGAGCCTGGCGCAGAACACCTTGCTCACGCGCACGGCAGGTGTGTCGCGCAGCGGCTGGGTCCGCCCGACACCGGTGCGGCGCCTGGCCGAACACCTCATCAACCGTTTCCAGGTCAAGGCCGGCGGCGCGGGCGCGGCGGCGCGCAGCCTGTCGGGCGGCAACCTGCAGAAGTTCATCGTCGGCCGTGAGATCGACGCCCAGCCCCGCCTGCTCATCGTCAGCCAGCCCACCTGGGGCGTGGACGTGGGCGCCGCCGCGCTCATCCGCAACGAACTGCTGGCCCTGCGCGACGCCGGCTGCGCGCTGCTCGTCGTCAGCGAAGAACTCGACGAGTTGTTCCAGATCAGCGACCGGCTGGTCGTGATGGCTCGCGGCCGGGTGTCGCCCGCATTGGCCACCTCGCAGGCCACGGTGGCGCAGATCGGCGAATGGATGTCCGGCCTGTGGAACGCGGAGCCTGCACATGCTGCGGCTTGAGGCGCGGCCGCAGCCTTCCAGGCTGATGTCGCTGGCCTCGCCGCTGCTGGCGCTGGGGCTGACGGTGCTGATCGGCGTGCTGCTGTTCAGCCTGCTCGGCAAGGACCCGCTGCGTGGCCTGCAGATGTTCTTCGTCGAGCCGGTGAAGAGCCTGTATGCCCTGTCGGAACTGTCGATCAAGGCCACGCCGCTGATCCTGATCGCGCTCGGGCTGGCGGTGTGTTTTCGCGCCAACGTGTGGAACATCGGCGCCGAGGGGCAGTTCGTCATCGGCGCGCTCGC
>JANNWL010000381.1:0-3466 GCA_031414735.1 Burkholderiales bacterium | reverse complement strand
GACGCCGCGTCGCAAGGCGTCATCGAGGCCGCGCTGCTGAAGAGCCGCCCCGCCCTGCGCCCCGGCGAGGTGCTGGAATTCGTGCCCGGCATCATCGTCACCCAGCACTCGGGCGACGGCAAGGCCAACCAGTACTTCCTGCGCGGCTTCAACCTCGACCACGGCACTGACTTTGCGACCAGCGTGGACGGCGTGCCCGTCAACATGCCGACCCACGCCCATGGCCAGGGCTACAGCGACTTGAACTTCCTGCAGCCCGAACTGGTGCAGCGCATCGAGTACCGCAAGGGCCCGTACTTCGCGCAGAGCGGTAACTTTGCCAGCGCGGGCGCGGCCGACATCGTGTACGTGAAGAAGCTCGACGCGCCCTTCGGCCAGCTCACGCTGGGTGAACGCGGCTACCAGCGCGGCGTGGCCGGCACCTCGTTCGACATCGTCCAGGGCGTGACCCTGCTGGGCGCGCTGGAACTGATGCGCAACAACGGCCCCTGGACGCTGCCCGAGAACCTGCAGCGCACCAACGCCGTGCTGGGCTTGAGCAGCGGCACGGCAGCACGCGGCTGGAGCACCCGGCTGATGGCTTACGACGCCAGTTGGACCAGCACCGACCAGGTGCCGCAACGGCTGATCGACGCAGGGCAGTTCAACGGCCGGCCCTTTGGCCGCTTCGATGCCGTCGACCCGACCAACGGCGGCAGCACCCAGCGCAGCAGCCTGTCCGCCGAGTGGCACGACCAGGGCAACGACGGCACGCGCACCAAGGTGGCCGGCTACGCCATGCGCTACCGCCTGGACCTGAACTCCAACTTCACCTACGCGCTGGACAACTCGCTTGAGGGCGACCAGTTCAAGCAGCGCGACAGCCGCATGGTCTACGGCCTGAGTGCCAGCCGCAGTGCGTCGCACGCCATGTTCGGCCTTGAAGCGCAAAGCGAATTCGGCCTGCAGCTGCGCCACGACCGCATCCGCGTGGGCCTGTTCGACAGCGTGGCCCAGCGCATCACGGCCACCACCCGCGAAGACCGGGTGCACGAAACACAGCTGGGCCTGTACGGCCAGACCACGCTGCAGGTCACGCCCTGGCTGCGCGGCATTGCGGGCCTGCGCGCTGAACGGGTGGACAACCAGGTCACGGCGCTGACGCTCGCCGACAACAGCGGCAGCGCCAGCGCGACCCAGTTGTCACCCAAATTCACATTGATCGCGGGGCCTTTTGCCAAGACCGAGTTCTTCTTCAATGCCGGCCGCGGCCTGCACAGCAACGACGCGCGCGGCACGACCATCACGCGCGACCCGCAGACCGGCGGCGCCGCCGACAAGGTGCCGCCGCTGGTGGCTTCGCGCGGGTTCGAGGTGGGCGTGCGCAGCGAGTTCATCCCCGGCCTGCAAAGCTCGCTGGCGCTGTGGAAGCTGGACTTCGACTCCGAACTGATCTTCGTGGGCGACGCCGGCGCCACCGAGGCCAGCGCGGGCAGCGCACGGCGCGGTGTGGAGTTCAACAACCGCTGGGCCCCAGTGGCCTGGTTTCTGCTGGACGCCGACTTTGCCTGGAGCCATTCACGCTTCGTGAACGGCGACCGCATCCCCAACTCGGTCGACCGCGTGGCCTCGGTGGCCGCCACCGTGCGTGAGCTGGGCCCCTGGTCGGCCAGCCTGCAGTGGCGCTACCTGGGCGCCGGCCCCCTGGTTGAAGACAACAGCGCGCGTTCGGCGCCCGCCATCACCACCAACCTGCGCCTGGCGCGCAAGTTCGGCAACAACGCCGAACTGACGGTGGACGTCTTCAACCTCGGCAACCGCCGGGTCAACGACATCCAGTACTTCTACGAATCGCAGTTGCCGGGCGAGTCCGCGCCTGTGGCCGACCGCCATGTGCACCCGGCCGAGCCGCGCACGCTGCGCGTCAGCCTGCACGTGGCGTTCTGAGCGGGCGCGGTCGCTGCAGCCCGTCAGGCCTTGGGCATGCGGAACAGGCCGCAGAGCTTGTTACCGTCGGGGTCGCGCAGGTAGGCCAGGTACAGGCTGCCCATGGGGCCGGCACGCACACCGGGCGGGTCTTCGCAGGTGCTGCCACCACTGGCAATGCCGGCGGCATGCCAGGCATCGGCCTGCTCTGCAGAGTTGCATGCAAAGCCGATGGTGCTGCCGTTGCTCACCGTGGCCGGCTGGCCGTCGATGGGCAGGCTGACTGAGAACACGCCGGCCGGCGTGCGCCAAAAGACGCGATTGCGGTCGACGAACCCGGCCGGTACGCCAAGGGCGCCCAGGGTCGCGTCGTAGAAGGCCTTGGACTTCGCCAGGTCGTTCGTGCCGATCATGATGTGTGAAAACATGGTCCTCGTCTCTGTGTCGTTGGCGCAAAGCGCGGGTTGGGGTTCAGTGCTTGTGTTCGTGCGCCGGGGCGGCCGCCAGGGCCCGCACGGCGGCCTTGACTTCGATGGTCTCGCGCTTCTTGTCGGCGCCTTCGACCACGAAGGTCACCGGCACCGTGTCGCCTGCCTTGAGCGGCTGTTTCAGGTCCATCAGCATCACGTGATAACCACCGGGCTTGAGCGCCACGGCCTGGCCGGCGGGCAAGGCCAGTTCGGTGACGGCACGCATGCGCATCACGCTGCCGTCCATCTTCATTTCGTGGATCTCGACCACGCCTGCGATGGGCGAACTGGCCGACAGCAGCCTTCCGCCTTGCGCTGAGGTGATTTGCGCAAACATGCCTGTGGCCTTTTGCTGAGCGACCGTGCCGCGCACCCAGGCGTCGGTGACGGTGGTCTGGGCAAACGCGGCGCTTGACGCGAGGGCTGCGGCTGCAACAAGAATGCGGATGGATGACATGACGGGATCGATCGAAGTGGAGCCGCAGATCGTAAACCTGCGCCGCCAGCCCGTGGCGACCCGCGGGGATAATCCCGCCATGGCCATCAAGACCGACGACTTTGCAGCCGCACCCGCGCCGCGCGTGCTCAGCGCCGCGCCGGCGTCGCCCAACGAAGAAGCCATCGAACGCGCCTTGCGCCCCAAGGGCCTGGCTGAATACGTGGGGCAAGTCAAGGCGCGCGAACAGCTGGAAATCTTCATCAGCGCCGCGCGCGGCCGCGCCGAGGCGCTGGACCACGTGCTGCTGTTCGGCCCGCCCGGCCTGGGCAAGACCACGCTGAGCCACATCATCGCGACCGAATTGGGCGTGAACCTGCGCCAGACCAGCGGCCCGGTGCTGGAAAAGCCCAAGGACCTGGCGGCCATCCTGACGAATCTCGAGAAGAACGACGTGCTCTTCATCGACGAGATCCACCGGCTGAGCCCGGTGGTCGAGGAAATCCTCTACCCGGCGCTGGAGGACTACCAGATCGACATCATGATCGGCGAGGGCCCGGCCGCGCGCAGCATCAAGCTCGACCTGCAACCCTTCACCCTGGTCGGCGCCACCACACGCGCGGGCATGCTGACGAACCCGCTGCGCGACCGTTTC
>JANNWL010000380.1:0-2272 GCA_031414735.1 Burkholderiales bacterium | reverse complement strand
CGGTACGCGGTACATTTTCGCCAGCCCGGGCCTGGCGTCCTGCCGTTGTCGCCCGCTTAGCTCGAACGTTAGGCTTCAGAAACGCCGCCGTGCAGCTCTCCAGCAGAAAGTGCGCCTGTCGGCGTGAACTGAACAGCCACGAAACTTTGCTTGGTGCTTCAAACGGCGAGTGCCTCAATTGCCACCCGTCAAAGAAAGAAAGCCGAAAGACGGACGTTGCCTCTGTGAGCGCTTGCCGCTTCAAAAACAGAGAGAAACCACCCAAGGCGGCGGCTGCATTGTTTGTCCCACCTCCGTCCACGGTAGCTGCTTTGGGAAAACAGACAAACGAACGCGAGGCCAAGTGCTCGGGCAACGCAAGGCGCAGAGCGCCATGCAAAAATCTTGGTGCGGGCCGCAGACGCGGAGTACCGCGACTGCTCTTGCAGTGGCGCCGCAGGAGCAACACAATGCCGTGCATGCAACTTCTGCCCGCCGCTCTTCTGAACGCACTGAAGCCTAACCCCTCGTTCAAGCCGAACCCCAACAGCGTGGCACGCCGGCCATCAAGCGCTGGGCCTGCGGCCCATTTTGCGCTTGCTGTCCAGCGCGCCACGCTGTCGGTGCCGGCTTAACTCGAACGTTAGGCCACATAGCACACCTTTCCACTTCCCCAACGGAGTAATGCCATGCCGGACGACTTGAAGCAAGCAACCGACGAACTCTCATCGCGGGTAGCAGTCCTTGAAGGCTCACTTAATGACCGAATCGACTCACGCCTAGCCAAGACTGAAATTCAACTGCGTAACTCGACCGCTGACGTGCGCGTTGAGGTAGGCCACGTGAAAGGCCAGATTGCTATGCTCGTCGGTGGCGGCGTTCTCGGGTTTCTCGTGAGCGTCGGCTGGCTTGTGTGGTTGCAAGGGAAGACCTCCAGTGTTGGACAAACAGTTGACGACATGATCAGACGGGCAGGCGATCAAATCACAGCGAAAGCCGATGAACAGGCTAGACAGCTCTCCCAGCAGTACGCGAAAAGCCTTGAAGGCCTCAACGCAGGAATCGAGAAAGCATCGAAGGAACGCGCCCAGCGTCCACAAGCCCCTGTCCCAGTTGTCGCTTCGGAGACAGCCACTGCCAAGCGACAGGCTTTCGAATGCCTAACGGAGCTGAATCAATCCGCACTTATGCGGTTTCCAACTGCCACGGCTCAGCTCACGGTTGCCGAGGTTGCATCTGGGTATAGAGCAGTCTCCGGTGGCTGCTCTATTACATCCGCCGGGCAAGACGGGGTCGTGCACAACGCACCGCTAATCCGGTCTACACCTGACATCGCCAACAACGCTTGGATATGTGCCGCCGCAGACCCGCCAAATCTGCCTACCATGTCCAAAGTCACTGCGTATGTGGTTGGCTGCAGAGTTGCGGCGCCAACTTGAGCGCGGAATGTGGCCTAACCCCTCGCTCAAGCGGAGCGCCAACGGCAGGCCACCAGGCCCGGGCCGGTGGTACGCTGTACATTTTCACCGGCCCGGGCCTGGCGTCCTGCCGTCGTCGCCCGCTTAGCTCGAACGTTAGGCCGCACAGAACGGTCGTCGGAGCCGCTTACACAGACAGCAAGCTGCACGTCGAGACCGTTTGCATCCGTAGGAGCGCCATCCTGTTGCAGCATGCTGCTAGGATGGGTTGATGACCTATCAACTGATCTACTCCTCTGAGTCGACCTCCCCGATGCAGGCCGATGACCTCGAGGAGATTCTTGAACAAGCCCGTGTTCGGAACGCCGAGTCAGGAATCACTGGTGCGTTGGTCTATGTTGATGGTGTGTTCTTGCAGGTGCTCGAAGGGAAGGAAGAAAGAGTCCGAGAATTGATGGGACGAGTTTTCAAGGATTTGCGTCACCAGACCGTGACCGTGCTCCTCGAGACCACTGTAGCCACAACCGCCTTCTCGGACTGGACAATGGCCTATGTAAGTGCCACGCCCGAGCAAGTCGCGGAGTGGGCAGGGCTCAGCAGCATCAGCGACATCCCGACAATGCTGAGTGACCTGCGAGCGGACACTCAGCGCACCATGCAGCTAGCAGATGGAATTCTCGCGGTCCTGAGTTCATGCCCGCCTTCCAGGAACAACACGATTTGAGCGCGGTGCGGCCTAACCCCTCTACAAGGACTTCCCACTAGGTCAAGAGGGCTGAATTGGTTTGGCTGTTTGGCTGTTTGGCTGTTCCCCTTGTCAAGCGGCTGTTGGTATTAGCTGTTGAATTGTTCGCTCTGGCGTAGTGGGCTTCGAA
>JANNWL010000379.1:0-12695 GCA_031414735.1 Burkholderiales bacterium | reverse complement strand
TCCTGGCGGAGTCGGAGGGATTCGAACCCTCGATTCGCTTTTGGCGAATACTCCCTTAGCAGGGGAGCACCTTCGGCCACTCGGTCACGACTCCGGCGAAGAGATCTGATTCTATCCCGCCTTCGCGGCCTCCACCGCGTGTTGATCCAGGTCGAAGGCCTTGTGCAACGCACGCACTGCGAGTTCCATGTACTTCTCGTCAAGCACCACGCTGGTCTTGATCTCGCTGGTGGTGATCATCTGGATGTTGATGCCCTCCTCCGACAACGTGCGGAACATTTTGCTGGCCACCCCGACGTGGCTGCGCATGCCGATGCCGACGATGGACACCTTGCAAATCTTTGCGTCGCCGCGCAGTTCTCCGGCCCCGGTGTTCGGCAGCACCTGCGTCTTGATGACCTCCATCGTGCGCAAGTAATCATTGCGGTGCACCGTGAACGAAAAGTCGGTGCGGCCATCATGCGCGACGTTCTGGATGATGACGTCGATGTCGATGTTGGCCTCGGCCACCGGCCCCAAGATGCTGAAGGCGATACCTGGCTTGTCGAGCACACCAATCAGGCTGATCTTGGCCTCGTCGCGGTTGAACGCGATACCAGCCACCACGGCTTGTTCCATTTTTTCGTCTTCCTCGAATGTGATGAGCGTGCCCGAGCGCGCCTCTTCGTCCACCGGGACGTCCCAGGGCGTGAAGCTGGACAGCACGCGCAAGGGCACGCGGTACTTACCGGCAAACTCCACCGAGCGGATCTGCAGCACCTTGGAGCCCAGGCTGGCCATTTCGAGCATCTCTTCGAAGCTGATGGTGGCCAGGCGGCGAGCCTCGGGCACGATGCGTGGGTCGGTGGTGTAGACGCCGTCGACATCGGTATAGATCAGACATTCGTCGGCCTTCATCGCCGCAGCCACCGCCACGGCCGAAGTGTCGCTGCCGCCGCGCCCCAGGGTGGTGATGTTGCCGCCGGGGTCTATGCCCTGGAACCCGGTGATGACCACAACCTTGCCGGCAGCCAGGTCGGCCCGGATCCGGGTGTCGTCGATGCTCGTGATGCGCGCTTTGGTGTAGGACTGGTCTGTGGCGATCGGCACCTGCCAGCCGCCGTAGCTGACGGCCTGCAGACCCTGCGCCTGCAAGGCCAGGGCCAGCAACCCCACCGACACCTGCTCACCCGTGGCTGCAATGGCGTCGAGCTCACGCAGGGCCTCTGGTGTGCTGGCCTGCGGCATCAGGTCCTTGGCCAGGCCCAAGAGTCGATTGGTTTCGCCGCTCATCGCTGAGGGTACGACCACCAACTGGTGGCCGGCCCGCACCCACTTGGCGACGCGCATGGCCACACTGCGGATGCGCTCCGTCGAGCCCATCGAGGTGCCGCCGTACTTGTGAACGATCAATGCCATCGCTGCGAATTCGCCTGCTCGCGCCTTGGCCCGTTGCCCCGGCGCACAAACGCCAGATTCTAGTCGGCGGGTGAGCGTGGCCCGATCGGGTCCGGCCCCCAGCTGACAGCCCATTGCGCCGTGCCCGGCGCCGCGTGGACACGTGCGTCCATGCCCAGGCCCGGCGCAAACAGCAGGTCACCTTGGACCGTGAACAACAGCGGTCCGTCACGCTCCTGCGCCGGCACGCCGCGTGACTGGTACTGCTTCTTCAGACCACGAAGCGCACCGCCTTCGGTGAGCTGGAACCGCTCGCCACCCGCGCGCGGTCGCGCGACCACGCTGCGCAGTACGGTCGCGCAGACACCCCCGTGCATGACGGGAACGACCGACAAGCATCCGCCCCATGCCGGCAACTCGTACCGCCCCGGGCGCCCCAGGTCCAAGGCCAGCGGTTCAGCCGGTATCTGCGGCACGGCGCGGGTCGCGGCTTGCGCGCAGAGCACGCCTCGGTACAGGTGCAACACCTGCGCCCCCGCCGGCCAGCGCGCCACGCGGGCCGTCAGCAGTTCGACGGCCATCCGCCGCACCAAGGTTTCAGGCACCGAAGTCGACAGCGTGGCCGCCAGCCAGGCACGCAGGGTCAGGCGGCGCCGGTGCACCGACAGCTCCTGCCAGGCTGCCACGATCAGCGCTCCGTCGCGCTGCAAGGCAGGCAGGTCCTGCGCCAACACTTCCGCCATCACGGCAGCGGCTTCCTGCGCGTGCTGGGCCGCGTGGGCCAGGCTGACCTCTGCGTCGGGAAAGGCGACCTGCAGAGCCGGCCAGACGGCGGTGCGCAGCCGGCTGCGGGCGAAGCGCGGGTCGGCGTTGCTGCTGTCGTCGACCCAGCTCAGGCGATGCCGTCGCGCGTAGGCCTCGATGTCGCTGCGCGGTCGGTCCAGCCAGGGCCGCGCCCAGACCAGACCGTGGCGCGTGGCGCATCGCGGCATCGCCGACAGCCCGGCAGCGCCGCCGCCGCGCAGCGCCTGCAGCAGCCAGGTCTCGGCCTGGTCGCGGCGGTGGTGGGCCAGAAGCACCAGTCCGCAGCCCGCCACGGTGGCCATTTCAGCGAGCGCCTGGTAACGCTCGCGCCGCGCCCAGGCCTCGGTGCTGTCACCGCTGGCAGGGGCCCGTTGAAGCCGATGGGAGTCGAATCCGACACCCCAGCGCCGGCTCTGCGCCCGCACACGGGCCAACCAGTCGTCGGCCTGCGGCATCAAGCCGTGGTGCACATGCAGCGCCACAACCTCGATGCCGAGCGCTTTCGCTTGCTGCGCAGTGCAGTGCAGCAACGCTGTGGAATCGCAGCCGCCGCTGGCCGCTACCGCGACCCGCGGGGCAGGCATCTAGCGTTCCTTGGTGTCTGAGAAGCGACCGTAAGCGCGCAGGCGGTCGTAACGGCGCTGCACCAGGTCCTTGGGCTTGAGGTCGGCTGTCTGCCGCAGCACATCTCCCAGGGCGCGCTTGAGTTGCGCCGCCATCCACGGCACGTCGCGGTGGGCGCCACCCACTGGCTCGTTGACGATCTTGTCGACGACCCCCAGCGCCTTGAGGCGGTGGGCCGTGATGCCCAGCGCCTCGGCCGCCTCGGGCGCACGCTCAGCGGTTTTCCACAGGATCGACGCGCAACCCTCGGGCGAGATCACCGAGTACACCGAGTACTGCAGCATCAACACCTGGTCGGCCACGCTGATGGCCAGGGCACCGCCCGAGCCGCCTTCGCCGATGATGGTGCTGACAATGGGCACTTCGAGTTGTGCCATCTCGAAGATGTTGCGTCCAATGGCCTCGGACTGCCCGCGCTCCTCGGCACCAATGCCCGGGTAGGCGCCGGGCGTGTCGACGAAGGTGAACACCGGCAGGCCGAACTTCTCGGCCAGTTTCATCAAGCGCAGCGCCTTGCGGTAGCCCTCGGGGCGCGACATGCCGAAGTTGCGCATCGTGCGCTCTTTCGTGTCGCGGCCCTTCTGATGCCCCAGCACCATGCAAGCCTGGCCATTGAAACGTGCCAGCCCGCCGACGATGCTGAGGTCGTCGGCATAGTGCCGATCCCCATGCAGTTCCTGGAAGTCGGTGAAGATTTCGTTGATGTAGTCCAGCGTGTAGGGCCGTTGCGGGTGCCGTGCAATCTGCGTCACCTGCCAGGGCGTCAGATTGGAATAGATATCGCGCGTGAGCTGCTGGCTCTTCTGGCTGAGGCGGTCGATCTCGTCGGAGATGTCGACCACGGACTCGTTCTGCACGTAGCGCAATTCGTCGATCTTGGACTCGAGGTCGCAGATCGGTTGCTCGAACTCTAGGAAGTGGCGTTTGGACAAGTCAATACTCCACGGGGACGGGGTCCAGGCTGCGCCAAATATACCACGTGGCCACCGAGCGGAAGGGCGCCCAGGCCTCGCCGACTTCGCGCGCCTCGGCACGCGACACGGGCTCGCCGCTGAAGTAGTTCTGACTGATGCCCTTGATCAGCCCCAGATCGTCCAGCGGCATGACGTTGGGCCGCATCAGGTGGAAGATGAGGAACATCTCTGCTGTCCAGCGGCCGATGCCGCGTATGGCGATCAGTTCGCCAATGATTGCGTCGTCGTCCATGTCCTGCCAGGCGGCCTCGAGCACGCGGCCGTCGCCAAAGTGCCGCGCCAGGTCCAGCAGGTACTCGCACTTGCGCGCCGACAGGCCGGCCTCGCGCATCGTCTGCACGGCCAACGCGCCCACCGTGGCGGGCAGCAGGTGGACGGCCGAGCCGCCGGCGGTCTTCGCAAACCGGTCCCACACCGACTGCGCTGCCTTGACAGAGATTTGCTGGCCCACGATGGACCTTGCCAGCGTGGTGAAGGCATCGCCGCGGCTGCGCAGGCGGGCTTCGCCAAAGCGCGGAATGAGACGCTTCATCTTGCGGTCGCGTTTGGCCAGGTGCCTGCAGGCCTCGTCCCAGTAGGACGGCGTCACATCGGTGACCGCGGAGGCCGGTTCACTTGGCGCGCTGCCATTGACGGGAGATGGGCTCACGATCAGGCCTTCACCCAAGTGGTGCCTTGCGCAGAATCCTTCAGCTCGATGCCCTGTTCTGCCAGTTCGCTTCGAATGCGGTCGGCCAGTGCAAAGTCTCGCCCAGCCTTGGCCGCGGCGCGGGCGGCGATGCGTTCGGCCACCGTCGATTCACTCAAGCCGCTGCCGCCTTGCATGTAGGCGCTGGGCGCCAACTGCAAAATCCCCAACGTGCCTCCCAGCGCGCGCAGCAGACCCGCATCGGCAAACTGGCCGCGGTTGATGCCGGCCGCCAGCTCGAACAGCACCGCCACGGCGCCGGGGGTGTTGAAGTCGTCGTCCATGGCCACCTTGAACGCGGCCGCCCGGGGCTCGGCCCAGTCGATCGCTGCCAGCACCGGCACCGCGCCCGCCGCACCCAGGGCCGTGTACAGGCGCTTGAGCGAGCTGCGGGTCTCTTCCAGCACGGTGTCGCTGAAATTGAACGGGCTGCGGTAATGCGTGCGCAGCATGAAGAACCGCACCGTCTCGCCGTCGAAGCGCTTGAGCACGTCCTGGATGGTGAAGAAGTTGCCCAGCGACTTCGACATCTTGGTGTCGTCGACGTTGAGGAAGCCGTTGTGCATCCACGTGCGCACGAAACCGGGGCCACCAGCGCCCTGCGCGCCCTCGCTTTGGGCGATCTCGTTCTCGTGGTGCGGGAACTGCAGGTCCATGCCGCCACCGTGGATGTCGAAGGGCTCACCCAGCAGCGCGCAGCTCATGGCCGAGCACTCGATGGCCCAACCGGGCCGCCCCAGGCCATGGCGGCTGGGCCACTTGGCGTCGTCAGGTTCGCTTTCCTTGGAGGACTTCCAGAGCACGAAGTCCAGCGGGTCTTCCTTGTCGCCCAACACCGCCACCCGCTCGCCCGAGCGCAGCTCGTCGATGGACTTGCCCGACAGCTTGCCGTAGCCGGCGAAACGGCGCACCGAGAAGTTCACGTCGCCGCCCTCGGCCTGGTAGGCCAGGCCATGGGCCTGCAGCTTGTCGATGAGGCTCAGCATCTGCGGCACGTACTCGGTGGCGCGCGGCTCGTGCGTGGGCGCCAGCGCACCCAACAGCGCGAAGTCGCGGTGCATGGCGTCGATCATCTGGTCGGTCAGGGCGCGGATGCTGATACCGCGCTCGACGGCGCGGCGGATGATCTTGTCGTCGATGTCGGTGATGTTGCGCACGTAGGTGACGCGGTACCCACTCGCCAGCAGCCAGCGGTAGGCGACATCGAAAGACAGCACCATGCGTGCATGGCCCAAATGGCACAGGTCGTACACCGTTATGCCGCACACATACATGCGGACATGGCCCGGCTCGATGGGCGCGAAGGCCTCCATGCGGCCAGACAGGGTGTTGTGAATGCGAAGCGTCATGGGCGAGGGAGGGGGGCAGGGCGGGTGGTGTGGCGGGCGAAACGCAGCTTCGTGGTCCCTCGCCCGATAAGATGTTGTTGGGCGTCAGTAGAATCAAAATTCAGTATAGCGGCGCTACTTTGGCAGCCCTCATCCGCGAAAGCGCGCCTTGGCCGCCAACGCTCCCCTCCGCCTTTGCAACCACGTCCGAGCATCAATGTCGCGCCGCTCTGCACTTGCCCAAAGCTCACTGCTGGCGCTGTTTGTCGGGTGCGTGATCAGCCAGGCGGCGGTGGCCGGCACACCCGAGGAAGTCCGCGCCCTGCTGGCCCGCAGTGACTTTGCGGCCGCGTTGCAAATGGCCCAAAGAGGCGTCGCGGCGCGGCCGGCTGACGCGCAGTCGCGTTTCGTTCTGGGCGTGGCGTTGATGGACATGGGCCGAGATGCACAGGCCCTGGCCGTCTTCACAGAACTCAGCCAGGCCTACCCCGAACTGCCCGACCCGATGAACAACATCGCACTGCTGCAGGCGCGCGCCGGGCAGCTTGAACCGGCTCGGCAGTCGCTCGAAACCGCGCTGCGCAACGACCCGGCGCACCGGGCCGCACGCATCAATCTGGGCCAGGTGCACTTGATGCTGGCCGCGCAGGCCTGGTCCCAGGCTGCCACGGCGATGCCCGAGGACAGCGTCTTGATGCAAAGGTTGCAAGGCGTGCGGGCACTGCTGGCGGTGCCGGCTCGCTAGACTCTTGGGCTGCGCCTGCAGGGCCCCATCCACTTTCGCATCCGAGGAACCGACTTGAAGCACCTGAGCATCCAACTCATCGCCGCGGCGCTGGTCGCCATCGCTGCGGGCAACGACGCCCTGGCACAGAAGGTGAAGCTCGACACCAGCGAAGGCACCATCGTTCTGGAACTCGACCGGGAGAAGGCGCCCAAGACCGTCGACAACTTCCTGGCCTACGTGAGCGCCAAGCACTACGACGGCGTGATCTTCCACCGGGTGATCGAGAACTTCATGATCCAGACCGGTGGCTACAAACCCGACCTGTCGGAGAAGCCCACGAAGCCGCCCATACCGCTTGAGAGCCGCAACGGCCTGTCCAACCTGCGCGGCACGGTGGCCATGGCGCGAACCAACAACCCGAACTCTGCCACCGCGCAGTTCTTCGTCAACGTTGCTGACAACGTCTTCCTGGACCAGCCCAACGCCCGAGACGGTGAGGGCTACGCCGTGTTCGGCAAGGTGATTGACGGCATGGAGGTCGTCGACAAGATCCGCGCCATGCCGACGCAGGCGTCAGGAATGCAACAGAACGTGCCGGTGAAGCCGGTGACCATCAAACGAGCCACTCTGGAGAAATGACATGACCAAGACCGTACAGATGCAGACCAGCGCCGGCGCGCTGACGATTGAGCTCGACGACGAGAACGCGCCCGTCAGCGCCGCCAATTTTCTGGACTACGTCAACAAGGGTCACTACGACGGCACGGTGTTTCACCGCGTGATCAAGGGCTTCATGGTGCAAGGTGGCGGCTTCGAGCCGGGTATGAAGCAAAAGGGCGTCAGCGCAGCCATCAAGAACGAAGCCAACAATGGCTTGAAGAACAAGCACTACACCCTGGCCATGGCACGCACGAACGACCCGCATTCGGCCACGGCACAGTTTTTCATCAACACCACGGACAACGGTTTCCTGGATTTCAAGGCCGAGAACGCTGCCGGTTGGGGCTACGCCGTGTTTGGCCGCGTGACCGAGGGCACCGACACGGTTGACGCCATGGAGCGCGTGCGCACCGGCCGCAAGGGTGGCCACGACGACGTACCGCTCGAAGACATGCTCATCCTGAGCGCCGTCGAGGTGAAGTGATGCCCGGCGCTGCGGCTGACGTGCTGCCGCTGCCGACGTTCTTTGAAGTCGGTGCCCCGCCGCACTGGCGCGCCATCGACTTCATCTCTGACCTGCACCTGTGCGCGTCCATGCCGCGCACCTTTGACGCCTGGGCGGCGCACATGGCCAGCACCCCCGCCGATGCCGTGTTCATCCTGGGGGACCTGTTCGAAGTATGGGTCGGCGACGATTCGCGCAGCAGCCGCTTCGAGCGCCGCTGCGTGGAGGTGATGGCCCAGGCAGCCGCGCGCCTGCAACTCGCCGTGATGGTCGGCAACCGCGATTTTTTGCTGGGTTCGGCCATGCTGCGCGATTGCGGTGCCATGGGCTTGCCCGACCCCACCGTGCTGACTGCCTGGGGCCAGCGCATCTTGCTCAGCCACGGCGATGAGCTGTGCACGGCCGACCTGCCGTACCAGGCCTTTCGGCGCGAGGTACGTTCACCCGCCTGGCAGGCCAGCTTCCTGGCCCGGCCCCTCGACGAACGTGTCCAGGCCGCTGTCCAAATGCGCCGCGCGAGCCAGGCCCGACAACGCTTCGACGGCGATCGCGACGCCGACGTCGATGCTGGCCAGGCCGTGCAGTGGATGCATGCCAGCGGCGCGGCCGAACTCGTGCACGGCCACACCCACCGGCCCGGCAGCAATGCGCTTGCGCCGGGATTCAAACGTCACGTGCTGAGCGACTGGGACCTGGACAGCGCGCACCGCGCCGAGGTGCTGCGCCTGGGTCGCGACGGCTTCGAGCGCTTGCCGCCCTGCCGGGTGGACACCGCACCCGGCACGTCAAGCCAGTGATCTTGGGTTGGTGGCGGCAGCTGCAGTCACGCCGGCAGGACGCCGCCGTGGCGCGCCGGCCCATCCCGGACGATTTGTGGAAGCGCACGCTGGGGCGCCATGCCTTCCTGCGCAGGGTCGAACCGACCGACGCCGCTGAACTGCGCCGCCTGACCAGCTTGTTCCTGGACCGCAAGGAATTCACGGCCAGCGGCGGGTTGCAGCTGCGCGACGCCATGGTGGTGACCATCGCCGCGCAGGCGGTGCTGCCCGTGCTGCGGCTGGGCCTGGCGCGCTATGACGGCTTCGTCGGCATCGTGGTGCACCCCGGCCAGGTCGTCGCCCGCCGCGAACAGACGGACGAAGACGGACTGGTTCACGCGTACGACGAAGTCCTTGCAGGCGAGGCCATGGAGGGTGGGCCGGTCACGCTGTCGTGGCAGGACGTGGGCGCCGCCGGGCGCAGCGCAGCGCAGTCGTACAACGTGGTCATCCACGAGTTTGCGCATGTGCTGGACATGGCTGACGGCGTCGCCGACGGGGTTCCGTTGCTGCCCCCCGGCCTGTCCCGACGCGAGTGGCTGTCCACCCTGGGCGCGGAGTTGGCGGCGCTTCAGCGTCGTGTCGAGGCGGGCGAAGTCACCGCGCTCGACCCTTATGGCGCCCAGGGCGTTGAAGAATTCTTCGCCGTCGCCAGCGAGGCATTCTTCGTGAACCCGCTGGCTATGCAGACGCAACACCCACTTCTGTACGCGTTGTTCACCCGGTTCTACAAGCAAGACCCGGCGCGGGACACGCCCGCGCCGCGCCGCGCCACCTAGACCGCCGTGGCCTCGGTGCGCGGCTTGTCGCTGCGCTTGGGCGGTTGAATGTCCAACTGCACTTCGCCCTTCGCGTCCACATCCACCGTCAGACGCCCGCCGTCAACCAGCCTGCCGAACAACAACTCGTCGGCCAGAGCGCGCCGTATCGTGTCCTGTATGAGCCGCTGCATCGGCCGCGCGCCCATCAACGGGTCGAAGCCCTTGGCGGCCAGGTGCTTGCGCAGCGCGTCGGTGAATGTGACTTCGACCTTCTTCTCGGCGAGCTGCCCTTCCAGTTGCAGCAGGAACTTGTCGACCACGCGCAGGATGATGGCCTCGTCCAGTGCGCGGAAGCTGACGATGGCATCCAGCCGGTTGCGGAATTCGGGCGTGAACAGGCGCTTGATGTCGCCCATCTCGTCGCCCTGCTGGCGCGAGTTGGTGAAGCCTATGGCCGACTTGTTCATCGCCTCGGCACCCGCGTTGGTGGTCATGACAATGATGACGCTGCGGAAGTCGGCCTTGCGTCCGTTGTTGTCGGTCAGCGTGCCGTGGTCCATCACCTGGAGCAGCACGTTGAAGACATCCGGGTGCGCCTTCTCGATCTCGTCGAGCAGCAACACCGAGTGCGGCTTCTTGGTGACGGCTTCGGTCAGCAGACCGCCCTGGTCGAAGCCGACATAGCCCGGCGGGGCACCGATGAGGCGGCTGACGGCATGGCGCTCCATGTACTCGCTCATGTCGAAGCGGATCAGCTCGATGCCCAGCACGTAGGCCAGCTGCTTGGCGACCTCGGTCTTGCCCACGCCGGTGGGGCCGCTGAACAGGAACGAGCCGATCGGCTTGTCGGGCTTGCCCAGGCCGGAGCGCGCCATCTTGATGGCCGCAGCCAGCGCGTCGATGGCCGGTTCCTGACCGAACACCACGCTCTTGAGGTCGCGGTCCAGCGTCTTGAGCTTGCCGCGGTCGTCATTGGACACCGACGCGGGCGGGATGCGCGCGATCTTGGCCACGATCTCCTCGACCTCGGCGCGCGTGATGGTCTTCTTGCGCTTGCCCACCGGCAGGATGCGCTGCGCCGCGCCGGCCTCGTCGATGACGTCGATGGCCTTGTCGGGCAGATGCCGGTCGTTGATGTACTTGGCCGACAGCTCGGCCGCGGCTTGCAGCGCACCCACGGCGTACTTCACGCTGTGGTGCTCTTCGAAGCGCGACTTCAGGCCCTTGAGAATCTCGATCGTCTGCTCGACCGAGGGCTCGACCACGTCGACCTTCTGGAAGCGCCGTGACAGCGCCGCGTCTTTCTCGAAGATGCCGCGGTACTCGGTGAAGGTGGTGGCACCGATGCACTTCATGGCGCCACTGGACAGCGCCGGCTTGAGCAGGTTGCTCGCGTCCAGCGTGCCGCCGCTGGCCGCGCCGGCGCCGATGAGGGTGTGGATCTCGTCGATGAACAGGATGGCGTTGGGTTGGTCCTTGAGCTGCTTGAGCACACCCTTCAGACGCTGTTCGAAGTCGCCCCGGTACTTGGTGCCGGCCAGCAAGGCGCCCATGTCCAGCGAATAGACGATGGCGTCGGCCAGCACCTCGGGCACGTCCTTCTCGGTGATGCGCCAGGCCAAGCCTTCCGCGATTGCCGTCTTGCCGACGCCGGCCTCGCCGACCAGCAGCGGGTTGTTCTTGCGCCGACGGCACAGAATCTGGATCACGCGCTCGACCTCGTGCTCGCGGCCGATCAGCGGGTCGATCTTGCCGTCACGCGCCAGTTGGTTCAGGTTCTGCGTGAACTGGTCCAGTGGCGAGCCCTTGGCGTCCGCGGGTTCTTCTTTCTCCGCCTCGCTGTTGCCTGTGCTCTCGCTGCCCTTGGCGGGCTCGGGCGGATCAGACTTCTTGATGCCGTGGGCGATGAAGTTCACCACGTCCAGGCGCGTCACCCCCTGCTGGTGCAAGTAGTACACAGCGTGCGAATCCTTCTCGCCAAAGATGGCCACCAGCACGTTGGCGCCGGTGACTTCCTTCTTGCCGCTGCCGGTGCTCTGCACATGCATGATCGCGCGCTGGATCACCCGCTGGAAGCCCAGCGTGGGCTGCGTGTCCACTTCTTCGGAGCCGCCCACCGTCGGCGTGTTCTCCTTGATGAAGGTGGCCAGGCTCTTGCGCAGGTCGTCGATGTTGGCAGCACAGGCGCGCAGCACTTCGGCGGCCGACGGGTTGTCCAGCAACGCCATGAGCAAATGCTCGACGGTGATGAATTCGTGGCGTTGCTGGCGCGCCTCGACAAACGCCATGTGCAGACTGACTTCTAGCTCTTGGGCAATCATGCGGCCTCCATAATGCATTGCAGCGGGTGTCCGTCACGGCGAGCCGCGGTGAGAACCAGTTCGACTTTCGTCGCGGCGACGTCTTTCGGGTAGACGCCGCACACGCCGCGCCCCTCGTGGTGAATCTTCAGCATGATGTGCGTGGCCGTGTCCAGGTCACGCTGAAAGTAATGCTGCAACACCATCACGACAAACTCCATCGGCGTGTAGTCGTCGTTGAGCAGCACCACCTGGTACATCGAAGGCGGCTTGGTGCGCACCGCTTTGCGCTCGGCCACCACCGTACCCTGGCCGTTATCGCGGCGCGGGATGGGCGGAGGTGCGGGCGGCGCCGGTGGTTCGGACGGGATGTCATCGGGCATGATTGATTCTATCGACTAGCTCTCGAATCCCGGGGTCACGGTGGCATTCAAGCCGCGTACAGGGATGTTGCTGCGCCAGCGACAGATTCAAGGCAAGAGTTGCTCCTGATTTTCAACCAGATTTCCGATCGAGACCCCGTTTGCAAATCCTATGTCGAGTCTGGACGGCCCGTCTGTTGAGTCGCAGCCTTGACATCGTCCGACGGCGGGATCGACAATTCACCCTTCCAAAGCAGTGGAGAGTCAACATGTCCAACGGAATGGTGAAGTGGTTCAACGATGCCAAGGGTTTTGGTTTCATCCAGCCTGAAGGAGGGGGTGCGGACGTCTTTGCGCACTTCTCAGCCATCCAAATGGAAGGTTTCCGAACCTTGCGGCAGGAAAGCCGTGTGACTTACGACCTGGTGCAGGGACCCAAGGGCGATCTGGCTCAAAACATTCGTCCGGTGATGGACGATGCCCATGTCGAAAGCCTGGTACCTTCAGCAGCAGCGGCGGTCTGACAGGCGCGCGCAGGGCGGCATTGGGGCAGGCAGGTAACGCCGCTGTCCTCCGGTGCCGCCGGCCTGGCTGTGCGGCATGCAAGCCGCCGGCGCAGCGCATTGGTTGTCAGTCGGACCCGCCCGCAGCCAGTGCCATCGAATGAAGTGGCGCCTCCGGTCTTGGGGGTCGGCTGCAAGGCATCCCGCGCTCAATGGGCAGTCGAACCCGAAAAGCAAAGAAGCCAGCAGACACGAGCCTGCTGG
>JANNWL010000378.1:0-1738 GCA_031414735.1 Burkholderiales bacterium | reverse complement strand
GAATTCGGTTTCGCCGACCTGGCGCGCGAGTACTTCAGCGCCAAGGCCGGGCCAGAGCAGCAAGCCGCCGCCTTGCTGCGCTTGTTCGACGCGCCGCACTACTTCCGCCGCCTCGGCAAGGGCCAGTTCCGCAAGGCGCCTGAGGAGATCGTGAAAGCCGCCCTGCTGGGCATCGAGCGCAAGAAGCTGCTGCTGGCGCAAATCGAGGACTGGGCCACTGAACTGGCCGCCGGCCGCTGCCCGGCGCCGGTGCGCGAGCAGCTCTACCGCATCCTCTTCAAGCCCGACAAGAACGGCCCCGAGTACAAGGCCGTGGTCGAAGCCGCCAAGCGCTCGCAGCGTGCGCCGCTGGAGCTGCTGCGCGGCGCCGGTGCCATCGACAGCCCCTACCAGTTCCACTGGCGGCGCTTCCTGTTCGAGCAGTTCCCCAAGGGGCACGACGTCAACGTGGCGCTGGCCGGCGTGGCGCCGCCGGCTGTCAAGGACGAGCTGCCGCTGTCTGCCGCGCGGGCGTTTTCGATCGACGATTCGGCCACGACCGAGATCGACGACGCGCTGTCGGTGCAGGGCCTGGGCACGGGCACGGTGGTGTTCGGCATCCACATTGCCGCGCCTGCGCTGGCCATCCAGCCGGATTCGGCGATCGACAAGGTGGCGCGCGAGCGCCTGTCCACCGTCTACTTGCCCGGCGGCAAGCTGACCATGCTGCCCGATGCCGTGGTCGAGGCCTACACCCTGGTGGCCGGCCGCGACTGCCCGGCGGTGAGCCTGTACGTGACCCTGGACGAGGCCACGCTGGAAGTGAAGGCGCATGAGACGCGCATCGAACGCGTGCCCATCGCCTCCAACCTGCGCCACGACCAGTTGGACGGCGTGGTCACCCTGGACGCGCTGACCGGCGCCGCCCCGGCCGATTACGCCCACGCCGCCGAACTGGCCTTTGCTTTCCGCCTGGCGCGGGCGCTGAAGGCGCGGCGCGAGGTGGCCCGCGGCAAGCCCGAGACCTTCAACCGCCCCGACTACAACTTTCGTCTTGAAAGCCAGGGCGGGGCCGGCCGGCCATCTGGTGACCCCGTGGGCGACGAGCGCGTGCTCATCAGCACGCGCCAGCGCGGCGCGCCGCTGGACCTGATCGTGGCCGAGGCCATGATCCTGGCCAACAGCACCTGGGGCGGCTGGATCGCCGAGCACGGCGTGCCCGGCATCTACCGCAGCCAGGCCAGCATGATGCCGGGGGTGAAGGTGAAGATGGGCACCCGGCCGGCGCCACACGCCGGCATGGGTGTGGCGCAGTACACCTGGGCCACGTCGCCACTGCGGCGTTATGTGGACCTGGCGAACCAGTGGCAGATCATCGCCTGCGCCCGCCACGGCCGCACCGCCGCGCTGGCCGCGCCCTTCAAGCCCAAGGACACGGCGCTGTTCGCGGTGATCTCGGCCTTCGACGCGGCCTACGCCGCCTACAACGATTTCCAGAACGGCATCGAACGCTGGTGGTCGCTGCGCTGGCTGGAACAGAACGCGGTGGCTGAGCTGGAAGCCACGGTGATGAAGGATGGGCTGGTGCGCGCCGAAACGCTGCCGCTCGTGTTCCGCTTGCCTGGCACCGAAAGTCTGCCGCGCAACAGCCGCGTGCGCGCACGCATCAACGGCATGGACTTGCTGACGCTGGAACTGCACGCCACGCTGGCCGCACGGCTGGATGCACCGGCGACCGACACACAAGCTGCTGCAACCG
>JANNWL010000377.1:0-4429 GCA_031414735.1 Burkholderiales bacterium | reverse complement strand
GTGCGCAGGCCGCAGCCGTAGAGCAGTTCGCAGATGGCGCGGTCGCGGGCAGCCAGCGCGGGCGCGCCAGGGGTGTCGGGTTGGTCGGCCAGCACCACGGCCTGCTCCACCGACAGCGCCTTGGGCAGCGGCTTGGCCGCCTTGGGCGCGCGCACGCCTTGCACCGGGTTGGCCGATAGCACGCCTTGCCGCCCCCACCACGTGTACAGCCCGCGCCAGGCGGCCAGGGCGATGGCGATGCTGCGCGGCGCCAGCCCGCGCGTGCGAAGCTGGCCCACCCACTGCCGCACATGCGGCGGCGTGGCTTGTTGCAGGTCCACACCAGAGGCCGCGGCACTGGCTTCCAGCCGGGACAGCGCCTCGCCGTACATCGCCAGGGTGCGCTCGGCCAACCGGCGTTCGACGCGCAGGTAGGTGAGGAAGGCTTGCAGTTCCGGGCCGGGTGCTTGCATGCGCTGGCCCGTGCGTGTTCTCAGACGGCCGGCACCAGGCGCGACAACGCAGCGCTGGCGACCTCGCCGATGCGGGTGAGGAAGTCGGCCCCCATCTCAGCCGAGTAACGCGTGGGGTCGGGCGAGCCCAGCACCAGCAGGCCGAAGCTGCCCTTGCCCCCCGTCCAATGGCGCAGGGGAATCATGGCCAGCGAGGCCACCGTGTCGGGCGCATCCAGCCAGGATGCTGCTTCGAAGCCCGCATTCACGCCGCAGTAGGGCAGCGACAGGCTGCTGGCGAAGGCTTGGACGTCGTCGCTGACGGACTGCGTGAACGACTCGTCGGCAAATGAACCCACGGTGCCCCACAGGCGCACAGTGGCCTGCGGAATCATGAACTGGTGCTTCAGCGTGTCGACCAGCGCCGCCGGCAGATCGGCTGCGTTGGCGGTGAGGAACAGGGTGCGCGTCCACTGGTGCAGCCGGTCGGCGATGGCCACGTTGTCCTGGCTGTGGCGGATCATGTCCATGATGCGCACCTCGAGCCCCTTGATGCGCTCGCGCAGCATCTCCATCTGCCGCTCCTGCAGCGACACCGCGCGCTGGCCGTGCGGGCTGGTGATGTGCACGGTGGCCAGCAACTCGGCGTGGCGGTCGAAGAAGCCGGGCGTGTGGGCCAGGTAGTTGGCGATGTCGGCCTCGGTGATGCCTTGGATTCCAGAGTCGTTGCTCACAGTTCGATTTCTCCTTCGAAGACGGTTTGTGCGGGGCCGGTCATGAACACCGATGACGTATCGCCAGCGTATTCGATGAGCAGCTCGCCGCCGCGGGTGTGCACGGTGACGGCGCTGTCCAGCCAGCCCAAGCGCACGCCGGCGACCACGGCGGCGCAAGCGCCGGTGCCGCAGGCCAGCGTTTCGCCAGCGTCGCGCTCGTGCACGCGCAGGCGCACGGCGCTGCGCGACAGCAGCTGCATGAAGCCGGCGTTGACGTGGCGGGCAAAGCGCGGGTGGGTTTCGATGCGCGGTCCGAGCGTGGCCACCGGTGCGGCGTCGACATCGTCCACGCGCTGCACGGCATGCGGGTTGCCCATGGACAGCACGGCCAGCTCCAGGCCTACCAGCGGCCAAAGCTCGAATGCGCCCTCGACACGGGCCTGCAGGCCCGTGGCGTCGAACGGGATGCGGGCGTGCTCGAACACGGGACGGTTCATGTCGACGGTGACACGCCCGTCGTCGCGGATGCGCAGCTCGAGCACGTTGTTGACGGTCTCCACGCGCACCGTGGACTTGGCGGTCAGGCCGCGCTCATGCACGTAGCGCACGAAGCAGCGCGCGCCGTTGCCGCAGTGTTCGACCTCGTCGCCACTGGCGCCGTTGAAGATGCGGTAGCTGAAGTCCACCCCCGGCGTGCGCGCCGGCTCCACGGCCAGGATCTGGTCGGCGCCGACGCCGAAGCGGCGGTCGCCCAGGCGGCGAAGCTGCGCCGGAGTCAGGCTGATGGGCGCACGCAGGCCGTCGAGCACGACAAAGTCGTTGCCCGCGCCTTGCATCTTGGTGAAGGGCAGCCGCATGCCTGAGATTATCGGTCCGGGGTTTGCCAGCTCAGTCGTACAACGACGGCGCGCCGTCGGGCCGGGTCTTGAAGCGCTTGTGCACCCACAGGTACTGCGCCGGGTTCAGGCGGACCTGGGCTTCGATGAACTGGTTCATCCGTGTGGCGTCGGCCACCGGGTCGTCGCTGGGCCAGTCGGTCCATGCGGGCATGAACGTCACCCGCCAGCCCTGGCCGCCGGGCAGGATCTCGCCGACCAGCGGCTGAACCACCATGCCCAGCGAGCGTGCCATGCGTGATGGCGCCAACAAGGTGGCCGCAGGCACGCCGAAGAAGGGCACGAAGGCGGCGTCGCGCGGGCCGAAGTCCATGTCGGCCGGGTTGAAGAAGGCCAGCCCGCGTCGGATGGCGCGCACGATGGCGCGGGCGCCGTCCTGCCGCGTCAGGAACTCGGCCTGGCCGAAGCGCGATCGGCCGCGCAGCAAGGCCTGGTCGAGCACGGCGTTGCTCTGTGGTGCGTAGACGTCCACCACGTGCCGGGTCTGGTGGATCTGCGTCGCTGCACCCGCCACGTCGACGGCCAGGAAATGCGGCACCAGCCACAGCACGGGCTTGTCGCAGCGCTCGGCAAAGTGGACGTCTCCCTGCACCTGGATCAGCCGCTGCAGCCGCTCGCGCGGGGCGTACCAGAGCACGGCGCGCTCCAGCAGGCTGCGGCCCAACCATTCGAAGTGTTCGCGCACGAGGGCGCGGCGCTGCGGCGCGGACAGCTCGGGCAGGCACAGTTCGACATTGCGCAGCGCGATGCGCCGGCGCCGTGCGCCCAGCAGGTGCAGCAGGCGCCCGAAGCCGCGCCCCAGCACCGCCTGCACGCCCAGCGGCAGCCAGTGCAGCAGCCAGGCCGCTCCCAGCAGCAAGCGGGCCAGCAGATTCATCATGCCGACGGTGCCGCCTGGCGCGGCGACTTGTAGCGGTGGTAGCCCCACAGGTACTGCGAAGGCATCTGCAGGATCACTGCCTCCATGGCACGGTTGATGGCCCCGGCCGATGCTTCATCGTTGCCTTGCTCGGGCAGCGGCACGGCCAGTTCCGTGGCGTGCACGGCGTAGCCCGCACCGCGCGGCAGGCGTGCGGTCCACAGCACGGCCACCGCGGCACCGGTCTGTTGAATCAAGCGCGCGGCCAGGGTCATGGTGTAGGCCGGCTGGCCGAAGAAAGGCACCCACACGCCCATGCCGTCGGGCGGCACCTGGTCCGGCAGCAGGCCCACGGTCTCGCCGCGGCGCAACGCACGCATCATCAGACGCACGCCCGACAACTGCGCAGGCGCCGTGGCCAGGTGGTCGCGTGCGCGGGCGGTTTCCTCAAGCTGGCGCAGCCAGGGCTGGCGCGCCGGGCGGTACAGCACGGTGATCGGCTGGCTCGCGCCGAAGCGTTCGGCATAGGCCTGGGCCGAGACCTCGAAGCTGCCCATGTGCGGTGTCAGCAGCACCAGGCCACGGCCGCGGGCCAGCAATTGCTCCAGCAGTTCGGCGCCGTGCCACTGCACCGGGTCATTGATGGCCTGCTCGCGCGGGCGCAGCCACAGCCGGGGCAGCTCCATCACCAGCTTGCCGGCATCGGCCACGGCGGCACGGCGCTGTGCCCCGTCGACCCCCGCGGCCGCGGCGTTGGCGCGCAGCCGCTGCCGGTAACTGGGCGACAAGGCATAGCCGGCCCAGCCCAGAGCCGCGCCCAGCGCGTGCAAAAGCCGCAAAGAGCGCCGCGAGAGCCAGGTCAGGAGAAGTTGCGTCATTTGTATACTTCCGTCATCGCCCAAGTTAAAGAACAACTTGCGGGGCGACTGCGGGGCCCGAGCATATCGGGCCGCGCCGGGCCGCCAGCCCCACCGGGGTGGCTTCTCAACAAACCTGCTAAAGCGTTCGCCGCGGCCGAGGGGCCAGCAACCGGCGACGCACCCTGTGCAACCAACCGGAGCTTTTCAACGTGGCGAACGACTTTCTCTTTACATCCGAATCCGTGTCCGAAGGGCACCCCGACAAGGTGGCCGACCAGATTTCGGACGCCATCCTCGACGCCATCTTCAAGCAGGACCCGCGCAGCCGCGTGGCCGCCGAGACGCTGTGCAACACGGGTCTCGTGGTGCTGGCCGGTGAAATCACCACCAACGCGCATGTCGACTACATCCAGGTCGCGCGCGACACCATCAAGCGCATCGGTTACGACAACACCGAGTACGGCATCGACTACAAGGGTTGCGCCGTCATGGTCTGCTATGACAAGCAGTCCAACGACATCGCCCAGGGCGTGGACCATGCATCAGACGACCACCTGAACACAGGTGCCGGCGACCAGGGCCTGATGTTCGGCTACGCCTGCGACGAGACGCCCGAGCTGATGCCCGCGCCCATCTACTACGCCCACCGGCTGGTCGAGCGCCAGGC
>JANNWL010000376.1:0-3547 GCA_031414735.1 Burkholderiales bacterium | reverse complement strand
AGGCGCTGCAGCGCCGTTTCCAGTGCGTTCAGGCCGACGGCGCACCACGGGCAGGCCACGTCGGAGACGAAGTCGATCTTCATGAGCGGGTCCTCTCTTCGGGAGCAAAAGGGGGCAGCGATGCCCATCAACGCTGGCGCGCCAGCTTGGGGTCCATCAGGTCGCGCAGGCCGTCGCCTATCAGGTTCAGGCCCAGCACGCTGAGCATGATGGCCGCACCCGGGTACACGGCCAGCAGCGGCGCCTGGAACATCAGTGTCTGCGCTTCATTGAGCATGCGCCCCCAGCTTGGCTGCGGCGGCTGCGTGCCCAGGCCCAGGTAGCTGAGCGCGGCCTCGGCCAGGATGGCGGTGGCGAAAGACACCGTGGCCTGCACGATCAGCTGGTTGGCGATGTTGGGCAGCACGTGGTCCCGCGTGATGGCCAGCGGCCCCTTGCCGGCGGCGCGCGCGGCGGTGACGTAGTCGCGCGCCCACACCGCATTCGCCGCGCCACGGGTGATGCGCGCGAACACCGGGATGTTGAAGATGCCGATGGCCACGATGCTGAGGAACAGGCCCGGGCCGTAGATGGCCGTGAGCATGATGGCCGTGAGCAGCGCCGGGAAGGCGAATGTGAAGTCGCTGGCGCGCATCACCAGCTCTTCGACCCAGCCGCGCCGCGCCGCGGCCAGCGCACCCAGCGCCACGCCGATGGACAGGCCGATGCCCACGGCCACCACGCCCACCAGGATGCTGTTCTGTGCGCCCACCAGCAGTTGCGACGCGATGTCGCGGCCCAGGCTGTCGGTGCCCAGCCAGTGGGCGCTGCTGGGGCCTTGGAGCTTGTTGGGGATGTCGATCTCGGCCGGCGGGTAGGGCTGCCAGAACAGCGACAGCAAGGCAGCCACGCACAGCAGCAGCGTCAACGCACCGCCGATGACGAAGCTGGGGTGGCGCCAGGCGCGGCGGGTCACCGTCGTCATCCCAGCCGCACCCGCGGGTCGACCCATGCATACAGCATGTCGACCACGAAGTTGACCAGCACCACGCTGGCCGCCAGCAGCATGACCACGTCGCGCACGACGACCAGGTCGCGGTTGCCGATGGCCTGGAAGACCAGCCGCCCCAGGCCGGGCAGCACAAAGACGTTCTCGACCACGATGGTGCCGGTCAGCAGGTTGGCGAACTGCAGACCGGTCACCGTCAGCACCGGGATCATGGCGTTGCGCAGCACATGGCGCCACAGCGCCTGGCGCCGCGACAAGCCCTTGGCGCGGGCCGTGCGCACGAAGTCCTCGCGCATCACCTCCAGCACCGCCGATCGCGTGACGCGCGCCAGGATGGCCGCCTGCACCAGCGCCAGTGCGACGGCAGGCAGTATCAGCGCCTGCAAGCCGGCCCACAGGCCGCCCCCGTCGCCCGTCGACCAGCCGGGGAAGCCGCCGGCGCTGACCCATTGCAGGTGCACCGCGAAGACCAGGATCAGCAGGATGGCGAACCAGAAGTTGGGGATGGCGATGCCGATCTGGCTGGCTGCCATCACGCCCACGTCGCCGGCCCGGTTGTGGCGTGCCGCGGCGTAGATGCCCACCATCAACGCGATGCCCACGGTGAGGGTCATCGCCATCAGCGCCAGCGGCAGGGTGACGTGCATGCGCTCGGCGATCAGCTCGGCGGTCGGTGTGTCGTAGCTGACGCTGCGCGCCGTGTCGCCCTGCAGCAGGCCGCCCGTCCAGTCCAGGTAGCGCTGCAGCGGCGGGCGGTTCAGCCCCAGTTTGGCCTGCAACGCGACGACGGACTCGGGCGTGGCGGTGTCGCCCAGGATGATCTCGGCGGCGTTGCCCGGCAGCAGTTCGAGCATGGCAAACACCACCACCGAAGCCACGGCCAGGGTGAGTGCAAAGGTGGTCAGGCGCTTGATGAGGAACAGCAGCATGGCGCGCGATGATGCACGAACGTCGGGCGGCGCGGCACGGTGCCCCTTGAACTGGCCTCGGCACTGTCATACACTGTCTGACAGACACCCGGAGAGATCCCTCATGCGCATCAACGCCCGTCTCGACGAAGCCACGGAAAAGCAGCTGGAGTACCTCACCCAGGTCACGGGGCAAAGCGTGAGTCATGTGGTGCGCGAAAGCGTGGCGCAGTACTACGTGCAGGTGCGGCGCGGGCGGCCGTCCAGCCGTTTTCTGTCCATGGCCGGCCAGTGGCGCAGCGGGCACGCCGACACGGCCAGTAACGTCAAGACCGTGCTGGCCGAGGCGCTGGAGGCCAAGTTCTCCGCCGTGTCGGCCAAGCCGGCGCGACGTACCCAACCGTGATCGCCGTCGACAGCGGCTTTCTCTACGCCCTGGCGGACGCCAGCGACCACTGGCACGCCCGGGCCCTGGCGCAACGCCATACGCTGGACGAGGGCTGGGTCACCACCTGGCCGGTGCTGACCGAGGTCTGCCACCTGTTCCTGCGTCGCCTGGGCACCGAGCCGGCCGTCGTGCTGATGGCCGACGTGGCGGCTGGGCTGGTTGCGGTGTGGAGCCCCCCTGCCGCAGCAATGGCCGCCGTGGCGCCACTGATGCGCAAGTACGCCGCACTGCCCATGGACTTGGCCGATGCGTCGCTGGTGCTGCTGGCCAGTCACCTGGACCATGGCCGCATCCTCACCACCGATGAACGCGACTTCGGTGCCTACCGCTGGAAGAGCCGCAAGCCGTTCAAGAACGTGCTGGTCGCCTCTCAACCCAACTTGTAGGTCTGCAGGTGGATGCTTGTTTCGGTGGCGCCGATGCCCTTGATCAGCCGCACCCTCTCCAGCACCTCGGCCAGTTCACCCAGCGTGCTGGCGCGCAGCGCGGCCAACAGGTCCCAGCGGCCGTTGGTGTCGTGCAGTGACGCCACACCCGGCTCGCCGAGCAGGGTGGCGATGACGGCGCGCGTCTGGTTGCCCTCGACGGCGATGCTCATCCAGGCGGTGATCTGGTCGGGCTGGGCGTCGGGCCGCAGGCGCACCGTGTAGCCATTGATGACGCCGTCGTCCTCCAGCCGCGCGATGCGGTTGGTGACGGTGCCTCGCGACACGCCCAGCTTCGCTGCAAGGGTGGCCACGCTGGCGCGCGCGTCAGTGCGCAGTAGGCCGATGAGTTGCAGGTCCAGCGAGTCCATGACGCATTATGCCAATCGGTGCTGTCGAAATGCCAGAAAGCTGACTAAACCGGAGCAGGTTTGCCGCTTCTCACTGCCGGCGGGCGCCGGAACAATGCCGTTCTGCACTCGCGAAACCCACAAAGGCCCGCCATGACCACCTTGCTGACCACCCACGACATCACCCGCATCGTTGCCGCCTACGGTCTGCCCGAGGTGCTGCGCCGCATGGTGGCAGCCATCGAAGCCGATTTCCGCCGCTGGCCCGAGTTCGACAAGACGGCCCGCGTGGCCAGCCATTCGGCCACCGGTGTGATCGAACTGATGCCGATCGCCGACGCGCAGCAGTACAGCTTCAAGTACGTGAACGGCCACCCGGGCAACACTGCGCTGGGTTTGTCGACCGTGATGGCCTTTGGCGTGCTGGC
>JANNWL010000375.1:0-2793 GCA_031414735.1 Burkholderiales bacterium | reverse complement strand
GAGCTGGCCGCCGAAGACGCGGATGTCGTCGGCCGCCAGCAGGCCGTCCACCCGCAGATGGCCCGACGAGTGCCAGAAGTAGCTGCCCGGGCCGCCGGTGAGGGAGCCCGTGGCTTCGATGGTGGTGTTGCCGATGTTGTTAAAGCCGAAGCCGTAGGTGGTCGGTCCCGCCACGAGCAGGCTGCCCCGGTTGGTGCTGAGGCCGCCCAACTGCATCGAGCCGCGCTGCTCGAACACCGCGCCCTCGGCGTTCGTGAAGTCGTTGATGACCTGCACGCTGCCCTGGTTGATCACTGTGCCGGCGTTGATCAATGTGGCCACTTGCAACGTGCCGCCGCTGCGGTTGTTCAGTTGGCCGGCGTTGTTCAGCGTGTTGGCGTAGAGCTCACCCCGGTTGACGAGGGTTGCGCCCAGTTCGTTGTTCAGCACACCGCCTACGTTGGCGCTGGCGCCGGCGCGGTTGTGTAAGAAGCCGGCGTTGTCCAGCCGGTCAAGCAAGGGGTAGTCCGCCGAGCTGCTGCTGAGCGCGTTGAAGTGCACGACGCCCACTGGCACGGCGAGGCTGCCGCGGGTCGCAATCTGCACCGCCAGGTCGTTGCTGAGCAAGAGCTGCCGCCCACCGGGCGACAGCGCGGCGCTCCACTGGTTGGGCAAACCGCTGAAGCTGAGGTTGACGCCGGGTGCGAAGTTGGTGCCTGCCGCGCTGAGCCAGGTGATGCTGTCGCTGTCAGCTTCTTGCGGCACGTAACCCGGGGCGAAGACGAAGCCGATGGACGCGCCATCGCGCGCGGTGAAACTGTTCAGGCCCACCAGCCGGTCATGCAAGGTGGGCGTGGCGACCTCGATTTCCAGGCTGCCGAAGAGGTCGGCGTCGCCCAGCACCGTCATCGTTCCGGGTGAGTTGCCCGGCTTCCACTGACCGGCCGGACCGATGGTCACATAAGCTTCGACCGTTCCGGTGCCCTTCAGCACGCCGCCGTCGATGGTGACGCCGCCGCCGGCCTGAAGCCGGCCGTGGACCCAGGTCACACCAGCGAGTTGGACAAAGCTGCCGGGCCCGCTGACATTAGCGCCGCTCAGGATATTCAGCGCGCCGTCCTGCATCTTCAGGCTGCCGCTGTTTTGGATCGCCGCCGCCCCGAACACGGTGGTCGTGCCGCCCACGGTCAACGTACCGGCATTCGTGAAGAGGCTGCCGGCCACGTGTGCGAAGTTGCCTTGCGCAAGCCAGCCACCTTCGTTGGCGATGAGACCCGAGTTCGCCAGGCCCAGGCTTTGCACGCCGACCGCCGCGCCATCGACACGCAGCGTGCCGCTGTTGCTGCTGCCCCCGACGCCGCCGATGGACGCCAGGACACCCGGTAACCCGTTGGCTGGGCCCAGCACCAGCGTGCCGCGGTTGTCCAGCGTGGTCGCCGAGAACCGGCTGGCGCCGGTGACGTTCAGCGTCGATCGGTTGATCAACCTGTCCACCTGCATATAGGCGTCGCTCACCGTCAGCGGCTGAGCGTTGTCGAAACTGCCCAACACAACCAGGTCCTTGCCCGGGTTCAGCCCGAAACTGCCCTGTTGCACGAAGTCGCCGTCAATCCGCACGTGGCTGGACGGCGTGAAGGTGCCCAGGTTGGTCAGGCTGCCCGTGGTGACCAAGGCATCGGCCACGCTCAGGCGCGCGCCGGGGTTGATGGTCACGCGGGCAACATCGAAACGGTTGCCCGCCGCATGCGAGTACGTGCTGCCATTGAGCAGCGTGAAGTCGCCGCCGGTCACGTCCAGGCGACCGCTGGGCGTGATCTGCCCGCCAAACGTGGTGCCGCCGGCCAGCTCGATGGCGGCGCCGGCGCTGGCCGCAAAGGTGGCGTCAGTGTGCGTGCCGCCGCCCGTCAGCGCCAGCGTGCCGCTGAGCGAACGCACGGTGCCGCCGATGTTGTCCACGCCCATTGCCAGTTCGCTGCGGCCGGCACCCGCGCTCTTTGTAAGCGTGCCGCTGTTGACCAGCATGCCGCCCACGCCACCGGCGCTGTTGAAGTCGCCCGCGATGTCGAACAACTTGCCTTGCTGCACGGTGAGCCGACCTGTCCACTCGCTGAAGTTGCCGCCCGTCCAGGCCACGTTGCCGCTGTGGCTGACATTGGCACGGAACACCCGGTTGCCGGGCAGCAACTGCAAGTCGCCGCCGACGGTCATGGGTTGTGTGCTGATGAGGAAGCCGCTGGACCAGGCCACGCTGTTGGCAATGCTGACCGGCGCACCCGCGTTGAAGCTGCCCAGCACCAGCTGCAGGTTCTGGAGCTCCAGCGGCGCGCCCGTCTCGATATCCAGGCGGGTGAAGTTGCCGTTGATCGTGAGGTTTTGAATCGCTGCCCCTGCGGCATTGCGGAATGCCGCCGTGCCGCCGCCATCCAGCGAGAAGCTGCCGATGACTGGGCGAGGCCCGTCGAACACCAGCGCGCCGCCTACTGATCCGCTGCCCTGCAAGGTGCCGGTGTTGGTGACCGCGGGCAGCTGGGCGAAGTTGGCCGTGCCTTGCAGGCCGATCGAGCCGCCGCCCAGATCCAGCGTGCCGCTGTTGATGAAGCGCGCGGTGGGCTCCAACAGAACCGCCACGCCGGCTGGTGCCAGGTTGGGCGCGGCGGCAGCCCCTGTGCGAGGCGCCGGGCCCAAGGGAGTGGTCGCTGCCAGGCTGTTGCCGAGGAATCTGAAGGTGTGGCCGCTGCCGACCAGCGGCTCGAACAAGCCGCGCGCGGGCGACGGCGTGAAGGCCTGCACGATGGTCGTCCCGCCCTGGCCTCG
>JANNWL010000374.1:0-1691 GCA_031414735.1 Burkholderiales bacterium | reverse complement strand
CGTGCTCATCAACTCACCCGACAAGACAAAACGCCTGGCAGCGGCCGCCCTGCTGGCAGACAGCGACCAGCCGGTGACGCGTTCGCTGCTGCTAGAACGCCTGGCGACCGGCGCCGAGGCCGATCCGCAGGTCCGCGCCGCGTTGAAGGCCTCGCTGAACACCGTGGAATCGCGGCTGGCCTGGGGCGAGCGCCTGGGCACGCTCTTCACGGGCATCAGCCTGGGCTCCATCCTGCTCTTGGTTGCTTTGGGCCTGGCCATCACCTACGGGCTGATGGGCGTCATCAACATGGCGCATGGCGAGTTGATGATGATTGGCGCCTACGCCACCTACCTGGTGCAGAACCTGTTCCGCAGCCACCTGCCTGGGGCCTTCGACTGGTACATCGTCGCGGCCATCCCGGTGTCCTTCACCGTGGCGGCGCTGGTGGGTGCGTTGATGGAGAAGTCGGTCATCCGCTGGCTGTACGGCCGGCCGCTGGAAACGCTGCTGGCCACCTGGGGCATCAGCCTGATCCTGATGCAGGCGGTGCGCACCGTCTTCGGCGCGCAGAACGTCGGCGTCGAGAACCCGTCGTGGTTGTCGGGCGGCCTGCAGGTGCTGCCCAACCTGACCCTGCCCTACAACCGCCTGGCCATCCTGGCCTTTGCCGCGGCCGTGCTGCTGGGCGTGGCGCTGCTCATAGGCAAGACGCGGCTGGGCCTGTTCGTGCGCGGGGTAACGCAGAACCGCCGCATGGCCGCGTGCGTGGGCGTGAACACGGCGCGCGTGGACACCTATGCCTTCGCGCTGGGCGCGGGCATCGCGGGGCTGGCGGGCTGTGCGCTCAGCCAGGTCGGCAACGTGGGGCCCGACCTGGGCCAGGGCTACATCGTCGACGCCTTCATGGTCGTCGTGCTGGGCGGTGTGGGCCAGCTGGCCGGCACGGTCTACGCCGGGCTGGGCTTGGGGCTGATGAACAAGCTGCTCGAAGGCTGGCAGGGAGCCGTGCTGGCCAAGATCATGGTGCTGGTGTTCATCGTCATCTTCATCCAGAAGCGACCGCAGGGCATCTTCGCGCTGAAGGGCCGAAGTGCGGAATGAATGCGAAATGAGCGCCGAATGAAGACCTCGCTGCTGTCGGCGAAAGGCTGGACCGCAGTGATGGCGGCGGTGCTCGTCATCACCGTGCTGGTGCCGGTGCTGAACCTGGCGGTGCCGGCCGGCAGTGCCTTCCACCT
Source organism: Burkholderiales bacterium (assembly GCA_031414735.1). Lineage (GTDB taxonomy): Bacteria > Pseudomonadota > Gammaproteobacteria > Burkholderiales > Burkholderiaceae_C > Rubrivivax. Next base: position 470 of record JANNWL010000374.1, on the reverse strand, counting down.
CAGCGACTTCTACGTCACGCTGACCGGCAAGGTCTTATGCTACGCCATCTGCGCGCTGGCCATGGACTTGATCTGGGGCTACACCGGCATCTTGAGCCTGGGCCACGGCCTGTTCTTCGCGCTGGGGGGTTACGCGATGGGCATGTACCTGATGCGCCAGATCGGCCGCGAAGGCAACTACAAGAGCGAGCTGCCGGACTTCATGGTGTTCCTGGACTGGAAGACGCTGCCCTGGCAGTGGACGTTCAGCGGCAGCTTTGCGGCCACGCTGCTGCTGATCGTGCTGGTGCCTGGCGTCGTAGCCTTTGTGTTCGGCTTTTTTGCCTTTCGCTCCCGCATCAAGGGGGTGTACTTTTCCATCATCACGCAGGCCATGACGTTTGCCGCGATGTTGCTGTTTTTCAGAAACGAAACCGGCTTTGGCGGCAACAACGGCTTCACCGACTTCAAACGTATTTTGAGCATTCCGA
>JANNWL010000373.1:0-5728 GCA_031414735.1 Burkholderiales bacterium | reverse complement strand
CGCACTGAGGTCCAGGTGCCGCGCCACATCGCCGTGCACGAGCGCACCGGTGGTCACCATTTCTGTGTACAGCCGGGTGCGCCGGGTGATGAGGCGGTGCAAGACCCGGCAATGCCGGTCCGTCCAGTCCATCATCGGGGCGACAGACAGGCGCCAGGGGCTCAGGGGTGAAGGTGATTGCACGGTGCTTGCCACCCAGGTTTTCAAGCCGGCCGCAACGGCAGCACCTCGGGGTTGATAGGTGTCGGCGGCACGCCGCCGGTCAGCGCGGCAATGAGGTTGTCGGCGGCACGCCCGACCATGGCGCGCCGCGTGGCCTCGGTGGCGCTGCCCACATGGGGCAGCAGCACGACGTTGGGCAGCGTCAGGAAATCGGGGTGGAGTTCGGGTTCGTTCTCAAACACATCGAGCCCGGCCGCGGCAATGCGCCTGTCCCGCAAGGCGGCGATCAAAGCCACGTCATCGACGATGCCGCCACGCGCCACGTTGGTCAGCGTCGCGGTGGGCTTCATCAGCGCCAGCTCGGCCGCACCGATGGCGTGGTGACTGGCCGCGCTGTAGGGCAGCACGAGGATCAGGTGGTCGGCCTCGCGCAGCAGCGTGGCCTTGTCGACATAGCGCGCGCCGACCGGTGCTTCATCGGCCTCGGCCATCCGGGTGCGCTGGTGGTAGATCACCTGCATGCCAAACCCCAGCGCGCCGCGCCGCGCGATGGCCTGGCCGATGCGTCCCATGCCCAGGATGCCGAGCGTGGTGCCGTGCACGTCACAGCCCACCAGCATGTCGACGCGCCAGTTCTTCCAGAGGCCGGCGCGCAGGTAGCGCTCGGCTTCTGACATGCGGCGCGCGGCGGCCATCATCAGCGCAAATCCCAGATCGGCCGTGGTCTCTGTCAGCACGCCCGGCGCGTTGCTGGCCAGCACACCGCGCGCGGTGCAGGCCGCCACGTCGACATTGTTGTAGCCCACCGTCATCAGGCACACGGCACGCAGTTGCGGGTTGGCGGCCAGCAGCGCCGCGTCGATGCGCTCGCCACCCGTGCACAGCAGGCCGGCATGGCCTTGCAGGCGCTGCGCCAGTTCGGCGGGCGACCACTCGGCGTCGTCGTCGTTGGTGGTCACATCGAAGTGCTGGCGCAGCCGTTCGACGGATTCGGGGAACACGGCGCGGGCCACCAGAACCTGGGGGCGTGATGGGTTGGGCTTCATGAGAGGGGTGCGTTCAAGCGTGTCATTCAAGGAAACGCGCGAAGCCCGACAAAGGTTCGCGCTCGGTGTGCAGGGTGTTCTCCACCGCGGCCGGATCGGCGTGGCCCAGCGACATGCCGCAGACCACCATCTGGCCGGCGGCCAGGCCGAGGTGCGCCGCGATGATGCGGTGGTACTGCATGAAGGCCGCCTGCGGGCAGGTGTCCAGGCCCCGGCCACGCGCAGCGACCATGATGCTTTGCAGGAACATGCCGTAGTCCAGCCAGCTGCCTTGCTGCAGCACGCGGTCGATGCTGAACATCAGCCCCACCGGCGCGCCGAAGAAGTCGTAGTTGCGGCCGTGCTGGGCGTGCATGCGCTCCTTGTCGTTGCGGCCGATGCCCAACAGCGTGTACAGGTCCCAGCCCACCTTGCGCCGGCGGTCGATGTAGGGGCTGCGCCACTCGGTGGGGTAGTAGGCGTATTCCTCGGTGTGGCGGGCGCGCTCGGCCGGGTCGTCGTAGGCCGCCTTGATCGCTGCGGACAAGGCCACCTTGGACACGCCCGTCAGCACATGCACCTTCCACGGCTGCGTGTTGGTGCCCGAGGGCGCGCGCGCGGCCGCTTCCAGAATGGCCTCAACGGTCTCGCGCGGCACCGGCGTGGGCAGGAAGGCGCGCACCGACCGGCGCGAGCGCAGGGCCTCGTCGACTGCGGCGGTGGCCTCTGCGCTGGGTGGGGTGGATGTGGTCATGCGCTCATTCAAAGGGGTTGCAGGGGTTCCAGCGCGGCACGCACTGTCGCTGGCAGCGGCACCGGCTTGCGGCTGGCGCGGTCAACGTACACGTGCACGAAGTGGCCGGCGGCGGCGGTCAGGTCGTCGCCTGAGGCGAACAAGCCGATCTCGTAGCGCACGCTGGACCGCCCCAGGTGCGCCACGCGCAGGCCGGCGTCCAGCGTCTGCGGGAAGGCCAGCGGCGCGAAGTAGTGGCACTGCGTTTCCACCACCAGCCCGATCACGTCGCCGCCGCGGATGTCCAGCGCGCCGGCCTCGATGAGCCAGCGGTTGACCACCGTGTCGAAGTAGCTGTAGTAGACGACGTTGTTGACGTGGCCGTAGACGTCGTTGTCCGACCAGCGCGTGGCGATGCAGCTGAAGTGCGGGTAGCGGGAACGCTGTTGGGGCGCAGCGCGTGAACTCATGCCGCGAATTCTGGGGCCGACGCGGGCGTGGCTTGCCAGGACTGCCACGACGCACAAGCCAGCTCCAGCGTGCGGCGCTGAATGTCGACGGTGGTCGCCAGGTCGCGGCCGTAGCCGCCGGCCATGACCACGGCAACAGGCACGCCGCGCTCGCGCAGGGCCTTGAAGACACGCCGGTCGCGCTCGGCCAGGCCCGCGGCAGTCAGCTTCAACCTGCCGAGGCGGTCGTTCTCGTGCGGGTCGGCACCTGCCAGGTAAAAGGCCAGGCCGGGCGGGTGCGCGGCCTGGCGCGCCCAGGCGGCGGCCAGCGCATCGTCCAGCGCAGCCAGGTAAGGCCCGTCGGTGCAGCCGTCCGGCAGGGCCACGTCCAGGTCGCTGTCTTCCTTGCGAAACGGGAAGTTCTTGTCGCCATGCAGCGACAAGGTGAACACGCTGGGGTCGTCGGCAAAGATCGCTGCCGTGCCGTTGCCCTGGTGCACGTCCAGATCAATCACTACCACGCGCAACAGGCCGCGACGGGCGCCCAGGCCGCGGCGGTGCCACTCGGCTTGCATCAAACGTGCGGCCACGGCCACGTCGTTGAAGACGCAGTAGCCCGACCCCTTGTGCGCGTACGCGTGGTGCGTGCCGCCGGCCAGATTGGCGGCCACGCCCTCGCCCCCGAACAGGGCAGCGCGCGCCGCGGCGATGGTGGCGCCCACCGAGCGCCGCGCCCGTTCCACCATGCGCGGCGACCAGGGGAAGCCGATCTCGCGCTGCTGCGCCGCGCTGGTGGTGCCCTCGGCCACCGCGCTGATCCAGGCCGGGTCGTGCGCCAGCGCGAGCTCGCCGTCGCTGGCGGTGGGCGCTTCAGTCACCCGCACCAGCGGCAAGGTGGCCTCGGCGGCCTCGCGCAGCAGCCGGTACTTGGCCATCGGGAAGCTGTGGCCCGGGGGCAAGGGCAGCACAAACTGGTCGGAGTGAAAGGCGCGCACGGGGTGGGATTCTAGAAAGCCACCCCTAGTTTGTTGCGCCGCAGCAAAAAGTGCTTGCAAGGCTGCGGGCAAACCCTATACTTCGTTCCATGTTGCAGCGCAGCAAAGCAGTCTGAAGAGCGAAGCAACTGACCTTTGAACCGCTTTACCCGCAACCCCGCATTCAATTTCACAGGAGATCCACCATGAACTTCACCAACGAACAATTTGTCGCTGCCCACAAGGCCAGCCTCGAGACCCTTTTCGGCCTGACAACCAAGGCTTTCGAAAGCGTCGAAAAGCTGGTCGAGCTGAACCTGCAAGTCGCCCGCACCTCGTTGGCCGAGGCCGCCGAGACCGCCAACGCCGCGCTCACCGTCAAGGACGCGCAGGAACTGATGGCCCTGCAAGCCAGCCTGCTGCAGCCGGCCGCGGAGAAGGCCGCTGCCTACAGCCGCCATGTGTATGACATCGTCGCCGGCGCCAGCGCCGACGCTACCAAGACGGCGGAGGCCACCATGGCCGACAGCCAAGCCAAGGTGATGGCGATGGTCGACACAGCCGTCAAGAACGCGCCGGCCGGCAGCGAAAACGTGGTGGCACTGGTCAAGTCGGCCGTGGCCGCCGCCAACAATGCGTACGAGAGCGTGCACAAGGCGACCAAGCAAGCCACCGAAGTGGCCGAAGCCAACTTCAAGTCCATGAGCGCCACCGCCGTCAAGGCGACGCAATCGGCCACCAAGGCAAAGCGTTCGGCCTGACCGCACCTGTCAGGGAGGTACCGCCTGGTGCACAGCCAGGCGAATGAAACAAGGGTCCGCGGCAACGTCGGGCCCTTTTTCTTTGGGCCTTCAGCGAGTCAACGCCGCGATGCGCGCGCGCAACTCGGGCAACTGCCGCAGCGCCACCTCGCGGCCGGCCTGGATGGCTTTCTGGCGCGCGCTGAAGTCGGCGCTGGACACGCCGGCAAGCACAGGACGCAGCACCACATCGGCATCACGCAGTTCGAACTGGTTGATGCTGCGGCCCATGATGGCGAAGGTCTGCAGCAGCATCTTCATCACGTCGCTGGTGGGGTTGCCGTCGGGCGGCGACGAGATGTCCACCGCCAGCACCAGCTCAGCACCCATCTGGCGCGCAAAGCGCACCGGCACGGGGGACACCAGGCCGCCGTCGACATACTCCGCCGGCCCGATCCTCACCGGTTGGAACACCGCTGGCACCGCGCTGGACGCACGCACCGCCACCCCGGTGTCGCCGCGCTGGAAGAGCACTGCCGCGCCGCTGTCCAGGTGCGTGGCGACGATGCCCAGGGGCAGCCTCATCTGTTCGATCGCCCGCCCGCCGGTCTGGTCGCGGACGTAACGGGCCAGCGCCTCGCCGCGGATCAGCCCGCGGGTGGGAAACGCCCAGTCGGTGATGGCGCCCTCGTCCATGGCCATCGCCAGCGCGGCCATCTCGGCGCCAGTTTTGCCTGACGCGTACAGCGCGGCCACCAGACTGCCCGCCGAGGTCCCGGCCACCAGGTCAGGCCGGATGCCGGCCTCTTCCAGCACCTGGATCACGCCGATGTGGGCAAAGCCGCGCGCCGCGCCCCCGCCCAGCGCCAGGCCGATGCGCGGTGGCCTGGGCGGCGGTTTGGCAGGGGCCACGACCAGCGGCGGCGGCTCGGCCACCACTGGCACGGGCGCGGGCGGCACCGACTGACAGGCCACCAGCAGCAGGGCCAGCCCGGCCATGGTCAGGCGCCGAAATGGCCAAAGTCGCCAGGCCGGCAATCCAAAGAACTCAAAGTGCATAAGCTTCAAACGACAAAGTAGTTCCTGAATATATGGCCGCCGCCTAGAGTGACCCCACGATCTCTCTCCGGCACCCGCGATGTACCGCTACACCGACTTCGACCACCATTTCCTGCAAGCCCGTGCGGCGCAGTTCCGCGACCAGCTCCAGCGCCACCTGGCCGGTGAACTGGGCGGTGACGATTTCAAGCCGCTGCGCTTGCAGAACGGCTGGTATGTGCAGCGCCACGCGCCGATGCTGCGGGTGGCGGTGCCGTACGGCGAGTTGTCCAGCGAGCAGCTTCGCACACTGGCCACCATCGCCCGCGACTTCGATCTGCAGCCCGACCCCACCAGCCGGGTGCATGGTGCCACCCGTGGCGGTTTCGGGCACTTCACGACGCGCCAGAACCTGCAGTTCAACTGGATTCCGCTGGACCGCGCCGCCGACGTGATGGACCTGCTAGCGGCTGTGGACATGCACGGCATCCAGACCAGCGGCAACTGCATCCGCAACACCACCAGCGACGCGCTGGCCGGCATCGCCCCCGACGAGATCTGCGACCCGCGCCCCTACTGCGAACTGCTGCGCCAGTGGACCACGCTG
>JANNWL010000372.1:0-4583 GCA_031414735.1 Burkholderiales bacterium | reverse complement strand
TTGGCGATGGTCTGGAAGAAGCGCTCTTCCTCCTGCTTCAGCACCTCGGTCACGCGCGTCATTTCGCGGCGCAGCTCGGGGTAGGCCTCGCCCATTTCACCGGCCAGCGGGGCCACCAGCGAATAGAAGAAAGGCTTGCGCGCACCCAGCTTGTAGCCGTGGCGGATGGCGCGCCGGGCGATGCGGCGCAGCACGTAGCCGCGGCCTTCGTTGCCAGGGATCACGCCGTCGACCACCGTGAAGGTGCAGGCGCGGATGTGGTCGGCGATGACCTTCAGCGACGGCGAGTCGGCATCCACCTCAGCCCTGCCCGCGGCCCCCTGCACGGCCTGGCGCGCAGCCGCCAGCAGGCGCACGAACATGTCGATCTGGTAGTTGCTGTGCACATGCTGCAGCACCGCGGCCAGGCGTTCCAGGCCCATGCCGGTGTCCACGCTGGGCTTGGGCAACGCATGCATCACACCGTCCTCGGTGCGGTTGAACTGCATGAAGACGTTGTTCCAGATCTCGACGTAGCGGTCGCCGTCTTGATCAGGCGAGCCCGGCGGGCCGCCGGCCACGTCGGGGCCGTGGTCGTAGAAGATCTCGCTGCACGGACCGCACGGCCCCGTGTCGCCCATCATCCAGAAGTTGTCGGACGCGTAGCGAGCACCCTTGTTGTCGCCGATGCGCACGATGCGTTCGGCCGGCAGACCAATCTCCTTCAACCAGATGTCGTAGGCCTCATCGTCGTCGGCGTACACGGTGGCCCACAGCTTGTCCTTGGGCAGTTTGAAGTGCTCGGTCAGCAGTTCCCAGGCGAAGCGGATGGCATCGTGCTTGAAGTAGTCACCAAAGCTGAAGTTGCCCAGCATCTCGAAGAAGGTGTGGTGGCGCGCGGTGTAGCCCACGTTCTCCAGGTCGTTGTGCTTGCCGCCGGCGCGTATGCACTTCTGGCTGGTTGTGGCGCGCACATAGCTGCGTTTGTCGAACCCGAGGAACACGTCCTTGAACTGGTTCATGCCCGCGTTGGTGAAGAGCAGCGTCGGGTCGTCGCCCGGCACCACGGGGCTGGACGCCACGATGGTGTGGCCCTGGCTCTCGAAGTACTTCAGGAAGGTGGAGCGAATTTCTGAGGCTTTCATGCCGTGTTTTCCTTCAGTCCCGCCACAGCAAATGCTTTTCGCCGGGCGCAAACTCAAGATTGTAAAGAGGCACTGACGCGGGGCCCGCGCCGGCTGACGCTGTCGCCATACAGTCACGCATGACGACAAGAATCTCCAGCAAAGCCACCCTGGAGACCACCATGAACCAACGCATCAAGACCTGCTTCAGTGCCGCCGCCATGGCCTGCTCACTGGCCTGTTCACTGGGCGGCGTGGGCAACGCCCATGCGCAGGCATTCACCTACCTGGGCCAGCAGATCGTGCCCAGCGGCTTCGTCTACAACGGCACCACGGTGGGGGGCTTGTCAGGCATCGACCGCAGCGCCAGCGGCAGCTACCTGGCCCTCAGCGACGACCGCAGCGGCATCAACCCGGCGCGCTTTTACGAACTCAGCCTGGACCTGGGTCAGTTCGTGCGCTCGGCCACGCCGGGCTTTGCTGGCGTCGGTTTCCAAAGCGTCACCACGATCTTGAAGCCCGATGGCACGGCGTTCGCGACGAACACCGTGGACCCGGAATCGTTGCGCATTCACCCGACCACTGGCAACCTGCTGTGGAGCAACGAAGGCCAGCGCAGCGGCGCCGGCGCGTTGGCCCTGCAGAACCCCACCGTGCGCGAAATGACGCCCACCGGCACCTACACCCGCGACTTCGCCGTGCCCACCCGCTACAACCCGGTCGGCACGGGCGCAGCAGACCCCGGCATCCGCAACAACCTGGCCTTTGAAAGCCTGACCGTGTCGACCGACGGCCAGACCCTCTACACCGCCACCGAAAACGCGCTGGTACAGGACGGCCCGGCGGCCACAGCAGCAGTCGGCTCACCCTCGCGCATCCTGTCGTTCAACCTGGCCACGGGTGCAGCCGGTGCCGAGTACGTCTACCAAGTCGAACCGGCGGCCTTCCCGGCCAGCCCGGCGGGCGGATTCGTCACCAACGGCCTGGTCGAATTGCTGGCCGTGGGCGACCGCGAATTCATCGCGGTCGAACGCTCGTTCTCCGCCGGGGCCACCACGCCGGGCGCCGGACCATTCGGCCCCACTGGCAACACCATCCGGCTGTACCGGGTGGATGCGCGCGGCGCCACCGATGTGTCGGGTGTGGACACGCTGGTCGGCGCGAGTTACACGCCAGTCAGCAAGACCCTGTTGCTGAACCTGTCGGATCTGAGGAATGACGACGGCTCTGCGCTGGCGCTGGACAACATCGAAGGTCTCAGTTGGGGCCCGATGGTCGACGGCAAGCAGACGTTGATCCTGGCCTCGGACAACAACTTCGGCGCGTTCCAATTCACCCAGTTCGTCGCCTTGCAATTGACCAGCCCCATCCCAGAGCCGGCATCGGTGTCGCTGCTGCTGGGTGGCCTGGCCCTGCTGGCCGGGCGGCGCGCTACAGTGCAGGCCCCAAGGAGAGCCTCCCCATGACCCCATCACCATTCGCCGAACTCAAGGACCCTGGCCTGCTCAAGGGCGACGGACTGATCAACGGCGAGTGGGTGGGCGGCACGGCGCGTTTTGCGGTGAACGACCCCGCCACCGGCGCCGAGCTGGCGCAGGTGGCCAACCTGGGCCCGGTGGACGCGGCCGCAGCGATTTCTGCCGCGCAGAAAGCCTGGCCGGCGTGGCGCGCCAAGACGGCCAAGGAACGCGCCGCCGTGCTGATGAAATGGTTTGCGCTGCTGCACCAGCATGCCGACGACCTGGCCCGCATCATGACCGCCGAGCAGGGAAAGCCCCTGGCCGAAGCGCGTGGCGAGGTGATGTACGGCGCCAGCTTCGTCGAATGGTTCGCCGAAGAGGCCAAGCGCGTCTACGGCGAGACGATTCCCACCACCGACAACAACAAGCGCTACATCGTCATCAAGCAACCCATCGGCGTGTGCGCGGCCATCACGCCGTGGAACTTCCCCATCGCGATGATCACGCGCAAGGTCGCACCCGCGCTGGCCGCAGGCTGCCCGGTGATCATCAAACCGGCCGAGCAAACGCCGCTGTCGGCCCTGGCCGTGGCCGAACTGGCGCAGCGCGCGGGCATGCCGGCGGGGGTGCTGAACATCCTGACGGCAGATGCCGCCCGCAGCATCGAGATCGGCAACGTGCTGTGCAGCAGTGATGTGGTGCGCCACCTGTCGTTCACCGGCAGCACCGAGGTCGGCCGCATCCTGGCGCGGCAGTGCGCGCCGACGGTGAAGAAGATCAGCCTGGAACTCGGTGGCAACGCGCCCTTCATCGTCTTCGACGACGCCGACATCGACAGCGCAGTCGAAGGCGCCATGGCCAGCAAGTACCGCAACGCCGGGCAGACCTGCGTCTGCGCCAACCGCCTGTACGTGCAGTCTGCGGTGTATGACGAATTTGTCGCCAAGCTGGCGCTCAAGGCCGGTGCCATCAAGGTCGGCAACGGTTTCGAGGCGGGCGTGAGCCAGGGCCCGCTGATCGACGACGCGGCCGTCACCAAGGTCGAAGCCCATGTCAGCGACGCCGTGTCCAAAGGCGCCACCGTGGTGGTCGGCGGCCAAAGGATTTCCGGGCGCTTCTACACGCCCACGGTGTTGTCCAACGTCACCAGCGAGATGCTGTGCGCCCGCGAAGAAACCTTCGGCCCGGTGGCGCCGGTGTTCCGCTTCGAGACCGAGGCCGAGGTGATCGCCCTGGCCAACGACACCGAGTTCGGGCTGGCCAGCTACTTCTACAGCCGCGACATCGGCCGCGTGTTCCGTGTCGGCGAAGCGCTGGAATACGGCATGGTGGGCATCAACACCGGCTTGATCGCCGTGGCCGAGGTGCCGTTCGGCGGCGTCAAGCAAAGCGGCCTGGGGCGCGAAGGTGCGCGCCAGGGCATGGACGATTACGTCGAGACCAAGTACCTCTGCCTGGGCGACATCCTGAAGTAGCTCAGGGGAACGTCGCCTCAGCCTTCGTTGGCTGCGGCAGCCGGGCCGCGGTCGGCCGCGTGGGCAGCCAGCGGCCCACCCACCGTGGCCATCTGCGCGGCCTGGGCCAGCGCGCGGCGCAGCAGGGCTTCAGCGTCCTTGCCGTGTTCGGGATAGTTGGCCAAGCCCGCACCCACGCCCAGGCCCTGCTCGCGTCCGGCCACGCTGAAAGGCCGGGCCAGCGACTGCGCCAGCTTGGCAGCCACGCGTTCGCCGTCCAGAGATGAGTCGATCCAGGCCAGCAGCACCGCAAACGCATCGACGCCGATGGAGGCCACCACGTCGCTGGCGCGCAGGCCCGAGCGCAGCCGCACGGCAGCCTTGCGCCGCAGCACGTTGGCCGCCTCGGCGCCCAGCGCGGCTTCGGTGGCTGCCAGGCCGTGCACGCGCAGCACGATCAAGGCCATGGGCGCCGGCTCGCGTTCACGCAAGGCCAGCAGGTGGTTCATGTGCTCCAGCAGTTGCGGGTGGTTGGGCAGGCCGGTGGACAGGTCGGTGGCATAGGC
>JANNWL010000371.1:0-6940 GCA_031414735.1 Burkholderiales bacterium | reverse complement strand
GCACGCCAGCAAGAAGGTGACGCCATTGGTGACTTTGGCCGCCGCGCGGGCCAACAAGCACGCGATCGACTGGAAGGCCTACAGCCCGCCGACGCCGAAGTTCATCGGCCGGCGCGTCTTCAAGAACTACGACCTGGCCGAACTGGCCCAGAGCATCGACTGGGCACCCTTCTTCCAGACCTGGGACCTGGCCGGCAAGTTCCCCGACATCCTGACCGACGAGGTGGTGGGCAGCGAGGCGCAGCGCGTGTTTGAGGACGGCAGGAAGCTGCTGCAGCGCGCCATCGAAGGCCGCTGGATGCAGGCCAGCGGCGTCATCGCCCTGCTGCCGGCCAACACGTTGGACGACGACACGGTGGAGATCTACACCGACGAGTCGCGTGCAGAAGTCGCCCTGCGCTGGAGCCCGCTGCGCTTGCAGACCGAGCGACCGGTGGTGGACGGGACGGCAAGGCCCAACCGCAGCTTGGCCGACTTCATCGCGCCGCGCGGCGTGCAGGCCGACCACATCGGCCTGTTTGCCGTGACCTCGGGCTTGGGGCTGGAAAAGAAGGAACGCCAGTTCACCGACGCCCACGACGACTACTCGGCCATCATGCTCAAGGCCCTGGCCGACCGCCTGGCCGAGGCCTTTGCCGAGCGCCTGCACCAGCGCGTGCGCACCGAACTGTGGGGCTACGCGCCCGACGAGCAGCTGGGCGTGGACGAGCTCATCAAGGAACAGTACCGCGGCATCCGCCCCGCGCCGGGCTACCCGGCCTGCCCGGAGCACAGCGTCAAGCGCGACATGTTCCGCGTGCTGGCGGCAGACGACATCGGCATGGGCCTGACCGACAGCATGGCCATGACGCCGGCAGCCAGCGTCAGCGGGTTCTACCTGGCGCACCCCGAGGCCACCTACTTCAACGTCGGCCGCATCGGCGAGGACCAGCTGCGCGACTGGGCGCGGCGCCAAGGTGTGGATATGGACGCCGCCCGCCGCCTGCTGGCCCCAGCGCTTTCGTGAAGCAATGCACAGCCGCCGCGCCGAATGGTGAGCGATGGTAAGGAGTGCTGCTGACAGGCGGCTTCTGTCACAAGCGGGTGCGAGGCGGGCCGCAAACTGCGCCCTGTCGTTGCCCTTGATGCTGAGGGCACGGCCGGAAGTCTCAGCAGCCGAGGAGCCCCCATGCACACCAAGACCCCCCTCCCGCAGCCTGGGCGCAAGCCCTGGGCGTCCCGCCTGGCTTTGGCCGCGGCCACTGCTCTGTTGACTGCCTGCGGCGGCGGCGGCGGCACTGACTCCGGCACCGCGCAGACGGCAGACGCCGGCGCTGGCAACACCGCGCGCGCGCTTGCTGCATCCGATGGTCGCAGCGTCGCGACAGATGCCGTTTCCACCGGCCTTGCCGGACAAGCCGGATTGAGCATCGCAGTCACCCCGGAAACCGCTGCGCACTTTCTGACCCAGGCCACCTTCGGCCCGACCGAGCGTGAACGCACCCGTGTCGAAAAGGGAGGCTATGCGGCCTGGATCGATCGACAGCTGTTCAGGACAACAGCAACCTCGCACCGCGCCTACTGGGAGGCGCGTGACGCCGCCATCCGCGCGGCCGACCCCAATGCCAGCGCCGGGCAGGACCAGGTCTTCGAGTCGTTCTGGAAGCAGGCGCTGACCGGCGAAGACCAGCTGCGCCAGCGGGTCGTGTTTGCGCTGTCGCAGATTTTCGTCATCTCGGCCGTGGACAACAACATCGGCGATCAATCGCGTGCCATGGCGGCCTGGTTGGACATGTTGGGAACCACCGGCCTCACGACCTACCGCGAACTGCTTGAAGCGGTGTCGCTGCATCCCATGATGGGCCTGTACCTCAGCCACCTGCGCAACCAGAAGGCCGACCTCACGACAGGCCGGGTGCCGGACGAGAACTACTCGCGGGAAGTCCTGCAGCTGTTCTCCATCGGCGTTGTGCAGCTCAACCTCGACGGCACGCCGGTGCTCGTCAACGGGAACACGGTGGACACCTACCGGCCCGCCGACATCAGCGGCTTGGCGCAGGTCTTCACGGGCTTCAGCTGGGCCTGCCCGGCAGCACCCGCCAGCAGCAACTGCTTCAACAACGGCAGCAACAACAACGTCAGCGACCCCGACCGCCACATCAAGCCCATGGTGGCCTACCCGCAGTTCCACAGCACGACGGCCAAGAACTTCCTCGGTGTGACCATTCCGGCGCAAAACCCGGCCAACCCCTTGGCCAGCCTGAAGGTGGCGCTCGACACGCTGAACATGCACCCCAACACGGCTCCTTTCATCAGCCGCCAGTTGATCCAGCGCCTGGTCAGCAGCAACCCCAGCCCAACCTATGTTCGTGACGTGGCCACCGTCTTCGTCAACAACGGCCAGGGCGTGCGCGGTGACATTAAGTCGGTGGTCAAGGCCATCCTGTTGCACCCGGAAGCCAGGCTGCAGAACGACGCCTCCGGCAAGCTGCGTGAACCGGTGCTGCGCCTGTCGGCCTTCATGCGCGCCTTCCCGCACACCTCGGACACGGGCTTCTTCCGCGTCGGCAACACAGACGCCCCGTCCAACTCACTGGGCCAGACGCCGCTGCGTTCGCCTTCGGTCTTCAACTTCTACCGCCCGGGCTACGTGGCCCCCGGGACGCAGACGGCCGCGGCCGGCCTGGTGGCGCCAGAAATGCAACTCTTCAACGAGACCAGTGTCTCGGGATGGGTCAACTACATGCGCGACAACCTGGGCAGCGGGGTGGGCCAAACCAACGGCACGGTGAACGGCGTGGTGTTGAACCGGCGTGACCTGCGGCGCAACGACGCCACCGAAATGGCCCTGGCCGCCCAGCCGGCGGATCTCGTCAACCACATCCACGACAGGCTGCTGTTTGGCACGGGCACCGCCGGGCTCAAAACCGAAATCGCCACGGCCGTCAACAAGATCGTGGTTCCCGCGCTCAACGCCTCGGGCAGCAACCTCGCCCAGGTCGATGCCGCCAAGCGCACGCGCGTCAATGCCGCGCTCTTGCTGACGCTGGCGTCGCCCGAATACCTGGCCCAGAAGTAAGCACCAACCTGACGCAAGGGAAACTCCACATGCACATCCTCAACAACGCTTCGCGCCGCCTCTTTCTTCGCCAGGCTGGCGCCATGTCGGCCCTGGTGGGCACGGCGGCACCCATGGCACTGAACCTGGCGGCCATGGGCTCGGCCTCGGCGCAGGCCGCCGGGGACTACAAGGCCCTGGTCTGCCTGTTCTTCTTCGGTGGCAACGACTCTTTCCATATGGTGCTGCCGACCGACGCCTCGTCGTGGGCCGCCTACACCGCCACGCGCAATCAAGCGCCCGACCCGATCTCGCTGCTGCTGCCCGGCACCGTGCCTGTGGCCACCGCGGCCGCCGGCTCGCCGGCCCGGCTGGGTGGCGTGCTGCCGATCAGCCCGTCCAACCCGCAAGGGCGCAGCTTCGCGCTGCACCCGCTGATGAGCGGCCTGCAGGGCCTGTTCAACACCGACAAGCGCCTGGCCATCGTGCCCAACGTGGGGCCCCTGATCATGCCCACGACCAAGGTGCAGTACGGCCAGAACGCCCATCCCAAACCGCCACGGCTGTTTTCCCACAACGACCAGCAGAGCACGTGGCAAGCCCTGCGTCCTGAAGGTGCGACACGCGGCTGGGGCGGCCGCTTGGGCGACTTGCTGGCCTCCTCGAACAGCCAACCGGTGTTCACTGCCATCTCGGCCTCCGGCAATGCCGTGTTCCTGGCGGGGGACACCGTCAAGCAGTACCAGGTCAGCAGCAACGGTGCCATTCCTATGGGCGTGGACAGCAGCGGCCGCGTGTTTGGCTCGGCGGACATCGGTACGGCCTTGCACCGCCTGGCCGCCAGCAGCCGAAGCAGCCATCCTTTCGACACCGACACGGCTGCCGTGTCGCGCCGCTCGATCGACGCCGAACTGCTGTTGCGCACGGCCCTGCGCGCGCCCAGCGACCCCGAGTTCGGTACGGCGCCCAGCAGCGGCAGCTACAACGCCAACAACGACCCGAAGCTGCGGTACAACAACCCCATCACCGGGGTCACCGCCTTCAACTCGCTTGCGCAGCAGTTCCAGGTGGTGGCACGCATGGTCGACGCGGGGCTGCGCGGCGTCACTGGCACAAGACGCCAGGTGTTCTTCGTCAGCATGGGGGGCTTCGACACCCACGACGGCCAGAACACCAGCCTGTCCGACCTGTACACACGCATCAACCACGCCATGATGTACTTCGACACCACGATGGGCGCGCTGAACGCACGCAACCAGGTCACCACCTTCACCGCCAGCGACTTCGGCCGCACCTTCACCAGCAACGGCGACGGCACCGACCACGGCTGGGGATCACACCACTTCGTGATGGGCGGCGCTGTGAACGGGGGCGACCTCTACGGCCGCTTCCCGACTCTGGCCATGAAGAATGCCAACAACAGCAACTTCGACGGCAGCAACGACCAGCTGAACAACGGGTCGCTGCTGCCGGTCAACTCGGTAGACCAGCTGGGTTCGACACTGGGACTGTGGTTCGGTGCCAGCGACACCCAGCTCGCCGGCGTCTTCCCCAACCTGGCCAACTTCAACCTCGCCCAGCGCAACCTGGGCTTCATGCGGGCCTGACGCGGCCGCGCCGCTCGACGCTCAGTTCACCAGGTCGGTGGTCACGACAAAACGCGTCAGCGTGTTGGGGCCGAAGGTCATGGTGATGGGCACGTCACCGGCGTCGCGCCCGCGCGCCATCAGCACGCGGCCGATGCGCGGCTTGTTGTGGCGCGCGTCGAAGGTCATCCACTGGCCGCCCAGGTAGACCTCGAACCACGCGCTGAAGTCCATCGGCGACGGCACCGCGGGCACGCCGATGTCGCCCAGGTAGCCCGTGCAGTAGCGCGCCGGGATATTCATGCAGCGGCACAGCGTGACGGCCAGGTGCGCGAAGTCGCGGCACACCCCCGTCTGCTCGTGAAAGCCCTGCAGCGCACTGCGGTTGGCGCGCGCGTTGGCATAGTCGAAGCGGATGCGCTGGTGCACGAAGTCGCACACCGCCTGCACCCGGCCCCAGCCCAGCGGCGCGTTGCCGAACTGCGCCCAGGCGAATGCCAGCAGTTCGCTGTCGACCTCGCAGTAGCGGCTGGGCAGCAGGAACTGCAGCACCTCGGTGGGCAGGTCTTGCGGCGCGTGCTGCCAGGCTTGCGGGGCGTAGAGATCGGGCAGGCCGCTGTCGCGGATGCGCGCCTGGCTGGTCAGCCGCACCGACGTCACGCCTGCCGGCACCTGGATGCGCCCGCAGCGGTTGCCGAAGGCGTCGAAGTACTCCACGGCGGGCATGGCCGGGAACACGGTGATGTACTCGGGCCGCTGCAGGTCGTGCTCGCGGCTGGGGTGCACGCGCAGTAGGTGGACCAGCGCCGTGGGTGCGGTGAGTGCCAGCTCGATGTCGTGGCCGATGTCAATGAGCATGGGTCTTCCTGGGCCGGGCTGCGTCACTGGGCGTGACGCGTCGATCATGCACCCTCGCGCAGCGCGCCCGCCTGAGCCAGCGGGCCGCTCCCGTGTAGGACGAGCCCCACGCCACGCCCACGTCGCCACCTATCATTCGCCGCCCTCCATGAACGCCCCCGCCTCGCTCAACAACGCCCAGATGCAGGCCGTGCACCACCTGCACGGCCCCTGCCTCGTGCTGGCCGGCGCCGGGTCGGGCAAGACGCGCGTCATCGTGCACAAGATCGCGCGGCTGCTGCAGACCGGGCTTGCGCCCAAGCAGATTGCCGCCATCACCTTCACCAACAAGGCCGCCGCCGAGATGCGCGAGCGTGCCAAGGCGCTGGTCGGCCCGCGTGCGGCCAAGGACCTGGCCGTCAGCACCTTCCACAGCCTGGGCGTGCGCATGCTGCGCAGCGACGGCACACGCATCGGCCTGAAGGAACGCTTTTCCATCCTCGACAGCGACGACGTGCTGGGTGTGATGAAGGACGCCGGCGGCAGCAGCGACAACGCGCTGGCGCGGCGCTGGCAGTGGGGCATCAGCCTGTGGAAGAACCAGGGCCTGGATTCGGACGGCGCCGATGCCGCGGCCACCAGCGACGACGAACGCGTGGCCGCGCGCGTGATGCGCCGCTACCAAGAACGCCTGTCGGCTTTCCAGGCGGTGGACTTCGACGACCTGATTTCCTTGCCGCTGAAGCTGCTGCAACGCGACGCCGAGACGCGTGCCAAGTGGCAAGCCACCTTTGCCCACATCCTCGTCGACGAGTACCAGGACACCAACGCCGTGCAGTACGAGCTGCTCAAGGCGCTGGTGGGCGACGCAGGTGTGTTCACCGCCGTGGGCGACGACGACCAGAGCATCTACGGCTGGCGCGGCGCCACCATCGACAACCTGCGCCGGCTGCCGCAGGACTACCCGGCGCTGAAGCTCATCGCGCTGGAGCAGAACTACCGCTCCACCGGCCACATCCTGCGTGCGGCCAACAACGTCATTGCGAACAACCCGAAGGTCTTCGAGAAGAAACTGTGGAGCGAATTCGGCGACGGCGAACCCGTGCGCGTGCTGGAATCTGACAGTGAAGAGCACGAGGCCGAACGTGTGGTGGCACGCATCCAGGCCCTCAGATCAGCCGGCGGCGCCGACATCAAGCTCAGCGACTTCGCCGTGCTCTACCGCGCCAACCACCAGGCCCGGCCGCTGGAAACCAAACTGCGCACGGCGCAGATCCCCTACAAGGTGTCGGGCGGGCAAAGCTACTTCGACCGCGCCGAGATCAAGGACCTGTGCGCCTGGCTGCGCCTGCTGGTGAATTCCGACGATGACCCGGCCTTCCTGCGCGCCGTGACCACGCCCAAGCGCGGCATCGGCCACCAGACGCTGGCCAGCCTGGGCGAGTTCGCGTCGAAGTGGAAGCTGAGCCTGTTCGAAGCC
>JANNWL010000370.1:0-6059 GCA_031414735.1 Burkholderiales bacterium | reverse complement strand
TGCTCGCGCTCGTCGTTGCCGCCGCCCAGCCCCGCGCCGCGGTGGCGTCCGACCGCGTCGATTTCGTCGATGAAGATGATGCAGGGCGAGCTCTTCTTGGCCTGCTCGAACATGTCGCGCACGCGGGCCGCGCCGACGCCGACGAACATCTCGACGAAGTCGGAGCCGCTGATCGCGAAGAAAGGCACCTTGGCCTCGCCGGCAATGGCCTTGGCCAGCAAGGTCTTGCCGGTGCCGGGGGGGCCCACAAGCAACACGCCACGCGGGATGCGCCCGCCCAGTTTCTGGAACTTTTGCGGGTCTTTCAGGAAGTCGACCAGTTCCTTGACTTCTTCCTTGGCCTCGTCGCAGCCGGCCACGTCAGCAAAGGTGGTGGTGTTGTTCGCTTCATCCAGCAACTTGGCCTTGCTCTTGCCGAAGCTGAAGGCGCCGCCCTTGCCGCCGCCCTGCATCTGGCGCATGAAATAGACCCACACGCCGATCAGCAGCAACATCGGGCCCCAGCTGACGAGGATGCTCATCAGCAGCGACGGCTCTTCGCGCGGCTTGACATCGAACTTGACGCCGTTGTTGATGAGGTCGCCGACCAGGCCGCGGTCCAGAAACGTCGCCGTGCTGCGCAGGCGCTTGTCGTCGCTGGTGACGGCCAGGATTTCGGTGCCGCCGCCCGGGTTCTCCTGCAGCGTGACGCCCTTGATTCGCTTGGCTCGAACTTCTTCGAGGAAGTCGGAATAGCCAATCTGATTGCCTTGTGCGGCGCCACGGTCGAACTGCTTGAAAACCGTGAATAGCACGAGTGCAATCACGAGCCAGACAGCGACCTTAGAAAACCATGGGTTGTTCAACGCGGTTCCTTTTCCGATTCAGCGCCTGGGCAGGCAGAAAGTGCATGCCCAACGTGACGGTATGTAGAGACGATTCTAATGTAGTCAAGGGATTTCTTGAGGCGTGGCCCGGGCGCTTGCTGCCCTGCGACGGACGCGTGGTTTGTGCACGGAAAACCATGGGCTTCACGCTGCCGCACCGGCTTTCAGACCGATACCGGCCAGAAAGGTTTCAGAGGACTTGTCGCGTGACGCCTTCGGCTTGAGTGGCTTGACCACGCGAAAGCTGGCCTTGAAGAGTTTGACCTGCTCGCTGTATCCCGCACCGTGAAAGGTCTTGCACACCAACGCGCCGTCGGGTCGCAGGTGGCTCAGCGCAAAAGCCACGGCCAACTCGACCAGGTGTGAAATGCGCGCCGCGTCGGTGGCCGGTATGCCCGACAGGTTGGGTGCCATGTCGGACAGCACCACGTCGACGGGCCGCCCGGCCAGTTCGGTCTCGAGCGCGGCCAGCACGCCGTCCTCGCGAAAGTCGCCCTGCAGGAAGGTCACGCCTTCGATGGGATCGAAGTCCAGCAGGTCCAGGGCGATGATGGTGCCATCCAGCGCGCCGGCCGCGGCGCCCTGGGGCGCAAACCGCCGCCGCAGGTACTGGCTCCAGGCGCCGGGCACGGCACCCAGGTCCACCACCACCTGGCCGGGGCGCAGCAGGCGCAGTTCCTCGTCGATCTCCTTGAGCTTGTAGGCCGCGCGCGCCCGGTAGCCCTCGGCTTTAGCCTGGCGCACGTAGGGGTCGTTCATGTGGTTGTTGATCCACGCGCGGTTGACCTGCTTGCTTTTGACCTTGATGCTCATAGCCGGTCGATAATACGGGCATGCCTGCCATCCAGCTCACGCCCGCACAACGCAAGGAACACCGTTCCGGCGCCCACCACCTCACGCCGGTCGTCATGATCGGCAACGATGGCCTGACACCCGCTGTCGTCAAGGAAGTTCACGGCGCGCTGAATGCCCACGGACTCATCAAGGTACGCGTGTTTTCGGACGACCGCCCTGCACGTGAGGCGATGTTGGCGCAATTGGCGAACGAGCTGGGTGCCGCGCCCATCCAGCACATCGGCAAGCTGCTGGTCTTGTGGAGGCCGATGCCTGAGAAGCTCAAGCCCGAGCCCGAAAATCGCAAGCCCGGTCCGCGCATCGTCAAACTGGTGTCGTTCTCCAAGAGCGGCAACCACCGCGCCACCGTGAAAAAGGTGCAGGTCTTCGGCAACCAGCGGGTGGCCGCGGGCGGCGAGATCAAGCGGGCCCGCGTCCGCGTCACGAGCGTCAAGAAGAAAGCCCAGGATTGACCTCGTCGCCGGGTGGCAGATCGCCCGGGCTCCGCGCTTGGGGCCGTCAGCCGCCACCGTACTCAGCTTGACCCGCCCCGCATGACAACCACCCTGCTCGCCGGCGCCACAGGCCTTGTGGGCAGCGCACTTTGCGCCAGCTGGCAAGGCCCCGACATGCTGCACCTGATGGTGCGGCGTGACATGCCCGCGCCCGGGCCTTTGCAACGGGTGCATGTGGTGAACTTTGCCGCCCTGCCCGCGTTGCCACCCGCACAGGAGGCCTTTTGCTGCCTGGGCACGACGATCAAGCAGGCCGGCTCCGAAACCGCGTTTCGTGCGGTGGATTTCAATGCGGTGCTGGCCTTCGCCAGCGCGGCCAAGGCAGCTGGCGTGAAGCGCTTTGCCGTGGTCTCTGCGCTGGGCGCAAACCGGCGTTCGACCACGTTCTACAACCGCGTGAAGGGCGAGATGGAACTGGCGCTGGCCGGGATCGGGTTCGATTCCCTGGTGGTGGCGCGGCCCTCGCTGCTGGCTGGTGACCGCAGCGCGCTGGGTCAGCCCGGCCGCAGCGGTGAACGGTGGGCGCTTGCGCTGGCCCTGCCGTTTGCACGGCTGATCCCGCCGTCCTGGCGGCCGATCGACGCGGCCGTGGTGGCGCGTGGCATGCAAGCCGCCTTGGCTGACCGGCAGCCGGGGCTGCGCATTGTCGAGTCGGCTGAGCTGCACAGGCTGGGCGCACGCTGAATTGCGTCGTCAGGTGAACACGCCCTGGCGCAGCCACTTGGTGGCGACCCATTTTTCGCCCGCCGTGACCGGCGCTCCGCCATGCAAGGTGCGCGTGGACAAGTCAGGCCGGTCGTAGCTGAAGAACACAGCGTTGCCGCGCACGGGCCAGACCTCGAACCCGACATCGGGGAAGGTCGTGGCGCCGCCGCCCTCGGGCGTGTTCAGGTACATCACCAACGAGGCCACGCGCTGGCCACCGCGCTGCAGGATGCGCTCGGTACCCGGGTGCACCGGATCGAAGTAATCGTGGTGCGGCTTGTACTCGGCACCGGGCCGGTAGCGCAGCACCTGAAGGCCTTCGCCATGGTCCACCGGCCAGTGCAGCAGTTCGGCAATGCGCTGCTCGATGCGGACGATGAGCGGCGCTTCGCCGCGCTCGAAGAACATGCCGTCGCTGGTGCGGGCAGCGTTGACTTCGGTGCCGCCCGTCGCGTTGTCGACGGTTTCAGAGCGTGCCAGCCGCGGTGCAGCCAGAGCCATCAGGCCGGTGCATTCGTCGTCAGACAGCAACCGGCCGAACACCACGACGCGAGGCAGCTGCAAGGTGGTGAGCACATCCACCTCGCGTCCGCCCGCCCGCACACGGGCCGCGCCGCCCTGCAGCGCCAGGCCGGGCAAGGCGGACACGGGCAGCGACGCGGCAGCCGACACCGCCAGTGCCGCCGGGGCCATCGCCGGCAGCGACGCGCCCTTGCCATCCAGGTGGTCCAGCAAGGTCCGTTCCATCGCAGCGGCGGCCACGGCCTCGTGCCAGCCACTCGCCAGCATGGCGGCGAGCACGTCGTCAGGCCGGCAGCCGGCCTCGGCCTGGGCCACGATCCAGCGGCGCAGGTCGTCGGTGACGGGTTGATGCGGGCGGGTCATGGCCTTTCATTTTCCCAGACCGGCACGCGCCAGGTCACGGCTGCGCTCGGCGGCGAAACACCAGTCGGTTGGGCGCCGACACGGCAGCGTCGAAGGCGTAGCCCTCGGCGGCAAAGGCTTCCAGTTGTAGCGGGCGGCGCGCACGCTGTAGGGCGGCGTAGCGTGCCATCAGCCCGCGGGCACGTTTGGCGAAGAAACTGATGACCTTGTAACGGTCGTCCTTCCAGTCCTCGAACACGCAGTCGATGACGCGCGCGCGCAACGCCTTGCGCAATGCCACGCGGCTGTACTCGATGGACGCCAGGTTCACCACCACCGGCGCGGTGTCTTGAGCCTGACGCTCGTTGAGGAGCTCGGCCACCGTGTCGCTCCAGTAGGCATACAGGTCACGGCCCTGGCTCGTTTGCAGCGCCGTGCCCATTTCCAGCCGGTAGGGCTGCAGTCGGTCCAGCGGCCGCAGAGCACCATAGAGGCCGGAGAGGATGACAAGGTGGTCCTGGGCCCAGGTCAGGTCCGCCGTCTTGAGGGTGCGCGCATCCAGGCCGCCGTAGACGTCGCCGTTGAAGGCCAGCAGCGCGGGCTTGCTGTTTGCCGCAGCGGCATCGGCTTGCCAGGTTTGGTAGCGCGCGGCGTTCAGCTCGGCGAGCGGCATCGACAGGTCCATCAGTTCGGCGATCTGCGCTGCGCTCTTCTTGCGCAGCACGGCGATCAGTTCCGCCGCGCGTGCCGTGAACAAGGGTTCGGTGGCCTTCTTGCGCACCGGTGCGGGCACGGGGGTGTCGTAGTCGAGCGTCTTGGCGGGCGAGAGCAGGAACAGCATGGTGGGATGGGTTGGAATGGGTACAGCGCGGGCGTGCTTCTGGATTGTGGCGCGACCCGCGCCGGTGCATTCGCCCGGGCCCTGCGCTGGAGCCATCACCTGAAATTGCGGCTGCGCGGCGCCAGCCCCAGCAGCAGCGCGGAATGGTCGACCAGCGTGCGCGCCACCAGGTGCCGCACCTCGCCCTCGCGCTGCCAGATGCCGTACACCGTGAGCAGCGTGGCCCCCAGCAACGCGCGGCGCTGGGCCTCGGCCACCGCCGGCCAGACGATGACGTTGACCGAGCCGGTGTCGTCCTCCAGCGTCACGAAGACCACGCCCTTGGCCGTTTCGGGCCGCTGGCGGTGAGTGACGATGCCGCTGGCCCGCGCCAGCCGGCCCTGCGGGTAGCCGCGCAGCACGGCCGCGGGCTGCACCTTGAAGGCCGCGAGCTGCTCGCGCAGCAGGGCCACGGGGTGCTGGGTGAGGCTCAGGCCCTGGCTGCAGTAGTCGGCCAGCACGGTGGCGGCGGCGTCGGGCGCGGGCAGCTCGGCCGCAGCCTCGTGGGTGCGCGTGGCGCGCAGCAGCGGGGTGGCGCGCGTGTCGACGCCGGCCACGGCCCAGGCCGCGAGATGACGGTGGCCGGCCAGCGGCGCCAGCGCGTCGGCGCCGGCGAGCAGGGCCAGGTGGCCGGCGTCCAGTTGCGCGCGGCGGACCAGGTCTTCGGGCGATGCGAACGCTGCCGCGTCGCGCGCCGCGATCAGCCGCTGGGCGGCTTCCTGGGGGAAACCGCTGATGCGGTTGAAGCCGAAGCGCACTGGCCGCAGGCCTGCGCCCTGCCCTTCAAGCACGCTGTCCCAGAGGCTGACGGTCACGTCCACTGGAAGCACCACCACACCATGCTCCTTGGCGTCGCGCACCAACTGCGCCGGGGCATAAAAACCCATGGGCTGGCTGTTCAGCAGCGCGGCCAGAAACGCATCCGGGTGGTGACACTTCAACCAGGCGCTCACGTACACCAGCAGCGCAAAACTGGCGGCGTGGCTTTCGGGGAAACCGTATTCGCCGAAGCCTTCGATCTGTTTGAAGATGCGCTCGGCGTAGTCGGGCTCGTAGCCCTTGGCCACCATGCGGCCGACCAGCCTTTCGTGGAAAGGCCCGAGGCCGCCCTTGCGTTTCCAGGCGGCCATGGCGCGGCGCAACTGGTCGGCCTCGCCGGGGGTGAAATCGGCGGCCAAAATCGCCAGCTGCATCACCTGCTCCTGAAAGATCGGCACGCCCAGGGTGCGCTGCAAGGCCTGGCGCACTTCGTTGCTCGGGTAGTCCACCGCCTCCTCGCCCGAACGGCGGCGCAGGTAGGGGTGGACCATGCCGCCCTGGATGGGGCCGGGGCGCACGATGGCGACCTCGATCACCAGGTCGTAAAAGCAGCGCGGCCGCAGCCGCGGCAGCATG
>JANNWL010000369.1:0-15438 GCA_031414735.1 Burkholderiales bacterium | reverse complement strand
CACGCCGCTGACGGCGGTATAGCGCTGGCCGGGGTCAGCGCGGTCGACGAAGGTACAGGCGACGCCCGAGAGGGCAAGGGCAGCGTGATCGCCCGCCGGCATCATGCGGCCAACTTGGCCCGGTACTCGACCCCTGGCAGCGACTCGAAGTGTGCGTCGCAGGTGACCAGCGGTACCCGTTGATTCAGCGCCGTGGCGTAGATCAAGGCATCAGCGGCAGCCAGCTTGAACTGCAGCCCCAATGCAGCAGCGTGCAAGGCCATGGCCTCGGTCAGGGGGACGATGCGGGAATTGCGTGTCGCCGCCACAACCCGGTTGGCGACCTCTTCGCCCCGTTCGCGCAAGACCCAGCGGTGCAGCTCGAACTGCACAAGCGTTGGCACAAGAACCTGGTCCGGGTCGTCAAACAAGTGCCGGTAGCGTTGGCCCGTGGGCGTGCCGAGCAACAACTCGATCCAGACACAGGTGTCGGCCAGTCTCACTTCCTGACCGCCTGGCGGCGCAGCTTGGCCGGCCGTGTCGGCGCAGGCAGGTCGCTGCGATCCCGCACGTCTTCGGTGCTGGCGCCACGCATCAGGCCGACCAGTTCCAGGACCGAAAGCTGCGGTACGAGCCGCATGCCCGTTCCGGTGTTGATGAAGGCGAGTTTTTGTCCGGGCTTTAGGCCCAAAGCGTCGCGCACGTCCTTGGGAATGGAGATCTGGAATTTGCTCGAAAGCGTGGCGCTGCTCAATTCTTGCTCCCGGGTCGTCGATCGACTGAGTGTAAGACGGGGTCGGCGCGCGCCGTCAACCGCGCGGGTACTTCGCGTTCGCCTTCTTCGCGAAGTCGTTGGTCCACACTGCCGCCATGTCGAGCTTGGCCGCGGCGATCTCGGGGTCGATGCTGGCCAGGGCGCGGAATGCCGTGTCGGCCCCCTTGTCGGGGAACAGGCCGTCGGCTGACAACGCGCCCTGGGCGGCGCGGAAGGCGTCGATGTAGACGGCGCGGTCGCCGAGCAGAAAGGCCTCGGGCACGGTGGTGATGATCTCGGTGGCGCCTGCCGCCTGGATCCACTTGTTGGCGCGCACGATGGCGTTGGCCAGGGCCTGCACGGTGGCCGGGTTCTTGTCGATGAAGGTCTGCGGCGCGTACAGGCAACCCGCCGGCATGGGGCCGCCGAAGACCTTGTCGGACTCGGCCACGATGCGGGTGTCGGAAACGATCTTCAGGTCGCCGCTGCGCTGCAAGAGCGTGATCACGGGGTCGAGGTTGCTGATGGCGTCGATCTGCCCGGCGCGCATGGCAGCCACCGCCCCTTGCGAGGCACCGACGCCGATGATGCTCACGTCACTGGGCTTCAAGCCGGCCTTGGCGAGCACGAAGTTGACCATCACGTTGGTCGATGAACCCGGCGCCGTGACGCCGATCTTCTTGCCCTTCAGGTCGGCCACGGTCTTGTAGTTCGGCATCGTCTTGGGGTTCACGCCCAGCACGATCTGCGGCACCCGGCCCTGCAGCACAAAAGCGCGCATGCGCTGGCCCTTGTGCTGCATGTTCACGGTGTGCTCGAAGGCGCCGCTGACGACATCGGCGCTGCCGCCCACCACCGCCTGCAGCGCGCGGGCGCCGCCGGCGAAGTCGACGATGGTCACGTCCAGCCCCTCGGCCTTGAAGTAGCCGCGCTGCTCGGCAATCGTCAACGGCAGGTAGTACAGCAGGTTCTTGCCGCCCACGGCCAGCGTGAGCTTGGGCTTCTCGACCGCCTGGGCCTGCAGCAGCGTGGGGGCGGCCAGCAGCGCGCTGCTGCCGGCCAGGAGGACATGTCGTCTTTGCATGGTGTTCTGGTCGCCTCGGGTGGGGCAGCCACTCTATGCCAGCCGGCCGCGGCCTAACATCGGTAGATGCATCACACCGGTTTCGACCGCACCCTGCTCATCACCGGCGCCAGCCGCGGCATCGGTGCGGCCACGGCGCGGCTGGCTGCGGCGCGGGGCTGGGACGTGGCCATCAACTACCGCCAGGACCTTGCCGCCGCCCAGGCGGTGGCTGGCGAGGTGCGTGCGCTGGGCCGGCGCGCCGTGCTGCTGCAGGCTGATGTGTCCGATGAGGCCCAGGCGGTGGCGATGTTCGTGCGGCTCGACCGCCTGGCCGGCACCGACATCGCGCCGCTGGGCGGTCTCGTCAACAACGCCGGCGTGGTGGATGTGGCCGCCCGGGTGGACGAGATGGAAGGCGCGCGCATCCAGCGCATGTTCGCCGTCAACGTCTTCAGCGCGTTCTGGTGCGCGCGCGAGGCGGTGCGCCGCCTCAGCACACGCCACGGCGGCGCGGGTGGGGCCATCGTCAACCTGTCGTCGGCGGCGGCCCGGCTGGGCTCGCCGGGGCAGTACGTGGACTACGCAGCGGCCAAGGCAGCCATAGACACCTTCACGCTGGGCCTGGCGCGCGAGGTGGGCGCCGAGGGCGTGCGCGTGAACGCCGTGCGGCCCGGCATCATCGACACCGACATCCACGCCAGCGGCGGCCAGCCCGGCCGCGCGGCGCAGATGGGCCTGCAGGTGCCCATGCAGCGCGCCGGCACCGCCCTTGAGGTGGCGCAGGCCATCCTGTGGCTGCTGTCACCCGAGGCCAGCTACACCACCGGCAGCATCGTGGATGTCGCCGGGGGGCGCTGAGGCGCTCAGGGCTTGGTGCTGAACCAGCTGTCGGTGGCCTTGAGCTGCCACGCGGCGATCTGCTGCTCGGCGGCTTCCTTGGCCAGGCCATAGCGCTCCTGGATCCTGCCGGCCAGCTCGTCGCGGCGGCCGGCCACGATGTCGAGGTCGTCGTCGGTGAGCTTGCCCCACTGCTGCTTGGCGTGGCCGGCAGCTTGTTTCCATTGGCCTTGGATGCGGTCCCAGTTCATGTTGATTCCTTGAAGTTCAAAAATGCCAGTTCAGCTGCGGGCGGGTGGCCCGCAGCCCGGCGTCAGGGGCGGACGGCGATTTCGTTCTTCACGGCGCGCACGCCCTGAACCTTCCAGGTCACGCTCTCGGCCACGGTCCGCTCGGCGCTGCTCTTGGCAAAGCCCGACAACATCACCGTGCCCTTGAGTGTTTCGACGCTGATGGACGTGGCATCCACCGTCTTGTTGTCAGCCATGCGGGCCTTGACGGCGGTGGTGATGGCCGTGTCGTCGATGTAGGCGCCCACGGTTTCCTGCCCGCGCGTGACAGCGCAGCCGGTGGCGCCCAGCAGGGCGATGGAAGCGGCCAGGGCGGCAGCGAGTCGGTAAGTATTGAATTGGGTCATGGTGGTGCTCCTGAAAAACGGGGTGGGTGGGTGAAGGAAGTGCCGTGGCGGGTTCAGCGCCGCGGCCTGACGGGCTCGTTGCCGTCAGCGATGTAGACCTCGACGCGGCGGTTCAAGGTACGGTTGGTGACGGTGCTGTTGTCGGCCACGGGATAGTCCTCGCCGTAGCCGACGGCGGTGGCGCGCCCGGCGGCCAGGCCCATGCCGTCCAGGGCAAGGTTCACGGCCTGGGCGCGGCGTTGCGACAGCAGCGTGTTCGACTCGGCACTGCCGACGCTGTCGGTGTGGCCTTCGATCAGGATCCGGCGCTGCGGGTACTGCTTCAAGAAGTCGGCCAGCTTGTTGAGTGAGGCCTGTGCAGCAGGCTTGACCTCGGCGCGCCCCGTCTCGAACAGCACGTCACCCAGCGTGACCAGCATGCCGCGCTCGGTGGACTTGGCCTGCAGGTCACTCAGGCGCTGCCGCAATGCCGCTGCCTGTGCGTTGGCGTCGTCGGCGTTGGCCAAGGCCGCGGCCACCTGGGTCTGGGCGCCGCTGGCACGCATCTCGGCGCTGGCGGTCTGCTGGCGTGCCGCGTCGGCCTGGGCCAGGGCGGCGCTGGCCTGGGTCTGCGCCGTCACGGCCTCGGTGCTGCGGCGGTCGGCACGGGCGCGTTCGCGCTCCAGCTCGGTCCCGGCGATGGCCAGGTCGTTGCCTTTGGCGCGCGCCACCGCGATGGCCGTCTTGGCCTGCTGACGTGCCACGTAGGCGGCGCTGTTGATGTCGTCCAGTCCCTCGCCCTGTTCCTGCAGCCGGTTGGCGCGTGCCAACGATTCGCCGGCCGTCTTCAGCTCCAGCGGGGCGTGCGTCAGCACAGCCGCATCGAGCTCGGCGCTGCGCACGGTGTCGCGCGCCTCCACCAGGGCAGGCGGCGGCAAGGCCGTGGTGGCGCAGGCGCCGAGCAGCAGGCTGCTCAGCAGCGCGCTGGTGGTGAGGGTCTTGTTCATGGCGATGTTCTTTCGGAAGTTGGGGTGGGCGGACAGGCGCGCCGGGGCCGGGGCTGGGGGGCTCGCCGGCCTTACTTGCGCTGCATCTCGTCACGCAGCATGCGCACGCCGTCACGCACTTCATCCAGCGCACGGCCCGAGCGGACGGCGCGCGCCTGGGCTTGTGCCAGCGTGGCGTCAGCCTCGGCCTCCGTGGCGAGACGGCGCGCCAGCGCGTAGTCCTTGTTTGCGTTGGCAACATTCGCGCGGTTGATCTTGTCGCGTGCGGCCGACATTTCGAGCGGCGCCTCGGCGGCAGCCGATCCCGTGGCGCGCTCGACGGCGGCGCGGCCGACGGCGAGTTCCTCCAGCGGCGGTGGCGTGCTGGCGCAAGCGGTCAATGAGACCAGGGCGGCCACGGCCAGCGTCGCCGCCAGACCGGGCAGGCTGGGCGTTTGGGCACGGCGCGGCAGGCGGCTGCGGGCGGGTGTAACGAGGTGCGTCATGGGGCGTGTCTCCAGGGGCTGCGTCGGTTTGACGGCGAATCGGTCCAATGCCGAAACGGTGAACCGAGTCTGCGTGGCCGCGCGGGTCGCGACGATCGGTGGTGTGGCCGACCGCCTGTGGGCGTGGGCTGCGGCGTGGCGTAGGACGGCGCCGACAAGCCAGCCCGTCCGCAGCCGTGCTGCCGCAGGGCGTCGATGGCTTGCCGTGTAGGACAGGGACGACCCTGTTCCTGCCGCCCGTCCGATGGTGGTGCGCAGCGCAGTTGGGCAACCATCGGCCCACCCAACAGCGCAGCGAGATTCAAATGAACAGCACCAGAATCGCCGGCCTCGTCCTCATCGTGGCGGGGCTGCTTGGCCTGGTCTATGGCGGCTTCAGCTACACGAAGAAGACCGACCAGGCCCAGCTCGGCCCCATCACCTTGTCGGTGACGGACAAGCAAACGGTGAACGTGCCCATGTGGGCCGGTGTCGGCGCCATCGTGGCTGGCGCGCTGTTGCTGGCCGCAGGCGGGCGGCGCAGCTGAGATTCGGGCCCGGGCAACGTCGGGCCGACCTCAGACCGCGTAGCCCTCCAACGCTTCCAGCAAGTCCTTCGCCGCGCGCTTTTCAGCCGCACTCACCTTGTCCAGGTACGGCGTGAGGACAAAGCGTGCCTGGTCGGCCACCGATTCCCAGTAGCGCTTGGACGCGACGCGCCTGAACAGCTCGGCATACGCGTCGCGCAAACGCTCGGCGTTGCCGGCCAGCTGGCGCTGCGCCATGGCCAGGAACAAATCGTTTTCGATCAGCGCCACGCTGCTCCAGAAGTCCGGGTCGGCAGCATGTTTGGCCTGCAGGCTGCGCAACTGCCGCAGCCGGGGCTCGTCGTCGAAGCCGGCCCAGGCCGCGTCGCCGGCGTGCATGGCCAGTTCGATGGCCATGCGGTTGCCGCCGGGGTAGAACTGCTGCGGATCTTGCTGCAGGATGGCCAAGTTCTCGGCGTCGCCATAGGCCTTGGCAGCCATGTCCAGTGCCGCCCGCTGCTGCGCCGCGTCGCCCGCGCGATCTTCAAGTTGCGCCAGGCGCTTCCAGGCCGATCCGCACAGCGACAGCCGCTCTGTCGTGGGCTGCAAGGCGGCCAGCGCCAGCAGGTCGCTCAGGGCCTCGGTGATGGCCTGGCGCGCAGCGTCCAGCGCCGGTGAACCCTTGTGGGCGTCCTTGGCCCCGTCCCAGGCCCGACGCACGCGCAGGTTGCCGTACTTCTCATGGGCCTGCATCGACGCGCTGGCGTCGTTCGACCTGAGCGCCCTGGCATACCAATCGATGGCTTGTTCGATGTCGCCCGCGGCGTCGCAGGCCACGGCAAAGGCCTCGGCCACCGCGCCCATGCCGCCCCATTGCTCGGCGTACCGGTCCTGCAGGCCGCGCACCTGGCGCAGGAATTCCTTGCGCCGCCGGGCGGTGGCCTCGGGCGTCTTGGCACTGTCGTAGCGGGCGCGCACGGCCAGGCTTTCCAGCGCCAGTGCCAGGCCGACGGCCGATGGCAGCCCGTCGAATTCATCCCGCTTTGGCGCGGCACCGGCCGCGGCGGTCGACCCGCCCGTGGCGAAGACCCAGTTCGGGTCGCCGTAGCACTGGTAGGCGGCCCAGGTCTTGCTGTGCGGCGCGGCCTGCCACGCCGCCAGGCGGGCTGCGGCCACGGCGTCGACAAAGGGCTGTCCGGCCAGCAGCGTGCGGTAGAACGCCTGCGCGAACACCTCGGCCGGCCGGTCGTCCACCGCCCAGCCGGCGGCCACCACGCAGCGCACGCCGATCTTGATCAGCGACTCGGCCACGCCCGCGGCAAAGGCCACCGGCTCGTCGATCTTGAGCGCGCCGCTGCCGTCGCCGATGTCGATACTGCCCAGGTGGCAGCAGTTGACGAACACCAGCTCGGGCACGTCGGGCAGTTTCTCGATCTCGTCTGGGCCCAGGAACACGCCGTCCGACAGCACGACGCCGCCGCGCGAGACCACGCACTTCTTCTCGGCGTCCATCTGCACCGGCGCGCCGTGGCCTGCGATGTGCACGATGCGGTAGGGCCGCGCCATCAGCGCCATGATGATGGCGTCGAACGGATCGGCCTCGACCAGCGCCGTGACGCGGTCTGCGGCGATGCCCCCGGCACCGGTGAGTTGCTGCACCACGGCCTTGGCCTCGCTCAGCGCGCCGGGCAGGGCCGGGTAGTTGTCGCCGGTGATCAAGGGCTCGCCGATCACCAGCACGGCGGCGTTCACGTCCGAATCGCGCGGCCGCTCGCGAAAATCGGCCACCGAGAGCTTGCGCAGCAGCTTGCTGCGTATCGCCCAGGGCAGCACGGTGGACTCGCCACCGCCGGAGTCGCACGCCGTGTCCAACAGCTCCCAGGGAATGGGCGCCGTGCCGGCGTCGAGCTGCAGCACGAGGCGATCGTTGCCACTGAGGAAGGGCTTGAGCTCCAGCGGCACCAGCAGCTGGAACAGCGTGCTGCCCAGATGCGGGTCGCTCTTGCGCGCCGTGGCCGCCAGCTTGACGAGCTTGCCCACCAGCGCCGGCTGGGTGCGTTGCGCGCGCACCTCGGAGCGCGCGCGGCGCGTGTCCAGCGCGAAGGAGATGGTGCCGTCGCTGGCGGTGGTGGTGCTGATGAGGTCGTAGTCGGCGCCGCGGTAGCCGGCCTCGGGCTGGCGCCGCAGCGGGCCGGTGCCGCTGGCGATGGTGGGCGCCACCTCATAGGCCAGCGGGCTGGCCTGGGCCAGCACACGCAGGCCGCGCCAGGCATCGCCGGCGCGGTCCAGGTACAGCTCCACCAAGGTCAACTTGCACACCTGCGGCCAGGGTGTGCCCGCCAGGCGCTGGTTGGCCAGCCACACGCCGTGGGCAATGGCGCGCGCCGTGGCGCCCGCCGTCATGCCCAGGCCGCCGCTGCCGATGAGCGTGGCAGCCAGTTCGATGCCGCCCTGGGCTGTGCCGTCCAGGCCCTGCTCGCTGGCGCGCTGGGCCCAGGCCTTGACGCCCTGGCACACCGAATCGGACAACCGCGTGCCGTCCAGCGCGCCCTCCTCGCCCAGGCCGACGACGATGGCCGCCACCGGGCGCGGCAGCTGCCACGGGTTGTCGTCGTTCTTCTGGGTGTTCAGGAAGATGCGCTGCGTGCCCGGCGCGTCCGGGTACAGCCCGGCCGCCAGCGCCGTGCTCATGGCCCCGCCCAGGTGGCCGTCGACGACCTCTTCCGTGCCGGTGAGTTCCAGCGCGCGGTAGTGCCCCAGCATCAACGGCTGGCGCACGAAGGTGAGGTTGCCGTTGAGCACCTGGACCTGCAGCCGCGCCGGGCCCGGGCTGGTGCGCTTGCCGCCAGCGCCGACCGTGCCAAGCGATTCGGCCGCCTCGCTGCCCATGACCTCTGCGATGCCCCCCGCCGGCCGCGCCGGGGCCGGTCGCCGCGACGGGCGGCTGCGCAGGTGGACAGGCGTTGCCGCGCCATCGCGCGTGGTGGCCAGCGGCTGCAGCCGGGTGGTGGTGCCGCGGACCAGCAGGTCGGCAAAGGCATCGAAGGATTTCTTCGCGCTGGGCAGGCTGCCGTGCTCGCAGTCCAGCGTCCAGGTGGCCACGCCCGGTACCAAGGCCGAGGCCAGCGGCACGCGGCCGTCGCCGCCGTCTTGCAGGTCCAGGTACATCAGGCCCTCGCTGCCCATCTCGAAGCCGTCGGGGGTGGACTTGGCGTGTCCGACCACCAGGCGCATCTTGTCGGCGCTGGTTCTCAGCGCGCCGGCAAGCTGGGCGTCGAGCTTGGTGCGCAGCGCGCGGGCCTGGTCCAGCACGGCCTGCGTCGGCACGCCCCACTGGTAGGCGGCAGTGGCGATGTCGCCGGCGTAACGCTGCCACCAGTTGCGTTCCAGTTCGCGGCGCAAGTCGTCCTGGGCCAGCTGTTGCCAGGTGGATTCCTTGTCCAGCCCCAGGCGCGCGTCCAGCAGCCCGGCCTGCAGTTGCAGGAAGCCAGGCATGCGCGCCATCAGGTTGCGTGCACGGCGGCCGGCAAAGGGTGAACCGATGGCCGTGAGCACGTTGCCGAAGGTGTCGTCGCCCGACAGCACCTGCATCGGTGCCCACGAGCCGCCGTTGGGTGTGCCCAGCATCAGCAGCCGCGCGTCGGCATGGGCCATCAGGCGGGTCCACACATCGGGCGCCACCAGTTGCACGGTGCGCGCCAGCAGCCCGCCCATCGAGTGGGCCAGCACGCGCACCGGTTTGCCGCTGGCCTGGCGCGCGTCCAGCGCCTGGCGCATGCGGCCGGCCAGCCGCAGGGCCTCTTCTTCCAGCGGGCGGCGCCAGTCGTAGCCGAAGGGGATGACCTCGTGCGTGGCCTCCAGGTAGTTCAACAACTTGTCGTAGACCAGGCCGATGGGGCCGTCGTCGGCCACGTGGTCGGCACCCCCAGGTTGGTAGGCCAGGCGGTCGAAGCCACCCAGCAGCCGCGCGCCCAGCCAGATGCGGTCGTCTCGCGGCGCCAGCCCCTGCTTGAGGTTGCTGCCCAGGATGCCGGGCAGCACGAACACCGCCGGCTTGTTCGGGTCCGGCGCAGCACGGGTGGCGCCGCGTTCGCCGCTGGCGTCCTCGCCGGCCCAGGACAGCGGGCCGATGGTCTTGAAGTCGGCCGGCGGCTCCACGCCCACCAGCGCGTTGACCACCGCATCGGCCGTCTTGCGGTTGCCGAAGTAGTTGAAATGGGTGGCCTCGGGGCCCTGGTCGAGCAGGAAGCTGGAACCACCGGCGCGCGGTGCGCCGCCGTACATCGAGCGCGTCTGCACGATGATGTCGTTGTCGGTCCAGAAGAAGGCGTCGGCCAGCAGCGCCTTCAGCCAGCTGCCCACGGTGCTGCCGTGCTGCAGGTCGCCGGACACCACGCGCAGGTCGCCGGGCAGGGCCTGCGGCGCGGCGTTGAGCCACTCCAGCATCGGCGTGCCCGGGATCATGGCGGCCAAGCCCGGAATCATCGACGGATCGGCACGGCGCCGCGCCACTTCGGCCACCAGGTCCACGAAGGTCGGCACCACGGGCACGCCGGCCAGTTCCAACGTCCACTTCAGCACCGACAGGTAGGCGTCCAGCCGCTTGCTGGCCAGCAGCGTGCCGCGCGCCGGGCAGGCCACGCGCACCACGCGCTCCACGCTCAGACCACGGCCCTTGACGAGTTGGCTCAAGGCCAGCAGCTCCGCCCGCTGCGCCTCGTAGGCCGGGTCGGCGAAGAAGGCCAGGTCGTCCTCGCCGACACCGTTCTGCCCGATCACGCGGGCCAGCACCTCGGCCACCAGGCCACCGCGCGAATGCGTGGCCAGGTGCAGCCGCGCGCCGTCGGGCAGGGCTTGGACGAGGGTGCGCGCGTTGGCGATGGGGCTGGCGGCCAGGGTCGGGTGGTCCAGCGCGTACACGGCGCCGTCGTAATGCTGGAACAAGCGCTGGACACCGGCCGGGTGCTCCAGCCAGAGCTTTTCGAACGTGCTGCTGGTGTCGACGAACGAGCCGTGCACCAGCACCAGGATCGGGTCCTTGCTGGCGTCCACCCGGGTCCGCTTGTGCGCGCTGCCGTTGAGCTTTTCCAGCCTGTCGGGCTGCAGCGCATACACACCGGGGTCGACCTGGTTGTCCACGCGCTGCACCACCTTGCCGGTGACGAAGTCGATGGCCTCGTCCTTGACCAGCCCCGTCAGCACCTGGAAGGCCGTGACCACGATCTGGCCCATGTCGGCCAGGTCGCGCGTTGTTGTCGTTGCGGTGGTGGCGTCGCCGACCGCACCGGGCCAGGCCAGCTGGACCTGCACCGCCACGTCGGCCGTGCCGCGCTGGCGGCCTGCAGCGCCTTGCATCAGGTCGCGCGCCGTGGCCGGGTGCAGCAGCAGCACCGGCCCGTTTTCGATGTGCAGCGCCACGATGTCTTCGTCAGGCACCGCGGTCACGCGCACCGGCGCGCCGCCGTCGCGCTGCGCGCCCACCCGCACCGACGCCTTCACCTGCCCGGGCAACGCCGCAGCCGGCGCGGCCCCACCGCGGGTGGCGCCGGCGGTGGGCGCGCCACTCTGGCCGGGAACGGAGAAGGTGATCGGGGAGGTGTCGTCGGTGGCCATGGCGCGATGATCTGTCGGTGGGGGTCGCAGAGCATCGGCGCAAACGGCTGACTGATCAAGCCGGGTTGGCTGCTGACCTAGGGGTGTCCGGGTGCCTGCTCAGGGCAGCAGTTCGCGCCACCGATCGGCGTTGCGGTTGGCGCTTTGGTCAGCGTTGCGGATGTCGGCGTGCGTCAGCCGCACCACCTCGACGGGCGCCACGCCGGCCAGCACACCCAGGCGCAGCGCGGCGGTGTAGCTCAGGTCGATCACCCGGCCTGGCGCAAAGGGCCCGCGGTCGTTGATGCGCACCACCACCTCGCGTCCATTGGCCGGGTTGCGCACGCGGGCGTAACTGGGGATGGGCAGGGTCTTGTGCGCGGCCGTCATGGCATACATGTCGTAGAGCTCGCCGCTGGACGTGGGCAGGCCGTGGAACTTGCGGCCGTACCAAGACGCCCCGCCGCTGTCGCGAAAGGCCACGTCCGCGGTCAGCGGCACGTAGCGCTGGCCAAAGATTTCATACGGCTTGTTCGGCCCGCCCACGCGCAGCGGTTCCACGCGTGGCCGCGCGTCGGGCACACGGTCCAGGCCCGGTGGCGGATTCAGGCCCGGGCCATCGCGTTCCGGCGTTCGCGTCGGCCCGGCGCAACCCGCCAGCAGTATCGCCCCGGCCGCGCAGGCCCAGGCCCGCCGCTGCCTGTGCTGCTCCGTCAAGGCGTGCCGCGCGAGGTCTGCGCGTGCATCAGCTCCACCCGTTCACGCCGCAGCAGCTTGCCCACGCGGTCGGCGTCCTGGATGTCGATGGCCACCGGGTGACCGAGCTTGGGCGAATACCAGACCGTGCGGGTCCACTTGCCGCTGGTCTTGGCGCCGCCGTCCAGGGCTTCGTAGTACCAGCCGCTGCTTTCGATGGGCAGCGCCTCGTAAGGCCCGGCCGGGGTGTCGATGGTGCGTGGCCGGCCCACGCTGGTCGAGCCCTTCCACTCGGTGGTGCCCCGGCTGGCGTCGGCGCGCTGGAAGGTTTCCTTGAACAGCACGTCGCGGCTCTCGCCCCGTTTGGGGTTGGACCACCACAGGTCCTGGCTCGGCTCGAAGGTCGACACCGTGCCGTCCAGGCCGTGTTGCTTGGTGATGCGGCCCTGCGCGTCCATCTGCAACTGCGCGCCGTTGGCCAGCAGCTTGCCGTCGCCCAGCACTTCTTCGATGGCGGTGGTGTACGAGCCCGTCACCTCGCCCTTCCAGGTGTCGGTGACCTGGTAGGTGAAGGTGTCGCCTTCGGCATAGCCATAGGAGTTGGTGCGCGGCGTGTACACCGGCCGCTCGCCACCCGCGGAATTGGAAGCCGTGCGGCCGTCCACGGGCGGGGGCGCGGGCAGGCGTGTGGCTGCCGGGCGCGCCGCCGGCGGCTGGGCGCTGGCCAGGACCGACTGGACCGGCATGTCGCCGGTGACATTGCCCGCCCGTGACGGCTGGCTGGGCGCCGTGCCTCGGGCCGGGGCTGCGGGGGCCGCCGTCGGCAGACCGCTGGCAGCCAGGGCTGTGGCTGCGGGCGCGGCTTTAGGCAAGCTGCTGGCTGCTGCTGCCACCGCGGCTGCGGCCGCGGTGGCCGTTGCGGCAGCTGCCGGTGCGGTGGCGGCGCCGTCTGAACCCAGCCGCGAGGCCAGCGCCATCACGCTGCTGGCTGCCGAGCCGGCGGTGGAGGCCACAGTCGCTGCGGTCCCCACGACACTGACCGCGGCGCTGGTGGCCTGCGCAGCCAGCAGCGCCTGGGTCGGGGCGGCGGCCGCTACGCCAGCCGCCGTCGCAGCCACGCTGGCGACGGCGCCCACCGCGCTGGCGGCCAGGCCCAGGGTATTGAGAAGGCTTGAAACCGAAGGCGTCGGTGTCGGTGTTGGCGGCGGTGGCACGGTCGCGTTGCTGGCATTGGCGGCGGCCTCGCCCGCCGACGGGGTGGCCGTGCTCTGCTGCAGCACCTCGGCCACGCTCTGTTCGCCGGCGGCACGCCGACCCCGGTTGCTCGCCTGCTTCAGCGCTTCACGGGCAAAGTCTTCCGGCGTGCGCGGGATCAGGCTGTCCAGCAGCGTGCTCTCGGCCAGTTCCTCGCGGCTGTCGTTGTCGCCCGAAAGCCACGGCGACACCAGGCCCTGGCTGCCGTCGAACAGCGTGCGGCGCGTTGTGCGCAGGGCCTCGGCGCCGGTGATGCGTGGCGTGGCGATGGCGTCCACCAGCGCGCGTGCAAATCGCGAGGCGGCCAGTTCCGCGGCCGGGGCGGCGTCAGCGGCAGGCGCCGCCGGCAGGTCGGCCGCCTCGGGCCGCGCCTGGGCCACGCCCAGCGCACTGGAAAACAGCGCCACCATGCCCGGCGGCAGTTTTTCTTCCGACAACCCTGCCTGGGGCAGGCCGGCCAGCGCCGGGTGCGCGTAGGCGGCGTCCAGCACCAGCATGCGCGGGCTGTCGGGCGTGCCCAGCAAGGCGTTGATGATTTCTGACACCGGCACCCCCGCCTGAGCCAGGCGCTGGGCCAGTTGAGCAGGCGGCAGTGCGGCTTCCAGCGGCGCTTCACGCGGCAGCCACAGGTTTTGCCCGTTCACCTGCACGGCCAGCGCCGTGACATAGACAAAACCCAGGGCCCCGGGCTGCAAACGGTCGCGCAATTCCGCCAGGCTGGCGCGCAGGTCGGCGGCAGACAGGTCTTCCCTCACCATCACCACAAAGCCTGCCGCACGCAGCGCCGCGGCCACCGCCTGCGTGTCTCGCGGCGCAGAAGCCAGCATCGGCCGGTTCCCCAGCGTGCCATTGCCCACCACCAGCGCCAACCGCTGCCGCCCCAAGCCCAGCATGGCCGACACCGCTTTCACCGGGCGGGGTGTGGCCAGGCCCAGATCGCTCGGCACAGGCAAACGCAAAGCCGGCGCGGAGGTGATTTCGCCTGCCGGCGGCTCCGTTGGTTTGTCCTGGGCAAAGCCCGCGGTTGCAGACCACTGGAGCATCAAGAAGGCGAGCAAATAACGTGCAAAAAGCATGGTTCGGGCCCCTTGTCAGGTTGCTCGCAGTGTAGCCAGCGGCCGGCGCCGCGCATCAGGGACAGCGGATGCAACGACACGCTGACCTGAGATCCGATGCTGCCGTGATTGAAGTCGCGCCGGCTGCCAGTCGCCCCCCGACTTCGGGGGGGCAGCAGCGGGCGATGGGTGGGTAAAGTGCCGAGGCGTCAGGAAAGTGCCCCGGAAATGCTGTAGGTCGTGACGCCGAATTTCTGTCAGAAATTTTTACAGCTGGTGACCCGTCTGGCCCAGACATCCCGCCAAGTTGCTGATTTTGAAGATGTTTATCTTTTGGCGCGTTTTTTGCTCAACAGTGGGAACCGGCCCCGCAGCGCGGGACCCCGAACCCCAGATGGCTTGATTGGAGATAGAGATGACGAAGAACCTGAAGCTGGCATTCGCAATGTTTTGCCTGGGCGCATTGACGGCTCCCATTGCGATGGCGCAAACAGCCGCGCCGGCCACCGCACAAACGGCAGCGCCGGCCCCGGAATTTGTGGCGGGCACACCGAACGTGCCGCAGTTGAACCGGCCGCAGGTGACGCCGAGGGTCGGTTGCGGCACGTTCCCGGCCGTTTGTACGGTGCCTGAGCCCGGCAGCCTGCCCCTGCTCGCCGTGGCAGCGCTGGCCGCCTTCGCGGTGATGCGCCGTAAGAAGTAGTCGTTGTTCAAACGGTCCCGGCGGACGCCCGCCGACAAGGTCGGTTGGGCCTGCCGATGTTTTTTCGCGCCCAAACTTTGTCTGGGCAATCAGCGCCGCGTTGATCTAGGTTTGGCGTGATTCCTTTTGGAGAACTGCATGTACATCCCCCCCAGCATCACTTTCAATGCCAGCCTTTCACCTGGCCTGAACGGTTCGCCATTCGGTTTCCCCAGCTTCTTCGACCTGACCATATTGAGCAGCACCAGTGTTGCGTTCACGCCGACATCGCCCTCAGGTTCGTTGATCGACTCGTGGTGCCTGGACCGCACCGTCGGGTTGTTCAACGGCCCGCTGCCGCCCAACGTTTACTACAGCGCCAACCTGTACTCCACCGCCACGGCGGAACTGGGCATTCTGAATGCCGCCATGCCCCAATTGGCAGGCGGGGCCGCAGGCCTTAACCAGCTGGATTCGGTGAACTGGCTGCTTAACAGCTACTACAAGGGAACGTTGGGCGCCAACGGCATTTGGCAAAACGTGCAAGGCGCCGTGTGGCAGCTGATTGGTCAGAACCCGGACGTCAACCTGAACAACGACCTGACGGGCGGGAACCAGGCGGCCATCTCGGCGTTGACTGCACAAGCCTTGCTGCCTGTGGGCAGCGGCGGCGGTGACGGCTACGTGGCCGACCAAGGTCAGCAGCAATACTTGGGCATCGTCGCCGACCCGCGCTTGTTTGCACCTGACTTCCCCACCGTCAATGGCTCGACCGGCCAGCCGCTGATCATTCCCGTCCTGGCCGCCAAACTCGGCGACTTCGTCTGGAACGACCTCAACGCCAACGGTCTGCAAGACGCGAATGAGCCCGGCGTTGACGGCGTCACCGTCACGCTGTTCCGCGACATC
>JANNWL010000368.1:0-9296 GCA_031414735.1 Burkholderiales bacterium | reverse complement strand
CAGGCCCTTGCGATTGATCTCGAACGGCTCCAGGCCATGAATGCGCTCACCCTTGAGCAGGATCTCGCCGCTGCTGATGCCAAAGCGGCCCGACATCAGATTGAACAGCGTGCTCTTGCCAGCGCCGTTGGGGCCGATGATCGCGACCCGCTCGCCGGCTTTGACCGCGAGGCTGGCGCCGCGAATGATCTCGGTCTTGCCGAAGCTCTTGCGCACGTCGCGCAGTTCGATGGCGGGGGTGGCCGTCACGTCAACGCCTCGCGCTTCTTGATTTCGCGCTCGATCTCTTCCTGTGTCGTGCCCCACTGGCGCACGAATTCGCGCCGCGTCATCTCGAACAAGGCAGCGCTCGCGACGAGCACCATCGCAGCGCCGAACCAGCTGTCCAAGCCCTTGGCATTGATGGTGGCGCCCATGAACTTCATCTGGTCGCCCAGCGCCACGTTCAGCTGCAGGTGGTAGACCATCTCGATCATCGCGCCCGCCCCCACCAGCATGCCCGCGCCCGTGCCGGCCAGCGCCAGATAGCAGCCCAGCAAAGGCCTCAGTTTGCCGAAGGAAGCCACGCGCAGGTTCATCATGATCAGGGCGGAAATGCCGCCCGGGGCGTACATGACCATGAAGGTGAAGACCAGGCCCATGTAGAGAAGCCAGGCCTGGGTGATCTCGGACAACAGCACCAGCGCCAGTACCATCAGCACCGCGCCGATGATGGGCCCGAAGAAGAACACCGCGCCGCCCAGGAAGGTGAAGAGCAGGAAGGCGCCGGAGCGCAGGGCGCTGACGACCTCGGCCGTGACGATCTCGAAATTCAGCGCCGACAAGCCGCCTGAAATGCCCATGAAGAAACCCGACGCGATGAATGCGAAGTAGCGCACGTACTGCGTGTTGTAACCGATGAATTCCACCCGCTCGGGGTTGTCGCGCACGGCATTCAGCATGCGGCCCAGCGGTGTGCGCGTGAAGGCGAACATGGCTGCCGTGCAGACAAAGGCGTAGATCGCGATCAGGTAGTAGAGCTGCTTCTGCGGCCCGAAGGTGATGCCCAGAAAGGGCTGGCCGGCGACGCGGTTGCCGCTGATGCCGCCTTCGCCGCCGAAGAAGCCGGGAAACATCAATGACATGGCCCACACCAGTTCACCCACGCCCAGCGTGATCATCGCGAATGGGGTGCCCGCCTTGCGCGTCGTGACGAAGCCCAAGAGCGCCGCGAACAGCGCGCCGAAGAAACCCGCCACCAGCGGCACCATGCTCACGGGCAGCGACAGCTGCCCCTTGGACACCATGTTCAGCGTGTGGATGGCGAAGAAGGAACCCAGGCCCGAGTACACGGCGTGCCCGAAGCTGAGCATGCCGCCCTGACCCAGCAGCATGTTGAAGGCCAGGCAGGCGATGACGGCAATGCCCATCTGCGACAGCATGGTCAGCGCCAGGCTGCTGCCCCACAGCATGGGAGCCACGAACATCAGCAGCGCGTACACGCCCCACACCACCCAGCGCCCCACGTTGTAGGGTCTGAATCGGTAGACGGGGCCGGTGTGGTGCATGAGCCCTTATCCCTCACGCGTGCCGAGCAAGCCCTTGGGCCTGAAGATCAGGATCAGCACCAGCAGCATGAAAGGCAGGATGGCCGCGACCTGGCTCATCTTCACGCTCCACACGGCGTAGCCGAAGGTCTCGGGTGTGACCTGCATGCCCAGCCAGGCGAAGAAGTCGGCGAGTGACCGGTCGCTGCCCACCGCGAAACTTTCGATGATGCCCAGCCCCACCGACGCAATGAAGGCGCCGGCCAGCGAGCCCATGCCGCCGATGACGATGACGGCAAACACCACCGCGCCCACCGACAGCGCCATGGACGGCTCGGTGACGCGCAAGGCGCCGCCGATGACCCCGGCCAATCCGGCCAGCGCCGTGCCGCCGCCGAACACCAGCATCATCACGCGCGGCACGTTGTGGCCCAGCGATTCGACAGCGTCCGGATGCGTGAGCGACGCCTGGATGACCAGGCCAATGCGCGTGCGCGTCAGCACCAGCCACACCGCCACCAGCATCAACACCGCCACACCCATGCCGAAGGCGCGAAAGGCCGGGAACTGCGTGCAGATGGCGCCGACTGTCGTCTTGCAGACCTCGGGCGGCAAACCCCAGTTCATACCCAGTGATGAAGGCAGATCAACGATGGTGAACAGCGGCCCGCGCAACGACTCGGGCGGCTGAAAGTTCAGCGGCTGCCGCCCCCAGACCAGTTGCACCACTTCAAGAATGATGTAACTCAGCCCAAAGGTGATGAGCAACTCGGGCACGTGCCCGAACTTGCGCACCCGGCGCAGCGCAAAGCGCTCGAACAGCGCGCCCATCACACCCACCACGGGGGGCGCCAGCACCAGCCCCCACCAGAACCCCAGCGCCTGGGTCAGCGTGAACGCGACGTAGGCGCCCAGCATGTAGAAGCTGGCGTGCGCGAAGTTCAGCACGCCCATCATGCTGAAGATCAGCGTCAGGCCCGACGCCAGCATGAAAAGCAGCAGCCCGACCGACAGGCCGTTGAGCAGGGAGATCAGGAAGAAGGAGAGATCCACGGTCAGGTGAGTCTGGCCAAGCCAAGCAGACGCCGCGGAATCGGCTCCGCCGGGCCGCCAGCAGCGCCCCCTTGAGGGGCAGCGCCGCAGGCCCTACTGGGGTGGTCCCTTACGGCCGCTTCATCGCGCACGAGGTCGGCGTGCTGGCCACGTACGCCGGGATGGCCTTGACCTCCTGGAAGTTGAAGCCCGTCTTCTCGACGTTGTACGGGTTCTTCGCATCGGCCTTGCGCCACTCGGAGATGTAGACGTTCTGCTGCAGTTGGTGGTCGGTCTTGCGCATCTCGGCTTCGCCCGAGAAGCCCGTGAACTTCAGCCCGCTCATGGCCTGCGCAACAGCCACCGCATTGATGCTCTTGGCTTTGGCCATGCCGGCCGAGAGCATGGCGAAGGTGTTGAAGGTCTGGTAGGTGTACCAGTCGTCACCGAACTTGGCCTGGTAGGCGTCTTGCCAGGCTTTCACGCCGGGAACGCCGGTGTGGCCGATACCCACCACCCGCACCTTGCCGCCCACGCCCGCAGCCATGGCCGTGGGCACGCCCGCAGTCACGGCGTAGTAGGTGTAGAAGTTGGCAGTGAGGCCAGCGTCCTTGGCGGCCTTGATCAGCAGCGACAGGTCCGGGCCCCAGTTGCCGGTGACGATCGAATCAGCGCCGGCCGCCTTCATCTTGGCGATGAAGGGCGCGAAGTCCTTCACCTGGCCCAGCGGGTGCAGGTCGTCGCCGACGATCTTCACGTCGGGCCGCTTGCGCGCGATGGTGTCCTTGAAGTAGCGCGACACCTGCTGGCCGTGGGCGTAGTTCTGGTTGATCAGGTAGACGTTCTTGACCTCGGCCTGGTCCTTCATGTAACTGGTGAGGGCTTCCATCTTCATGGAGGTGTCGGCGTCCATGCGGAAGTGCCAGAACGAGCACTTGCTGTTGGTCAGGTCGGGGTCCACGGCGGCGTAGTTGATGAAGACCACCTCCTGCCCCGGGTTGCGCTCGTTGTGCTTGGTCACGGCGTCAGAGATGGCCGCGGCCGCGCCGGAGCCCTGGCCCTGCACGACAAAGCGGATGCCCTGGTCAATGGCGGCTTTGAGCACGGTCAGGCTCTCTTGCGGAGACCCCTTGTTGTCGAACGGCACCATCTCGAACTTCACGCTGGCGGCGTTCTTCTTGCTGGACTCTTCAGCGCTGAACTGCCAGCTCTTGAGTCCGTTTTGGCCGACGGCGGCGAAGGGGCCGGACAAGGGGTCGATGAATGCCACCTTGACGGTGGCGCCGGCCTGGGCGAAAGCCACGCCGGACACCAACGCGGCCGAGGCCACGACCGAAACGCCGAAGAGGCGGTGTGTGAAACGCATGGTCAGGTCTCCAATCTGTTCTGGGGAAGTGTTCGACAAAGACGCCGGAAGGTAGCGGAAAGGCATGACCCCGGGGGTCAGGGACTTCCCCCAATGCCGATGTCGCAGCGGCGACACCTCGGCGGCCGAAGGCCATCAACCCGGCCGCGGCGCTGGCCCGGCGGCGCCGCGACAATACGCGGCATGAACGCCGTCGTCGACACCCGCCTGTCCTGCAGCCCGCCGACCTGGCGCAGCGACAGTCAAGCCCAGTCCCTGGGGCGGACCTTTGCCCACCCCCAGGCCGCGCAGCCCCTGCCCGCTCCGCATTGGGTGGCGCGCAGCGACGCCTTGGCAGCCGACCTGGGCTGGGCCGATTGGCTGCACAGCGATGCCGCCCTGGCCCTGCTAGCGGGCAACCAGGTGCCACCCGGTGGTCTGCTGGCCACCGTGTACTCCGGGCACCAGTTCGGCGTCTGGGCCGGGCAGTTGGGTGACGGCCGCGCACTGCTGCTGGGCGAAGCAGACACACCCCAAGGCCGGCTGGAAGTGCAACTCAAGGGCAGCGGCCTGACGCCGTTTTCACGCATGGGCGACGGCCGCGCCGTGCTGCGGTCGTCCATCCGTGAGTTCCTGTGCTCCGAGGCCATGCATGCGCTGGGCGTGCCCACCACCCGGGCACTGGCGCTGGTCGGTTCGCCCCTGCCCGTGCGGCGCGAGACGGTCGAAACCGCCGCCGTGGTGACGCGCGTGGCGCCCAGCTTCCTGCGCTTCGGCCACTTTGAGCACTTTGCACACACCCAGCCCGACCCGGCGATGCTGCAGCGCCTGGTCGACACCACGATCGCGTTGCACTACCCCGATCTGGCCGACGCCGCCCGCCCCGCCGAAGCCCTGCTCGAAGCCGTGGCGCGCCGCACCGCAGCGCTGCTGGCGCAGTGGCAGGCGGTGGGTTTTTGCCACGGCGTGATGAACACCGACAACATGTCGGTGCTGGGCCTGACGATCGACTACGGCCCTTTCGGCTTCCTGGACGCCTTCGACCCGGGCCACATCTGCAACCATTCCGACCACGCCGGCCGCTACGCCTGGGCGCGCCAGCCCAACGTGGCCTTCTGGAACCTGCATGCACTGGCACAGGCGCTGCTGCCCGTCATTGGCGACAGCGACGCGGCCCTGGCCGCGCTGGAGCCCTACAAGACGGTGTACGCGCAGTCCATGCTGGGTGCATGGCGGGCGAAGCTGGGTCTGCGCGACGGACACGACGAAGACCAGACCCTGGCCGACGACCTGCTGCAATTGATGGCGGCCGACCACGCCGACTTCAGCATCACCTGGCGCCGCATGGCCGGCTTCTCGTCCCAAGCAGGCGCCCGCAACGAGGCCGTTCGAGACGGCTTCATCGACCGCGACGCCTTTGACGCCTGGGCTGTCCGCTACACCGCCCGCCTGCAGGCCGAGGGCAGCGATGACGCGGACCGCGCCGTTCGCATGAATCGCGTCAACCCCAAATTCGTCCTGCGCAACCACCTGGCCGAAACCGCCATCGAGCGCGCCCGCGAGGGCGACTTCAGCGAAGTGCAGCGCCTGCTGAAAGTTCTGCAGCGCCCATTCGACGAACAGCCTGACCAAGA
Organism: Burkholderiales bacterium; assembly: GCA_031414735.1. Lineage (GTDB taxonomy): Bacteria > Pseudomonadota > Gammaproteobacteria > Burkholderiales > Burkholderiaceae_C > Rubrivivax. The sequence goes on along the minus strand of JANNWL010000368.1, from coordinate 3,759 downwards.
GGCCTACGCGGCCTTCCCGCCCGCCTGGGCGCAAACCCTGGAGATCTCCTGCTCCTCATGAAACCTCCCCATCCCCACCCGCACGATGACCCGCGCTACCCCCTGCGCAAGACCGACGCCGAATGGCGTGCCGAACTCGAACCGCAGCAGTACCAGGTGGCACGCCACGCTGCAACCGAGCGTCCCTTCACCGGCAAGTACTGGGACCACACCGATGCCGGCCAGTACCAGTGCGTGGGCTGCGGCACGCCGCTGTTCGAGTCCAAGACCAAGTTCGATGCCGGCTGCGGCTGGCCCAGCTACTGGGAGCCGATCAACAGCGATGTCGTGGAGCGTGTGGTCGACGACAGCCTGGGCATGGTGCGTGTCGAGGTGCGCTGCCGCAACTGCGGCACGCACCTGGGCCATGTCTTCGAAGACGGCCCGCTGCCCACCGGCGAGCGCTTCTGCATCAATTCCGCCGCCATCGACTTCAAGGCCGCGACATGAGGACCTGCACATGAACGCAAGCGACATCGATCAGGTCTTGCGCATGGCGCTGGCGCCCAGCGCCATCGAAGTCGACGACGACAGCCACCTGCACGCTGGCCACGCCGGTGCTCGCGAGGGCAGGCACTACACGGTGCGCATCACGAGTGCACGCTTCAGCGGGCTCTCACGCGTGGCGCGGCACCGCCTTGTGTATGATTCCTTGGGCTCGTTGGCCGGGCAGGGCGTGCACGCTCTGGCCATCGTGGCCCGCGCCCCCGAAGAAGTCTGAAGCTCTGCCCCGACCGATGCGCCAGGCGCCGCCGACCCGGCGAGCAGCCGCCCGGCCAGGCCGGTCAGCCTCCCCCTCCCCCACCGACGAAAGTCTGCCCTCCATGATCTTCAAGTCCACTCCCGCACGCGCGGCCCTCCCCTTGGCCTTGGCGCTTGCCATGGCTCTGCCGCTGGCAGCCCAGGCCCAGAACATTGCCACCGTGAACGGCAAGCCGGTCCCGAAATCCCGCGTCGACCTGCTGGTCCAACAGGCCGAGCGCAGCGGTCAGAAGGTCGGCCCGGATATTCAGCAACAAGCGCGCGACCAGGTCGTGCTGCGCGAAATCTTTGTGCAGGAAGCCGAAAAGCGCGGCGTGGCGGCCAGCGTTGACTATCGCAACCAGATGGACCTCGCGCGCCAAAGCATCCTCATCCGCGAGCTGTTCGAGGACTACCGCAAGAAGAACCCGGTGACCGACGCCGAGGCCAAGGCCGAGTACGACAAGTTCAAGGCCCAGGCCACTGGCACCGAATACCGCGCCCGCCACATCCTGGTGGACAAGGAAGAAGAGGCCGTGGCGCTGATCAAGAAGATCAAGGCCGGCGAGAAGTTCGACGTCCTGGCCAAGGCCAGCTCCAAGGACACCGGTTCGGGCGCCAACGGCGGCGACCTGGACTTCGCCAAGCCCGACTCCTACGTGCCCGAGTTCGCAAGCGCGCTGACCAAGCTGAAACCGGGCGAAATGACCGACAGCCCTGTGAAGACACAGTTCGGCTGGCACGTCATTCGCCTTGAGGAAACGCGCGAAGCGAGTTTCCCTGGATTCGACGACGTGAAGGCCCAGATCAAGCAGCGCATGGAGCAGGGCAAGCTGCAGAAGTACCAGGAAGAACTGCGCACCAAGGCGAAGACGGACTACAAGTTTTCGCAGTAAGTAAGGCCCCCAAGCTCGCTCTTGCTCGCTGCCCCCGAGGGGGCGTTCGCCTACGGGCCGGCGAAACCGGACCCGTGGCTCGGCCTGGTTGGACCTAGACGCGCAGGACCGTCGAGCCCGTGGTCTTGCGCGCTTCCAGGTCGCGGTGCGCCTGCGCCACGTCGGCCAGGGCGTAGCGCTGGTCGATGCGGATCTTCACCGCGCCGCTGCTAACGACCGAAAATAGGTCATCGGCCATGGCCTGCGTGGCTTCACGCGTGGCAATGTGAGTGAAGAGCGTGGCGCGTGTGATGTAGAGCGAACCCTTGGGGCCTAGGCTGCCGATCGCAAAGGGCGGCACCGGGCCCGAGGCGTTGCCAAAGCTCGCCATCAAGCCAAAGGGCCGCAGGCAATTCAGGCTGCGCTCGAAGGTGTCTTTGCCGATCGAGTCGTAGACCACCTTGACGCCTTGGCCGGCGGTGATGTCTTTGACACGCTCGACGAAATCTTCGCTGGTGTAGTCGATGACATGTGCCGCGCCGTGCTCACGCGCGAGGGCACATTTGGCTGCACCCCCGGCCGTGCCGATGAGTTGCAAGCCCAGTGCGTTGGCCCATTGGCAAGCGATGAGACCCACACCACCGGCGGCGGCGTGGAAGAGCACAAAGTCGCCGGCTTGCAGGCCTTGCACGGGCAACGTCTTCTTCAGCAGGTACTGCGCCGTCAAGCCCTTGAGCATCATGCCGGCGGCCGTGTCGAAGGCGATGTTGTCGGGCAAGCGCACCACCGTCTTGGCCGGCATCACGCGGCATTCGCTGTAGCTGCCCGGCGGGTTGCTGGCGTAGGCCGCGCGGTCACCAGCCTTCAGGTGCGTGACGCCCGCGCCCACGGCTTCCACGGTGCCGGCACCTTCCATGCCCAGGGTCAGCGGCAGCGGGTTCGGGTACAGGCCGGTGCGCTGATACACGTCGATGAAGTTCAGGCCGCTGGCCTGGTGGCGGATGCGAATTTCGCCGGGGCCCGGGTCGCCCACGGAGAGGTCGACAAGCTGCATGGCTTCGGGGCCGCCGAAGGCGGTGATCTGGATGGCGCGGGGCATGGTGCACTCCTAGTAGATGGGTGCGCGCGAGGTTAAGCGAAAGTGCGTGGCGTTGGCGCCGCAGGGGTCATGGCACCATCGCCGGGACACGAACGGGCTCCCTCCTCTCCCCAGGGATAGGGAGCAGTACGCACCTACCCCATGACCACCCTGACCCCACGACTCATTGCCCTGCTAACCATGGCCCCGCTGCTGTGGGCCGGCAACGCCGTCGTCGGCCGTTTGATGGTGGGCCAGGTGCCGCCGCTCACGCTGAACTTTCTGCGTTGGTCGCTCACCGCCGTGCTTTTGCTGCCGCTGGCGTGGCGCGTACTTTTGCAGTGGCGCGAGGTGCGTTTGCGCTGGCGCTATCTACTGCTGATCAGCGTGCTCGGTGTCGGCCTCTTCAATTCGCTGCAGTACACCGCGCTGGTGACGTCCACGCCGCTGAACATCACGCTGGTGGCGTCGAGCATGCCGGTATGGATGCTCGCCGTGGGCGTGCTCTTCTTCGGCGAAAAACCCCGTGCGCGCCAGTTGCTGGGCGCCGCGCTTGGGCTCATCGGCGTGGTGTTGGTGATCGGCCGCGGCTCGCTGCAGGTGCTGATGGCCGTGCAGTTTTTGCCGGGTGATCTGCTGATCCTGGTGGCCGCCATCGGCTGGGCGTTTTACAGCTGGTTGCTGGCGCGGCCGCCGGCGCACATGCAAGGCGCGCAGCGCCCCGCCTGGGACTGGGCGGCGATGGTCTGGATCCAGGCGATGTTTGGCCTGCTGGCCGCCGGCAGCTTCGCCACCGTGGAACAGGTCATGGGCGCTCATCCCATCCAGTGGAGCGTTAGCGTGGTGGCAGCCCTTCTCTACACGGCTCTCGGCGCCTCAATCGGCGCCTACCGCTGCTGGGGCCTGGGCGTGGCCGAAGGCGGGCCGCAACTGGCGGCCGTGTTCAACAACCTCACGCCGCTCTTTGCCGCGCTGCTCTCGATGTGGCTCCTCGACAGCCGGCCCGAGCCCTACCACTTGCTGGCG